>NZ_QGTF01000013.1:0-99677 GCF_003182025.1 Nocardiopsis sp. L17-MgMaSL7 | reverse complement strand
CGCCCTCTCCGGATTCATCCCCCCCCACCCCCCCACCGAAGCCCTCCTCGCACTCATCCCCGCCGCACTCACCCTCCTCCTCGCCCACTTCCTCCACCCCCTCACCACCAGCGCCCACCACAAACTCGCCCGCATCATCCTCGCCCCCTCCGAAAAAGCCCGACTCACCGCACGCGTCGCCCACCTCGCCACCAGCCGCGCCGACACCATCGACACCCAGGCCGCCGAAATCCGCCGCATCGAACGCGACCTCCACGACGGAGCCCAAGCCCGCCTCGTCGCCCTCGGCATGAACCTCGCCATGGCCGAACAAATCGTCGACACCAACCCCCACAACGCCAAACACATGCTCGCCGAAGCCCGCGAAACCACCCGCAGAGCCCTCACCGAACTCCGCGACCTCGTCCGCGGCATCCACCCACCCGTCCTCGTGGAACGCGGACTCGACGGAGCAGTCCACGCCCTCGCCCTCACCCACCACCTCCCCATCACCGTCACCACCAACCTCAACGGCAGACCCGCCGACCCCGTCGAATCCGCCGCCTACTTCGCCATCGCCGAACTCCTCACCAACACCGCCAAACACGCCCACGCCACCCACGCCTGGGTCCACATCAACCACGGCCGCCAACGACTCGTCGCCACCATCACCGACAACGGACAAGGAGGCGCCAAACCCACCCCCGAAAGCGGCCTCACCGGCATCGCCCGACGCCTCGACTCCTTCGATGGCACGATGAACATCACCAGCCCCCACGGCGGCCCCACCATCGTCACCCTGGAGATCCCATGCGCGTTGTCATCGCCGAAGACCTTGCCCTCCTCCGCGACGGCCTGATCCGACTCCTCGAAGCCCACACCTTCACCGTCGTCGCCGCCGTCGACAACGGACCCGACCTCCACACCGCCCTCATCGACCACAAACCCGACGTCGCCGTGGTCGACGTCCGCCTACCCCCCACCTTCACCGACGAAGGCCTCCAGGCCGCCATCGGAGCCCGCACCCAGATCCCCGGCCTGCCGATCCTCGTCCTCTCCCAGCACGTCGAACAGCTCTACGCCCGCGAACTCCTCTCCGACGACGCGGGAGGCGTCGGCTACCTCCTCAAGGACCGCGTCTTCGACATCAACCAGTTCATCGAGGCCATCCGCCGCGTCGCCGCCGGAGGCACCGCGATGGACCCCGCCGTCATCTCCCAACTCCTCGCCCGCCAGGACCAGAGCGGCCCTCTCGCCCAACTCACCCCCCGCGAACGCGAGGTCCTCGCCGAAATGGCCGAGGGCCGCTCCAACTCCGCCATCGCCGGACGCCTCTACATCACCGAAAAAGCCATCAGCAAACACATCAACAACATCTTCACCAAACTCGACCTGCCCCCCTCCAGCGACGACAGCCGCCGCGTCCTCGCCGTCCTCGCCTACCTCAACGGCCAATGAAAAAAGGCCGCGGCCCCCACCGGGACCACGGCCACACACCCGCCTCAACCACTACTCACGACGCACCCGATACAGCCCGTCGATCTCCTCAGAGAACGCACGCAACACCGCCTCACGCCGCAACTCCCCCGAAGGACGCACCAACCCCGACTGCACCGTGAACTCCTCGGCCAACACATGGAACGACCGCACCGCCAGATGCCGCGGCACACTCCGGTTGGCCTCGTACACCAACCCCTGCACCTCCCGCAGCAGATCACGGTCCCCCGCTATCTCCTCCGGCGCCATCGACAACGGCCGACCGTTCACCAGACGCCAGTACTCCAACTGATCACGCACCAGCGTCACCAGGGCACTCGCGAACGGCCGCCCCTCCACGATCACCAACACCTGACTGATCAACGGATGCGACCGCAACCGAGCCTCGAAACCCGCCACCACGTCGGCGTCCCGCGACCCGTCACCCACCGCCGCGAACTCACCCGTCCCCGACGACTCCCCCCGAGACCCCCCGGAACCCACCGCCGGAGCGACCTCCAACTCACGCGTCGGAGCCTCCACCACAGGCAGCGACGCCGTGGCCACCACCCCCGGAGCCACCTCCGTCTCCGGCTCGGCCACCACGTCGAGCACATTCGCCCGAGGCACGAACCGCCCCGGAACCTCCGCCACGGACGCCTGCGGACGCACCCGCCCCCGCACCCGGACGAACCCCTCAGCGTCCTCCTCGGCCAACACCCCCGTGGCCAACCAGCCCTCCCGGAACGCCGACCGCGAACCCTCACCGTCCGCCCAGTACCCCAGGAACACCGCACCGCCGCGCACGAACAACTCACCCTCGCGCGACACCCACACCTCACGCCCCGGCATCGCCTGACCCACCGAGCCCGCGACCCGCTCACCCGGCGCGTTCGCCACGAACACACCCGCCGTCTCAGGCACACCGAACACCTGCATCACCGGCACACCCACACCGCTGAAGTAGCTGTCCAACCGATCCGTCAGCCCACCGCCCCAGCACACCGCCAGATGCACCCGGCCACCCAGCATGTCCCGGATCTTCGAGAACGACCAGTCGTACATCGACCGCGACAACCGACGCCAGGCACCCTTCTTCGGTGACTGGTCGAACGACACCGCCGCGTCCATCGCCGCGTTGAACGTCCCCACCGAGTCCCAGTCCGTGGAGTGCGCCGTCGCCCGCTCCGAACCGTGCACCCGCTCGAACAGGTGCGGTCGGCACACCAGCACCGTCGGCCGGAACCGGTCCAGCTCACGCCGCAACCGCCCCGGGGCCACCAGACCCACCCGGACCCGGCCCACCACGCACGCCACCAACGACGCCAACCCCGGCAGCTCCGACATCGGCAGGTCCAGCACCGCGCTCGCCCGGCCCGGAGCCAGCTCCGACAACCGTGGCCACATCCGGTCAACCAGGTCAGCCGCCGCCGTCAGCAGCGCCCCGTGCGACAGCACCACACCCCGCGTCCGCCGCGAGACCGTGCTCATCGGGTACAACACCACCGCGGGGTCGTCGGCGACCACCTCGTCACGACGGAACCGCACCGCCGAGGCGTCCATGTACGTCCCCAGACCCGCCACCACCGGCAGGCCCTCCTCGTACCGCCACACCCGGCCCAGGTCCGGCAGCTCACGCTGCAACCCCACGGCCGTCCGGTACTGGCGCTCCCCCTCGACCACCGCGGCCGCCGGACGCGTCTCACGCACCACGTGCTGCACCCGCTCCGCTGACGCCGTCCTCGGCAGCGGCACCAACACCGCCCGCACCGACCACACGGCGAACGCGAAACGCACCCAGTCATGGTGCGAGTCGGCCACCAACAGCACCCGGTCACCCTCGGCGACACCGGCCGCGACCAGCCCCTTCGCCAGAGCCGTCACCTCGGTGGCGAACTCCCCGGCAGTCCGACGCTCCCAGTCCCGACCCTCCAACACGGAGAACACGTGCGCGTGGGCGTCCGTGGTCGCCACCTCGTAGATCAGGTCACTCAACCCGGAGTGTTCTCGAGCCAACGAACCGGGGGTCTCGCCCATACCCACTCATCCTCTGTCGCGTCAGTAGGCGGGCCCGACACGATCCCCACCCGCCTCAGTCGGGGAATTGTGCCCTACTGTGCCCATTTCCCCACCGAACGGCAACCTCGCCGTCCGGCCCGAAATCACCCGAGACCTGGGCTCATCGGACCTTCACTCGCGCGGCCCAGACGAACGCCAGCAACGACAGCACGGCCACGGAAGCCATCACCACGGCCATGCTCACCAACGAGGCCTCACCCGAAGGCGTCAACCCCGCCATGGCCGCGATCAAACCACCCAGAGCGAACTGCATCGAACCCATGAGCGCCGAGGCCGTACCGGCCACCGCCTTGGGCTGCCCGTCCAGAGCCGTCACCGTCGCGTTCGGCATGATGAAACCGACGCTGAACATCATCAGAGCCAACAGCCCCGACACCATCCACAGTTCGGCCAGCCCGGTCAGCGCCACCACCAACAGGCTCAACACCGCCACCAGGGCCAGCAGCAGACCCATCAGCAACCGCCGGGCCGTGTCCACACGACCCACCAGGAAACCGTTGCCCTGGGTGCCCGCCATCGACGCCAACGCGTTGACCGCGAACAACCACCCGTAGGTCTGCGGCGAGATCCCGAACTCGTTCTGCGAAACGAACGAGAACGCCGACACGTAGGTGAACAGCATTCCGAAGCTCAACCCCAGGGTCAGCACGGGACTCACGAACCGCGGGTTGCGCACCAACCCCCACACCGTCGAGGCCAGCTCACGCGGCCCCTGGGACCGTCGGGCCTCCGGCGGCAGGCTCTCCGGCAGCCACAGCAGCACCAGCACGAAGCTCAGCGCCGACATCGCCGCCAGCACCCAGAAACTCAACTGCCACGGGCCCACCAGCAAGAGCTGCGCACCCACCAGCGGAGCCAGCAACGGGGCCAGCATCATCACCAACGCCAGCCGGGAGAAGAACCGCACCGCGTCGTCACCCTGGAACATGTCGCGCACGATGGCCCGGGCCACCACGGCACCGGCCGCCCCCGCCACGCCCTGGAGGAAGCGCAGCGCGACGAACACCGCCACGTTCGGTACGAACACACACAGCACCGACGTCACCGTGAACAGCGCGACACCCACCAGCAGCGGACCGCGTCTCCCCCAGGCGTCGCTCATCGGCCCGATGACCAGCTGCCCCACGGCCATGCCGATCATGATCGCCGTCAGGGTCAGCCCGATCTGCCCCTCCGTCGCCCCGAGTTCCCGGGTGATCTGGGGAAAGGCCGGAAGGTACATGTCGGTCGCCAGCGGGCCGGTGGCGGTGAGCACACCGAGGACCAGCACCAGCAGGGCGACCGACTTGCGCGACCGCGTCGGTTCGGGGGCGACCCCCTGGTCGGGGGAGATGGAGGGGGACGATGGGGACTGCACAGGCACTCCAGTTCGCAGACAGGCCGATCCGCACACCGGCGTACCGGAGCCGCGACGGATCAGGGATGGTTGGGAGCGTGCCCAAAGGGATGGACCACTCCATACCAACACCGAAGGGGAGGATTTCTCTCCCCACCCAACCACCCGAAGGCCTGTGATGTCCCTTACGTCGGCGTTACGGTCATCTGCACCCCCGCCACCGACCGCCCGTCACCGCACCAGCCGGTCCAGCAGCCTCTCCACCTCAGCCTCCGGATTCTCCGTCAGACCGCCGTGGATCGGCCCCGGCTGCACGATGGTGCTCCTGGGAGCGGTCAGCCAACGGAACCGCTGCCCCGGCCTCTCACGACCGGCCAGCCCCGCCTCGGCACCACCCCGGCACATCATCTCGACAGCCTCCAGCGCCCGCCGCACGCCGACGACGTCCACCGCCGCGTCCACGGCCAGCAACCGGGCCTCGTCCAGGTCCGATCGCGACGCCAGGAACGCCCGCTCCTGCGAGTAGACGATCACCCCGGCGTTCACGCACTCACCGCGGTCCAGACGCGGGATCACCCGCAGCAGCGCGTACTCGAACACCGCCCGTTCACGTTCCACACCCACCTGCCCGGTGGTCACCGTGGTGTAGCGCTCGCTCACGAGGTCACCTCCGGCAGCCAGGAACGGTCCGCCACACGGGCCACCAGGTGCTTCACGTACGCCTCTCGTACTTCCTCCGGCGAGCCGAACCCAGGCTCGCCCTCCAGCCATTCGTCGGGCACCAGACGCACCACACCGCGCAGCAGGTCCTCGTCCACGAGCGGGGCCAGGGCGGCGTCGGCCGCCGCGAGGTCGGGGGCGGCCCCCGACAGCACGTGGTCGGAGGCGTCGTAGGCGCGCCCGACGAACCGGTCGGCGTTGGCCCAGCTGTGGTGGAAGATCAGCGTCGCCCCGTGGTCGATCAGGTAGGGCCGACCGTGCCACAGCAGCATGTTCGGGTTGCGCCAGGAACGGTCCACGTTTCCGGTCAGGGCGTCGAACCACAGCACCCGACCGGCGAACTCCGGGTCCACCTCGAAGGTCAGCGGGTCGAATCCCAGGGAACCGGGGAGGAAGTCCATCCCCAGGTTCAGCCCGCCGCTGGCCTTGAGCAGCTCCTGGACCTCGGGGTCGGGTTCACCGCGGGCGATGACCGCGTCGAACTCCACCTCGGCCAGTTCCGGGACCGGAAGCCCCAGGGCCCGGCCCAGCTCACCGGTGATGACCTCGGCCACCAACGTCTTGCGCCCCTGTCCGGCACCGATGAACTTGACCACGTACATTCCCAGGTCGTCGGCCTCGACCAACCCCGGGAGCGAACCTCCTTCGCGCAGCGGTAGCACGTACCGCGTCGCGATCACCTTTTTCAGCACGCTGGCCAGCATAGGCACCGAACCGACGACCGTGTTCACGCGCTCGTTCGCCGGCGACCGGTGCCGTCCGGCGCTCAACCGGACACAGGCGAGAGCTCCGACCAGGCCCACCCGGGGCCCGCACGCCCTCCTCCGCGCTCCCCTAAACAGGGCTGAACACGTTCTAGATACGGGCCCCACGGGGCCCGACACACCGCACCCCTCCGGAACGAGGAGTTGGGAGGCGGGCGGCGTAGCCGCGCGAATACGTTTTTTGGTAGGGCGGTTCGACAGAACGGCCGCGCCACCTTTACGACGTAGATTTATAAGTGGAACACCCGAACGTCTCGGAGTTCCTCGGGAGGATCCGGTGCCGGGCAGTCCGCAGACACGAAGCGGGTGGTGGGCCGGGGCCCACCACCCGCTCCTCCAAACGTCCTCGGCCCCGCCTCGGACCCGCGCTCCCCCGGTACCGCTAGAGGTTGTCCTCGGGGTCCTCTCCCCAGTCCCCGTCACCCTCGTCCCCCGGCGCGGGGAGCGTGGGCACCGGACTGGCCGGGTCCCCCTCCCCCTCCTCGGGGCCCGGGGCCGACCCCGGTTCCTCGGCCGGCTCGGACTGCTCCGCCCCGGGCTCACTCGGAGACGGCATCTCCGGAGGAGGGAACTGCATCATCCACAGGTACAGCGCGAACACCAACAACAGGAGCAACAGCAACAGCGCGCCCAGTCCGCCGATCAGCCACCAGTTGGCCTCCCCACGGGCCACCGGACTGTCCCGGCGCCCCGCCCAGGGCGCCCAACGCACCGCCGAACCGCCCCGCTCCCCCGCCCAGTACGGCATCACCACCGGTCCGCGCAGGACCACGGGACCACCGCGCCCGGCCTCCTCCAGGAACCGGCCCGCACCCGCGCCGCCCTCCTCGTAGGGAACCGCCACCCACAGGGCCGACCTCCCGCTCGTACGCGCCGCCGCCACGCCCTCGCCGTCGCGCACCGCGCGCGCGAACCGCTCCCGTGTGGGCTCGTCGATGCCCGCCGCGTCGTTGAGCATCGCCACGCTCATCCGCTCCCCCGCGGAGTCGCGGCCCAGGTAGACCACGCCCAGACGTGACTCGTGCAGTCGTCCGAGCAGCCGGTACCCGCCGAGCTGGCGCGGGTCGACGTCGTGGAGGCCCCTCGTGGGCGCCGTCATGTCACTTCCCCTCTCCGACACGTCGCGGTCCGCCACCCGTCGTCCCGCCGTCCGTCCCGGTCCCAGTCTCGCGTTGTCTACCGGCCCGAGAGCACCTAAACAGGTAGTGTCGCCACAGGTGATCCACAACCTACTCCTTACCGGCGCCCACGCACGGGGGTGCCGAGTCCGGGAAGGACGGGACATGGCAGAAACCCCACCCGGGAACGGCCCCGCGTCCGCGCCGGGGCCGGAGAGCACTCCGGGCGAGCCGACCCGCTTGCTGCGGGCGGCGCTGCACGAGGTGTCCACGGTGATCGTGGGCCAGGAGCGCATGGTGGAGCGCTCCCTCATCGCCCTGGTCGCCCAGGGACACTGCCTCATCGAGGGGGTCCCCGGCATCGCCAAGACGTTGGCCGTCTCCACTCTGGCCAAGGTCACCGGCGGGTCGTTCTCCCGCATCCAGTTCACCCCGGACCTCGTGCCCTCGGACATCGTCGGCACGCGCATCTACCACCCGTCCACCGAGCGGTTCGACGTCGAGCTGGGCCCGGTCTTCGCCAACTTCGTGCTCGCCGACGAGATCAACCGCGCGCCCGCCAAGGTGCAGTCCGCGCTGTTGGAGGTCATGGCCGAGCGGCAGGTGTCCATCGGCGGCACCACGCACCCGCTGCCCTCCCCCTTCATCGTCATCGCCACGCAGAACCCGGTGGAGTCCGAGGGGGTCTACCCGCTGCCCGAGGCGCAGCGCGACCGCTTCCTCATGAAGGTCAACGTCCACCACCCCAAGGCGCACGAGGAGATGGAGATCCTGCGCCGGATGAGTTCGACGCCGCCCACCGCCCACCAGGTGCTGGACCCGGTGACCCTGGGCGAGCTTCAGGCCGACGCCGAGCGCGTCCACGTGCACCAGTTGATCGCCGACTACGTCGTGCGCCTGGTCATGGCCACCCGCGAGCCGGAGAACCACCAGATGCCCGACCTGCGCCAGGCTCTGGAGGTGGGCGCCAGCCCGCGCGCCACCCTGGGCCTGGTCGCGGCGGCACGGGCGCTGGCCCTGCTGCGGGGGCGCGACTACGTGCTCCCGGACGACGTGCGGGTCCTGGCGCACGACATCATCGCGCACCGTCTGGTCCTGACCTTCGACGCCCTGGCCGACGGGGTCACGCCCGACCAGGTGGTCGACCGCATCCTGTCGACCGTTCCCGCGCCCCGGGTCATCTGGGACGAGCCGCCCTCGGGTGAGACCGCCTCCTTCGCCACGCAGAGGTAGGAAGGAACCAGAGGTGATCGTGTGAACACTCCCGCCATCGGTTCCGACCCGCGGCTCAGGGCCGCACTGCGCCGTCTGGACCTGCGCATCGTGCAGCGACTGGACGGTCTCCTGCACGGCGAGCACCTCGGGCTGCGGTTGGGCCCGGGGTCCGAGGCGGCCGAGGCCCGCCTGTACCAGCCGGGCGAGGACGACGTGCGGCACATGGACTGGGCGGTGACCGCGCGGACCGACACCCCCCACGTGCGCGACGTGGTCGCCGACCGCGAGCTGGAGAGCTGGACGCTGCTCGACCTGTCCCCGAGCATGGACTTCGGCACCGGGCTGAGGTCCAAGCGGGAGATCGCTGTGGGCGCGCTGGTGGCGACCAACCTGCTCACACAGCGGGTGGGTGACCGCTTCGGGGCGCACTTCCTGCACCAGGGGCGGGTGCGGCGCTGGCCCGCGAGGTCGGGCAAGGAGGCGCTGCTGTCGTTGTTGGCGACGGTGGCCGCCGCGCCACAGGAGGACGTGCGCACGCCGGACGAGAACCGGGCCGGTCTGGCCGACGCCGTCACCGACCTGGTGCGGACCCGGCGCAGGCGGGGGCTGCGCGTGGTGATCTCCGACTTCCTCGACACTCCGGCCTTCGGAGACGAGGTGCCCTGGGAGCGGCCGCTGCGGCAGCTGGGATCGCGCCACCAGGTGCTGGTGGTCGAGGTGCTGGATCCCCGTGAGCTGGACGTGCCCGAGGTGGGTGACGTGGCGTTGCGTGATCCGGCCACCGGGCGGGTACGTGACGTGCGTCTGACCCGGGCGGTCCGTGAACGCTACCAACGGGCCGCCTCGGCGCAGCGGGCGGCGGTGCGCGGTGCCCTGCGCCGCTGCGGGGTACACCATCTGGTGTTGCGCACGGACCGGGACTGGGTCCTGGACACCGCCAGGTTCGTGATCAACCAGCGCCGGACCGCGCACCACATGGCCCGGCACACGCCGGGGGTGCCCAGGTGAGCGGCTCCGGCAGAGTGGGGATCCCGGGCCGGGACGTGGGTGCGGGAGGTTCCCGTGCGGGTACGGGCAGGGGGGACGTGGGGCGGACATGACCTTTCTGGAGCCGCAGCGGCTGTGGTGGCTGCTGATCCTGGTGCTGCTCGTGGGCGCTTACGTGTTCACGCAGCGCCAGCGTCGTGAGTACACGGTGCGCTTCACCAACCTGGAGCTGTTGAACCAGGTGGTGCCGCACCGGCCGGACGTGCGCCGACACGTGCCCGCCACACTGTTCACACTGGCGCTGGGGGTGTTGATCGCCGCGATGGCGGTGCCCGCGATGCCGGTCGAGGCGCCCCGGGAACGGGCGACGATCATGGTGGCGGTGGACGTGTCGCTGTCGATGGCCGCCAACGACATCGAGCCGGACCGGTTGCACGCGGCCAAGGAGTCGGCCCGGGGGTTCGTGGAGACGTTGCCGGACCGGTTCAACGTGGGGTTGGTGTCGTTCTCCTCGACGGCCACGGTGGTGGCCCCGCCCACGCAGGACCACGAGTCGGTGACGGGGTCGATCGAGACGCTGCGGCTGGGTCCGGGGACGGCGATCGGTGAGGGGGTGTTCGCCTCTCTGGAGGCGATCCGCACCTTCGACGAGGACGCCGAGGAGGACCCTCCGCCCGCGGCGATCGTGCTGCTCTCGGACGGTGAGAACACGAGTGGTCGGGACATCCTCCAGGCGTCGGCGGAGGCGGCCGACGAGGAGGTCCCGGTGTCGACGATCGCCTTCGGCAGCGGGGCCGCGATGATCGAGATCGACGGCTACCAGGTGCCGGCCGACATCGACAAGGAGGCGCTCCAGGGGCTGGCCGAGGACACCGGCGGGCACTTCTACGAGGCCGAGAGCGAGACGGAGCTGGACGAGGTGTACGAGGACATCGGGTCCTCGCTGGGCTCGGAGATGGTGCATGAGGAGATCGTCACTCGGTTCGTCATGGCGGCGATCGTCCTGGCGTTGGCGACGGCATTGACCTCACTGCTGTGGTTCCAACGCCTTCCCTGATCAGCGGCGATTCAATCCCCACGTCCGGTGATGTTGGTCACATCCCTTTAGGTGGGGTTTATACCTTTTCCCGTTCGGCCACGGGTTAGCGTTGGCATGTTTTGTCATGCCCACCCCACTTCGAGGAACGATGCCGAACACACCCGCTCTCCCGGCCGCGATCTGTTTCGACCTGGACGACACACTCATCGACGACCTCGCCGCCTCGTCCGTGGGTCTGCGCACGGTCATGGAACGGCTCGGCCACCCCGACTTCGGTTCGGCCCGCGCACTGTGGGACACCCAGACCGAGATCTCCTTCAGCGCCTACCTGCGCGGCGACCTCACCCTGGACGAGCAGCGTCGCCAGCGCGTCCGCGCCCTGGCCCTCCAGGCCGGCCACTCCGACCTCGCCGACCACCACTGCGACGAGCTCTACCGCATGTACCTGGACGGCCACCGCAGCGGATGGCAGGTCTACTCCGACACCTTCCCGGTGCTCAACGCGCTCTCGTCGGCCGGATACCGGCTCGCCGTGCTCACCAACGGCATCGAGTCCCTCCAGCACGCCAAGCTCCAGGCCCTGGAACTCACCCCCTACTTCCACGCCGTGGTCTGCGCCGACACTGTGGGCGCGGGCAAGCCCGACCCCCGGATCTTCCACACCACCGCCCAGCGGCTGGGCGTGGACCCCGGCGCCTGCTGGCACGTGGGCGACCAGATCCAGGCCGACGCCGTGGGCGCCGTCGCCTCGGGCATGCGCCCGGTCATCGTCGACCGCCAGGCCCGCGAGCCCGTGGAGGGCGTCACCACCCTGAGCGACCTGGACGGCCTCCTGCGCATGGTGGGGCTGTCCAGCAGCATGGCCGCGACGGGTCTGCTGTGACCTCGATCGACGACTGGATGGCCCGTCGGGTCACCGTCCACCTCGTCACCTCCGGACCCACCGGCCCGGTCCTGGTCGGAGCGCGCGTGCTCTTCGGCGAGGACCCCGAGGAGGTGGCCCGCGGACTGGGCGACCTGCCCGAGGGGGCTCCGCTGGTGGCACTCGACGTGCTCACCGAGACCGTGAGCCTGCCGCGCGGGCGCGCCCTGCACGTGGACCGGATCGTGTTCGCCGAACCCGGCCTCGTCTCGGCCTGGCCAGCGGTCGTGCCCACCGAGGGTCTGATTCCCCCGGCTCCCGCCCTGGCGGCCGAGGAGGACCCCGCACCGGAGGGGGCGCGCCCCCGCATGCGCCGGTTCTCGTCCTACGGGATCGTCACCGACCCGGCCGGGCGGGTCCTGCTGAGCCTGATCGCCGAGGGCTACCCCGCCGCCGGTACCTGGCACCTGCCGGGCGGAGGCGTGGACACCGGCGAGGACGTGCGCGCCGCGCTGCGGCGCGAGGTGCTGGAGGAGTCCGGCCAGGCCGGTGTGGTAGGTGAGCTGATCACCGTGGCCAGTCACCGGCGGACCCAGAGCACCGGCACCGACATCTACGCGGTCTGGGTGTTCTCCCACGTGCACGTGGCCGAGCCGACCGTGCCCCGGGTGGTCGAGGTGGACGGCTCCACCGCCGACTGCGGATGGTTCACTCCCGCCGAACTGACGGAGCTACCGCTGTCCACCACGGCACAGCGCGGCATGGAGTTCTTGGTCCGGCACCGCCGTCGCGGCTGACCGGAACCGACCGGGCCGGGCCGGCGGCCCGGCGCCCGGTGGGGTGTGACCGCGGAGTCCGGGCCGTGCGGCTAGACGAGGACGCGGTGGCGCAGCCACCACAGTCCCGCTCCCAGGCCCAGGACCAGGACCCCGGTGCCGACCACCGGCAGGGGCAGGCTGGTCGCGAGCACCACGCACCCCACCAGGCCCACGACCGGAGCGATCAGCGGCGGGCGGTTCTCGTCCGGGCCCAGGCGCAGCGCCGAGGCGTTGGTGATGGCGTAGTAGACCAGCACGCCGAAGGCGGAGAAGGCGATCGCGCCCCGCAGGTCGGCGACCAGCACGAGGACGATCACCACGGCTGCCACCACGGCCTCGGCCCGGTGGGGGACTCCGTAGCGTTCGCTCATGGCCGCCAGGGGACGCGGCAGGTGGCCGTCCGAGGCCATCGCCGCGGTGGTGTGCGAGATCCCCATCAGCAGCGGGAACAGGGCGCCCAGGCTGGCCAGGGCCGCACCGGCCACCACGAACGGCACGAGCATCGGGAACCCGGCGACCTGGACCGCGTCGGCCATGGGCGCCTGGCTGGTGGTGAGCTTCTCGCGGCCCAGCACGATGAGCAGGCCGGTGCCGATCGTCAGGTACACGACCAGGACCGTCCCCAGGGAGAGCGTGATCGCGCGGGGGATGGTGGTGCGGGGGTCGCGGACCTGACCACCCAGGGTGGCGATGCGCGCGTACCCGGCGAAGGCGAAGAAGATCATGCCCGCCGCGCCCAGGACGCCGAAGGAACCGGGCCAGGGCCCGAGCCCGTCCACCTCCGCGACCGCCGCCAGGCGGCCACTCATGAGCATCGCGACGAACACGGCCGTCAGGACGGCCAGCACCATCAGGAGCAGCACCTTGATGACCAGGGTCGAGCGGCGCACGCCCCGGTAGTTCACCGCCGCCAGGACGACCACGGCGGCCACCGCGACCGGTTTCTGCCACTCGGGGAGGGTGTAGGCGGCGAAGGTCATGGCCATGGCCGCGCAGGAGGCGACCTTGCCGACCACGAACGACCAGCCCGCCAGGTAGCCCCACAGGTCGCCCAGGCGTTCGCGTCCGTAGACGTAGGTGCCGCCGTCCTCGGGGTGCTGGGCGGCCAGGCGCGCCGAGGAGATCGCGTTGCAGTAGGCGACCAGACCCGCGATGAGGATGGCGACGGGCAGCCAGGCCCCGGCGCCCAGCGCCGCGGGGGCGAAGACCGTGAACACTCCGGCGCCGAGCATCGCCGCGGCGCCGATGGCGGCCGCGTCGACGGTTCCCAGCGTCCGGGCGGGTCTGGCCTGCGGTCCGGAAGAGGTGGCCAACGGGGTCTCCTTGCGTGGGTGTCTCCGGTCGTCGACCGGTGGACGCCCCTCGTCACCGCTGGTGGAGGCCGTGGCCCGAGGGGGCCGGGACCTCCGGAGGCGCGGCGAGGGTCGCGTCCGACTTCCGAGTGTGCCCGATACCGGTGACCGACGAGAGCGAACCCCCAGTACGGGGGTGGCCGGTTCCGGACCGTCGCCCGCTCCGCCCCGGGGGAGGCGCGGGCGCGGGTCGGGGTCCCCGGCCACGGCCGGGGACCCCTTCGGTTGCTGGGTTTCTCGATGGGTGCGGGCGCTACCGGGTCAGGTGGGACGCCAGGGTGAGCCCGCGTTGTCGTTGATGTCCTCGGCCGCCACCTGACGGAGCTGGCGTGAGAGGTCTGACAGTGCCCGGGAGACGGCGAGCTCCTCACCGATCTCCGGTACGTCCAGGTCGGTCGGGTGCTTGCGGGCCATTCCGTGACCGCGCAGGGCCGTGCCGTCGTCGGCGACCAGGCCGACCTCCGCCCACGTGCGGGCGGCGTCGCCCTCGCTCTCCTCGGCGACGACCACGTCAACGTTCCAACGCTTCATCGTCTGCATGGCATCCGCTCCCTCTCCGGCCGCGCCCGGGCCGGGCGTGTGTTCGATGTGCGCGTCGGGTCCCGGGTGGACCAGAGCCACGTGCTCCGGTTCGGTACCGATCCAGTGCACCTGATAGGGCGGTGACCCCTCCGCTCCCCGGACTCGGGTGACCACCCCCGTGCGACGGTGGGTGTCGGCGTTCGGACTCTCGACGACCAGTCGGTCTCCTACCTCTGCTCGCATGGGTTCCCCCACAAACCTCGCTTATCTCCATCATCGGTGCTGTTTCGGCGCTCTGCGAGGGGTTGGTTGTTTCGTTCCCGGTGGTATGCGAGGTTTTTGCCGTCCCGTCACCCGCTCCGTGCCTGGTAGCGTCACGGCGTGGCCCAGCACTACTTCGACTCCGATCCGGGCACCGCCAGTCGGCCCTCCACCGCCGACCTGGTCCTGCCCGACCTCCACCTGCGCCTGCGCACCGACCGCGGCGTGTTCTCACCCGACAGGGTCGACCTGGGCACCCGGGTCCTGTTGGAGAGCGTGCCCGCGCCTCCCGCCGAGGGGCGGCTGCTCGACCTGGGCTGCGGATACGGGCCGATCTCCCTGACAATGGCCTCGCGCGCGCCTGGGGCCCGGGTGCTGGGGGTGGACGTCAACTCCAGGGCCGTGGGGCTGGCCCGGCGCAACGCCGACGACCACGGGCTCGACAACGCCTCGTTCGGTGTGGTCTCCCCCGAGGGAGAGCTGGCCGGGGAACAGGGCGAGGGCCGCACCCCGGCGCCCGAGGACCTGCTCGGCCCCTTCGACGCGATCTGGTCCAACCCGCCGATCCGCGTGGGCAAGGACGTGTTGCACTCGATGCTGCGCACCTGGCTGAACCGGCTCACCCCCGAGGGTGTCGCGCACCTGGTGGTCCAGCGCCACCTCGGCTCGGACTCCCTCCAGAAGTGGCTGGACGCCCAGGGGCTGCCCGCCGAGCGCGTGGCCTCCCGGTCCGGTTTCCGGGTCCTGGCCGTGCGCCGCGCCGCGTAGTTCCGCCCACGTCCACCGGACCGGGGACGCGCGCGAAGCCCGGACCTGCACGGACTCCGAACACGCCCGAACCACACCCCTCTGTCCGAACTTGCCGGTATGTGTCCCGGGTCACGCGTGCGCGAGCGACCCCCGACCGGTAGCCTGTACCGACCACGCCGGACCGCCCGGCCCCCACCACGAGGAACACACCGCAGTTGAGCACGCAGTTGCGTCCCACGGACGTCAAACGCCTGAACCGCCAGTGGCGCAGGCGCACCGAGGGGCGTCTGGCCCTTCTCGTCGAATCGGTCACCCAGCCCTACAACCTGGGGTCGATCCTGCGCACGTGCGCGACCTTCGGCGTGGACCAGCTCTGGCTCACCGGTAACAGCGCGGACCCCGACGACCCCAAGGTCGGCAAGACCGCCCTGGGTACCGGCGCGAAGGTCCCGCACACCCGCCTGTCCGGCACGGCCGAGGCTCTGGCCGCCGCCCGCGCCGACGGCTACAAGATCGTCGCCGTGGAGCTGGCCAAGGGCGCCGTGCCCCTGCACGCCGCGCCGCTGGAGCCCGACGTGTGCCTGGCCGTGGGCGCCGAGGACCACGGCTGCTCCCCCGCCCTGCTCACGGGCGCGGACGCCGTCACCTACATCCCGCAGATCGGCCGGGTCGGATCGCTGAACGTGGCCGTGGCCACGTCGATCGCCCTGGCGGAGGCGCGACGCCGCGAGTGGGCCACCTTCGACGACGAGGCCAACGCGCCCGTCGGAAGCTGAGCCGCCGGGAATCTTTCTTCCCCGCTGGACGTCCCTCCTGTGACACACAGACCACTCCATTCACACCCGACGCGCAAAGGCGCAGAGAGAGGAACAGTGGACCCGTCCCGAAGTACCAGCAGCATCCCCAAGGGATGCTGTGACCCAGACTCCGACGAGCCCCCTTCTGTGAAGGGCGCGCACCTTCGTAGGATCCCTGCCCACAGGCGGACCCAGGCGGTGTGTGCCCGATGATCAGCACCGTTCTCAGTATCGCCTTCGGTGCCCTGGTGGTCTTCCTGATCACCGTGGCGACGGGTTACTTCGTCGCCCAGGAGTTCGGCTACATGGCCGTGGACCGTTCGCGACTCAAGTCGCGGGCCGCGGCAGGTGACGCGGGCGCGAAACGCGCCCTGTCCATCACGAACCGAACCTCGTTCATGCTCTCCGGTGCCCAGCTGGGCATCACCGTCACCACTCTTCTGGTCGGTTACGTCGCCGAACCGATGATCGGTCAGGGTGTCGGTGAGCTTCTCGGCGGCGCGGGCGTGCCCGTCGGCACCGGCCTCGCCATCGGCACCGTCCTGGCCCTGTTGTTCTCCACCGTCATCCAGATGGTGTTCGGCGAGCTCTTCGCCAAGAACCTGGCCATCGCCCACCCCGAACCAGTGGCCCGTTGGCTGGCCCTGTCCACGGGGATCTACCTGAAGGTCTTCGGACCGGTGATCTGGCTGTTCGACCAGGCGGCGATCTGGTTGCTCAGGCTGGTGAACATCACCCCGGTGGAGGACGTCCAGCACGCGGCGACCCCGCGCGACCTGGAACGCATCATCGCCGAGTCCCGTGAGACCGGTGACCTTCCCGCCGAGGTGTCCACCCTGCTGGACCGCACCCTCGACTTCCACGACCGCACCGCCGGGCACGCGATGATCCCGCGTCCCGAGGTGACCACCGTGGAGGAGGGCGACCCGGTCAGCCGGGTCGTGGAGCTGATGGCCTCCGACCACTCCCGTTTCCCGGTCCTGGGTGAGGGCGTGGACGACATCGTGGGCGTGATCTGCCTGCGCGACGTGCTCGCGCTGGGCGACCGCGACCTGTCCGGTGTCCGGGTCAGCGAGGTGGCGCGGGCGACCGTCATGGTCCCGGCGTCGCTTCCGCTGCCGGGCGTGCTGGACCAGCTGCGCGAGGCGGGCGAGGAGTTCGCCTGCGTGGTGGACGAGTACGGCGGCCTGGCCGGCGTGATCACCACCGAGGACCTGGCCGAGGAGCTGGTCGGCGAGATCGCCGACGAGCACACCCCGGAGGAGGAGGCCCCGGCCCACCTCGACGGGGAGAACGGCTACGTCGTTCCGGGCGCCCTGCACATCGACGAGGTCGAGCGGCTGATCGGCCACGACCTGCCCGAGGGCGACTACGAGACCATAGGCGGTCTGGTCATCCACGAACTCCACCGGCTGCCGCAGGTCGGCGACCGGGTGGAACTGCCGCTGCCCCGGCCCTCCAGCGCCCATGACGGCGATCCCGACATGGCGCTGACGCTGACCGTGAACGCGGTCCAGCGACACGTTCCCAACACGGTGGAGCTGCGGCTGCGTGAGGTTGTCGAGGACGGCGCACGGGAGGTGCGGGCATGAGTGACATGAACGTGTGGTTGGCCATGGGGCTGACCGTGGTGTTCATCGCGCTGAGTGGCTTCTTCGTGGCGATCGAGTTCGCCCTGGTGGCGGCGCGCCGCTACCGGCTGGAGGAGGCCGCGCACACCAGCGCGTCGGCGCGCGCGGCGCTCAAGAGCGCCCGCGACCTGTCGTTGCTGCTGGCCGGTTCGCAGCTGGGCATCACCCTGGCCACGCTGGCCCTGGGTGCGATCTCCAAGCCCGCGTTCCACCACATGCTGGAGCCGTTGTTCGGCGGTCTGCCGGACTCGGTGGGGTACGTGCTCTCGTTCACGTTCTCGCTGATCATCGTCACGTTCCTGCACCTGGTGATCGGTGAGATGGCGCCGAAGTCCTGGGCGATCTCGCACCCGGAGAAGTCGGCGACGATGCTGGCGATCCCGATGCGGGCGTTCATGTGGCTGACCCGCCCGCTGATCGTGATGCTCAACGGCATGGCCAACTGGGTGCTGCACCGGTTCGGTGTGCAGGCGGTGGACGAGCTGGTGAGCGGACACAACCCGGAGGACGTGCGCGAGCTGGTGGAGCACTCCGCCAAGGCGGGCGCGCTGGACTCCGAGCGCCGCGACCAGCTGGCCACGGCCCTGGAGGTCAACTCCCAGCCGTTGGACGAGCACTTCACCCCGCGCGAGGAGATCGCGTGGGTGGAGCCGGGCGCCGGCGTGGAGGAGGTCAAGCGGGTCTCGCGCGAGTCCACGCACCTGCGGCTGGTGGTGATGGAGGCGGGTGAACCGGTCGGGGTGCTGCACGTGCGTGAAGCGCTGAACAGCCCGGACGGGACCACCGCGGCCGACCTCATGCGCCCGGTGCTGACGTTGTCGGTGGGTACGCCGATGTACGCGGCGATGGGCATCATGCGGGACAGCCGCAGCCACCTCGCGCTCGTCGAGAGCGATGGCGAGCTGGTGGGTCTGGTGACCCTCCAGGACATGCTGGACCGGTTGCTGCTGCTGGACACGGCGGCCTAGCGCCCGGAGCGGTAACGAACACGGCGGGGGCCGGTCACGTGAGTGACCGGCCCCCGCTTCGTGTGACCCCGTGGGGTCTGACTGTGACCTCAGGCGGTCTTCGTGGTCAGGGTGACCTCGATGTTGCCGCGGGTGGCCCGGGAGTAGGGGCACATCTGGTGTGCGGCCTCGACCAGCTTCTCCGCCTCGTCCTGCTCCAGGCCGGGGATGGTGACGACGAGCTCGACGGCGATGTCCAGGCCCTCCTCGGACTTGCCGAGGCTCACCTTGGAGTCGACGGTGGAGCCGTCGACCTTGGCCTTGGCCTGGCGGGAGACGTTCTTCAGGGCGCCGTGGAAGCAGGCGGCGTAGCCGATGGCGAAGAGCTGCTCGGGGTTGGTGCCGAGGCCGTCGTCGCCGCCAAGGCCCGCGGGCACGGACAGGTCGACGCCCAGACGGCCGTCGTCGGTCTTGCCGGTGCCCTTGCGGCCCTCGCCGGTGACACTGGCGTTGGCGGTGTAGAGAACGTTGTAGGCCATGTTCGATCCCTCTCTGTGGCCCGGCGAGGCCGGGCCCGCGTGTGTCGTCGTGGAGTGGTTCGGGTGCGTTCTCAGGTGTCCGGGTCCGGGTCGGGCACGGAGGTCCGGCCCGCGGCTCCGGTCACCGAACGCGTGACGTGGTCGAGCAGGCCCCGGAGCTCCTCGATCCTGGCGACCGGGAGGCCGGTGGCGCGCAGGACCTGGTCGGGGACTCCCTGGGCCAGTTCGCGCAGGCGGCTGCCCTCGTCGGTGACGCTGACGTGCACGATCCGTTCGTCCTCGGGCCCGCGCCTGCGGGTGAGCAGACCGGCTCCCTCCATCCTGCGCAGCAGGGGTGAGAGCGTGCCCGAGTCCAGGCTGAGGGCGATTCCGAGCTCCTTGACCGGCAGGGTCCCGCGTTCCCACAGCACGAGCATCACCAGGTACTGCGGGTAGGTGAGTCCCATATCGGCCAGGATCTCCCGGTAGAGCCCGGTCAGGGCCCGGGAGGCCGTGTAGAGGGAGAAGCACAGCTGCCGGTCCAGGGCGAGGGGGTCGCCCTCGTCGGTTCCCGCCATGGTCACTCCTCCCCTCGTCGTCCCGCCCACGGTAGCAGGAAACGGTTGTGCACAACAGTGTTGTCCACAACTGTTGTGGGGCGGACGCACCCCGCATACCCCGGGAACACACGGGGCCCGGGTCCCACGGACCCGGGCCCCGCCACTCGCCCAGCGCCTACAGGAAGCGCACACCCTGGGCCAGCGGCAGCTCGCCGCCGTAGTTCACCGTGTTGGTGGCCCGGCGCATGTACGCCTTCCAGGAGTCCGAACCCGACTCCCGGCCGCCGCCGGTGTCCTTCTCCCCGCCGAAGGCACCGCCGATCTCGGCGCCCGAGGTGCCGATGTTGACGTTGACGATGCCGCAGTCGGACCCCGCCGCCGACAGGAAGCGCTCGGCCTCCGCCTGGTCCTGGGTGAAGATCGCCGAGGACAACCCCTGCGGAACACCGTTGTGCAGCTCCACCGCCTCCTCCAGAGTGCGGTAGGTGAGCACGTAGAGGATGGGCGCGAAGGTCTCCGTGCGCACGACCTCCGTCTGCGCCGGCATGCGCACCACGGCGGGCTCGACGTAGAAGGCCCCGTCGGCGTCCTTCTCCAGCCTCCGCTCACCGCCCACCAGCACGTCGCCGCCGTCGGCCCCGGCCTGCTCCAGCGCCTCACGCATGCCCGTGTACCCGCGCTCCCCCACCAGCGGACCCACCAGGGTCGCCTCGTCGTAGGGGTCGCCGATCCGCTCGCGCAGCTGCTGGTAGCCGTCCACCACGCGCTCGACCACCTGGTCGACCACGTCCTCGTGCACGATCAGGCGGCGCAGCGTGGTGCAGCGCTGTCCGGCGGTCCCCGCCGCGGCGAACACGCTACCGCGCACCACCAGGTCCAGGTCGGCCGAGGGCGCCACGACAGCGGCGTTGTTGCCACCCAACTCCAGGAGGTACCGGCCCATCCGGGCGGCCACCTTCGGGGCCACGGTCCGACCCATGGCGGTGGAGCCGGTCGCCGAGACCAGCGCCACCCGCTCGTCGTTCACCAGCACGTCGCCGACCTCAGCGCCGCCCAGGACCACCCGGTGGACGTCTGCGGGGGCACCGACGTCGGCGGCCGCGCGCATGAGCAGGCCGTGACAGCCCAACGCCGTCAACGGGGTGAGCTCGGAGGGCTTCCACACCACGGTGTCACCGCACACCAACGCCACACAGGTGTTCCAGGACCACACGGCGACCGGGAAGTTGAAGGCGGTGATGACGCCGACCACGCCCAACGGATGCCAGGTCTCCATCAAACGGTGACCGGGGCGCTCGGAGGGCATGGTGCGGCCGTAGAGCTGGCGCGACAGGCCCACGGCGAAGTCGCAGACGTCGATCATCTCCTGGACCTCGCCCAGGGCCTCCGAACGGATCTTGCCCGCCTCGATGGTGACGAGCTCGGCGAGGTCGGCCTTGTGCTCGCGCAGCAGCTCACCGAGCCGGTGGACGAGCTGCCCGCGCACCGGGGCGGGGGTGTCCCGCCACACGGAGGTGAAGGAACCGTGGACTTCGGCCACCGCCCGCTCGGCGGAGGCGGGGGTGTCGAACTCGACCGGGAAGAGCGTCCCACCGGTGATCGGCGAGCGGGCCTGACCGGGTGCCCCGAGGGGTTCGGGCAGACGGGTCGCGCCGCACCGTTCCAGGGCGGTCCGCGCGCGTTCGGCGAGGACCTCGGTGTCGGGGAGGGCACCAGTGTGCATGTGTGTTCTCTCTCCGTTGAGAGGGGAGGCGGTCATCACACACCTTGCCAACTCCGGGCCCGGCGGTCCACCCCCGGCGCCCGGATCGCGGGGCGTGGCGCCCGCACCTGGACCGGGCCCCGAACGGGCCCCCCGAGGCCCGCACCTGGGCGGGCGCCGGTCCGCGCGGAGTGTCGTGGGGGACCGTTAGAATCGCGGAGCCGCTCCCCCGTCCCCGACCCAGACAGCTGGCCCGTGCACCCCGACACCACCCTCGAAGAGGCCCGCGCCGACCGTCCCGAGCCGCGCCAGATCCTGGCCCGCTCCGGTTTCGGCGCCGCCGACCCCCTGTTCGCCGCGGACCTGCGCGCGAGCACCGACCTCGGACAGGCCCGGGAGGTGGTCGCCTCCCACGCCTCGCGGCTCTGGACCGAGTCCACCCGCACCGGCCCCGGCCCGGTCGACGACCGCCCCCTGTACTGGGCGCGACTGGTCCTGCGTTCCCGGCTGCGTGCCTGGGAGCCGTCCTTCCCCCTGACCGAACCGGAGCGCGCCGGACTGCTCCACCTGTGTGAGACCGCCTCCCGGGGCATCACCGACCTCGACTTCCCCCCGGGCGACAGGTGGGTGCGCGTGGTGGTCACCGGGTTCGACCCCTTCCACCTGGACACGGACCCGGGCTGCTCCAATCCCTCCGGCGCCGCCGCCCTGGACCTGCACGGGTGGACCTTCCCGGTGGGTGAGCGCACCGCGGTGGTGCGCGCCGCCGTGTTCCCGGTGCGCTGGGGCGACTTCGACGCGGGGCTCGTCGAGGAGGCGCTGGCCGACCAGTACGGGGTGGCCGACGCGGTGATCACGCTCAGCCGTGGCCGCGGCCGGTTCGACCTCGAGGTCTGGAACGGGGTGTGGCGCGGCGGCGGCACGGACAACCTCGGGGTGTCGCGGACCGGACGCGCCCCGGTGCCCGGGCCGGACGCCCCGGAGTGGACCCGCACCTCCCTCCCGCTGGATCGGATCGTCGCCGAGACGACCGGCCCGGCCGCGATGGTCGTCAACACCGAGGTCACCGAGGTGCCCGAGGGCGGTGACACTCCCGTGACACGCCCGAACGGGCCCAGCGCCGATTCCTCTTCCAGAAAGGGGGGTGACGGCGACTATTTGTCCAATGAGATCGCCTACCGCAACACACTGCTGCGGGACCGGGCCGGTTCGAACGTGGCTGCCGGGCACGTCCACCTGCCCAACACCCGGCGTCCTGCCGAGCACACCGACACCGTGGCGCGCACACGCGCCCTCGTGGCGGTCGTGGCCTCCGAGGCCCTGACGGCCCCGACCCCCGAAACCGACCCGGAGGCCCCCCAGGGGGGCTGAGGTTCGGCGGGGCCCGGTGGTGCCGGGGTGGCCGGGAGGGCGGTGGTGACACGCCCGAGCGCGGGCCGGGTCCGCAAAATTCGCCTTCCGGCCACAGAGGGGCAATTCGTCACCCTGCGAGCACGTTCCGTCACTCCGGGGTCGCCTGGCGGGCGTGTGGCTTCGATATGGTCCCCACGTGGCTGACACCTCACTGCGAAGAAATCTCACTGTCAGTGCCGCTCTGGGTCTGCTACTGGTCCCGGGCTGCCACTCCGCGGAACAGAGCCTGCCCTACGCCGAGGCGATCCAGTTCTCTCCGGACACTCTGGAGAAGCTGGTCACGCGCACGGTGGCGGTGCAGGACGACCACAGCACGGTGAGCTACCGCTATCCCATCCTGGGCGAGTCCCATCCGCTGACGGCGGAGATCCGCACCGGGATGGCCGAACGCCAGACCGCGTTCCTGGAGGAGCTGCCCGACCACGGCAGCCCCGAACTGGTCCAGGACGTGGAGCTGCTGGCCGCCTCCGAGGACGTGATCGGGGCCAGGACGACCGCCCTCACCTCGGGTGTGCGCGGGGCCGGCACCGAGACATCGACTCTTTGGTACGACGCCGGCACAGGCGAGGTCCTGCCCTGGACCTCGCTCTTCAGGGACGAGGGTTCCCTGGAGGCGGCGCACCTGGCCGTGGCCCAGGTACTCAAGGACGGTTACCAGCTCTCCGTCGACCAGATGCCCGGGCTCCTGGGCGAGATCGCCACGCGAGCGGAGGCCGACCCGGACTCCGTCTCGGCCGTGGCCTCCGAACCGGCCGCGTCACCGGAGGCGCACCCCGAGGAGAACGGGGAGGAGGCCGGGACGGACGGTGCGGCTCCCACAGCCGGTGACGCCGATCTGACCGACCCGGAACAGGCCTGGGAGGCCGCCGAACGCTGGGCGGCCTCGCCGCTGGCCGACCTGGCCTTCAGCACAGCGGGCGGTCTGGCCGTGCGGCTCGACCCGTCCGACGTCCCGAGCGCGGGCCGGGTGAGCGAGGTCCTCCTACCGGTGGAGCCGGAGGAGACCGAGGAGGTCCTCTCCGAACTCGGTTACCACGCCCGGAGCGCCGCCGTGGGAGCCAACTCCGACCCGGAGGACTTCCCGTTGGACGGCACCCTGACTGCCGAGGGCAGCAGTCTGGACTGTGAGCGCCTCAAGTGCGTGGCGCTGACCTTCGACGACGGCCCGGGCGAGCACACCGAGGAACTGCTGGACCACCTGGGCGAGTACGACGCCAGGGCCACCTTCTACGTGATGGGCTCCCTCGTGGGCGAGTTCCCCGAGATCGTGGAGCGCACGCACGCCGAGGGCCATGAGATGGGCAACCACACCTGGAAGCACGACGACCTCACCACGCTCTCCGCCGAGGGGGTGGCCGAGGACCTGAAGCGCACGGACGAGGCGATCCAGGAGGTGACCGGGGTGGCACCGCCCACCCTGCGCCCGCCCTACGGTGCGATGAACAGCACCGTGAGCGATGCCACCGAGCATCCCATCATCCTGTGGGATGTGGACACGATGGACTGGCAGAACCGGGACACCGGCGCGGTGGCCAAGCACGCGCTCGACGAGTCCAAGCCGGGCAGCGTGGTCCTGTTCCACGACATCCACAAGTCCACTGTCGACGCCATCCCGGACGTGCTGGAGGGCATGCACGCCGAGGGGTTCCACTTCGTGACCGTGAGCGAGATCTTCGGTGAGGACGGCCTGAAGCCGGGCCAGCCCCACACGGACGCCCGGGTCGACTGACCCACCGGTCCCGCACGGGCCCCGGTCGCCGCGCTGGCGACCGGGGCCCTCGACGTTCCGGGTCGGCGTCTCCCTGGTCACCCCCACCCCCTGAGACGCGCCGCATATTGCACCTGTTGTCTGATTCGTCTAAATTTCGACGCGTGAAAGTTACCTCTTTGACGCGCAGGGTCACCGTTGGCGCCGCCGGGGCGACACTGATCACCTCCGGCCTCCTGCTCGGAGCAGCGCACCCGGTGACGGCCGCGCCCTCCGAGGAGGCTCCGGACTGCGACGAGGTCGCGTGCGTGGCGCTGACCTTCGACGACGGCCCCGGGGAGTACACCGACGCGCTCCTGGACACCCTGGCCGAGCACGACGCCAGGGCCACCTTCTACCTGCTCGGGTCCAAGGTCGGCGACCACCACGAGGAGGTCCGGCGCATGGCCGAGGAGGGCCACGGGATCGGCAACCACACCTGGAAGCAC
Organism: Nocardiopsis sp. L17-MgMaSL7; assembly: GCF_003182025.1. NCBI lineage: Bacteria > Bacillati > Actinomycetota > Actinomycetes > Streptosporangiales > Nocardiopsidaceae > Nocardiopsis > Nocardiopsis sp. L17-MgMaSL7. Next base: position 74,635 of record NZ_QGTF01000013.1, on the reverse strand, counting down.
GACGACCTCACCACGCTCTCCCACGACCAGATCAGGGACGACCTCGCCCGCACCGACCGCGCCGTCGCCGAGGTCACCGGCGAACGCCCCCGGAGCATGCGCCCGCCCTACGGCGCGCTCGACGACACCGCCCGCGAGACGATCCCCCACCCCATGGTGCTGTGGGACGTGGACACCCTGGACTGGCAGCACCGCGACGGCGAGCGGATGCGCGAGATCGCCCTGGACGGGGTCGGCGACGGCAGCGTGATCCTGTTCCACGACATCCACGGGACCACCGTGGAGGCGATCCCCGCCCTCCTGGACGACCTCACCGAACGGGGCTACCACTTCGTGACCGTCAGCGAGCTGTTCGGGGACGACCTCGAACCGGGCACCGCGCACACCGACGCCCGGTCCGGGTAGTCCGCTCAGAGCATCCGGCGCAGGATGCGCTCCTTGACCTGGCTGATCGGCGCGTAGGCCACGCGCATGGTGTCCATCAGCAGCGACTTGTCGAGCACCGCCTTGGTGTGCGAGAAGGTGTCGATGGAGGCAGCCGAGTGGTAGGCGCCCATGCCGCTCTCGCCCACTCCCCCGAAGGGCAGTTCCGGAACGGCCAGGTGCGCGATCGGCAGACCGAAGCCCAGACCGCCCGAGGAGGTCTCGGTGGTCAGACGGCGCTTGGTGGTCTCGGAGTCGGTGAACCCGTACAGCGCCAGCGGCTTGTCGCGTTCGTTGACGAACCGGATCGCCGCGTCCAGATCGGGCACCCGCACGACCGGCAGGATCGGCCCGAAGATCTCCTCGGCCATCACGGGCGAGTCCGGGTCCACGTCGGCCAGCACCGTGGGGGCGATGTAGAGGTCCCCACGGTCGGTGCTCCCGCCCGCGACGACCTTGCCGCTCTCCAGCAGGGCGCTGAGCCGGTCGAAGTGGCGTTCGTTGACGATGCGCCCGTAGTCCGCGCTCTGAGCGGGGTCGGAACCGAACATCTCGGTGATGGCGGCGGCCAGCTCCCTCTGGAGCCTGTCCGCCGTGTCACCGATGGCCAGCACGTAGTCCGGGGCCACACAGGTCTGCCCCGCGTTGGTGAACTTGCCCCAGGCCAGACGGCGGGCCGTGGTGGCCAGGTCCACGCCGGGCTCGACCACCGCCGGGCTCTTGCCGCCCAGCTCCAGGGTGAGGGGGGTCAGGTGTTTGACCGCCGCGGCCATGACGATCCGGGCCACCGCCGAGTTCCCGGTGTAGAAGATGTGGTCGAAGCGCTGCTCCAGGAGGGCGGTGCTCTCGGCGACACCGCCCTCGACCACGGCGACGGCCTGGCTGTCCAGGTAGCGCGGGATCAGGTCGGCCAGCGCCGCCGAGGTGGCCGGGGAGAGCTCGGAGGGCTTGACCACGGCCGAGTTGCCGGCGGCGATCGCCCCGACCAGCGGGGACAGGGCCAGGTTGACGGGGTAGTTCCACGGGCTGATGATCAGCACCGCGCCCAGGGGCTCGCGGACGCGGCGGGCCTTGGCGGGGGCCAGGGCCATCGGGACGGGCACCCGCTGGGGGCGCAGCCAGGAGGCCAGGTGTCTCAGGGTGTGGTCGATCTCGTTGACCACGAACCCGATCTCGGTGGTGTGCGCCTCCACGGGGGGCTTGCCCAGGTCGGAGCGGAGCGCCTTCTCCAGGGTGGGGCGCTCTTCGGTGAGCAGACGGCGCAGCGCGCGCAGCTGGGCGCGACGCCAGGAGAGCGGCTTGGTACGCCCGCTGTCGAAGGTGGCACGCAGCCGGGCCACGATCTGGGGGATCTCGGTGATGAGCGTGAGCGGTTCGGAGGCGTTCGTGTGAGCCATGGCCCAAGAATAAACGAAAACGTTTCGTTTCCAAGTGCCCTCTCGCATACGATTCGGGTATGACGACGGACCATCTGCCGGAGGCGTCCGCTGGTTCCGCTCCAAGGGGACGGCCCCGCGACGCCAGCCGGGATCGCGCGCTGATGGACGCCACCCTCACCGAACTCCAGCTGCACGGCTACAGCGGGCTGACCACCGCAGCCGTCGCACGTCGGGCGGGGGTCTCCACCGCCACCCTCTATCGCCGTTGGCGCTCCAAGGAGGACCTGGTGGTGGGGGCCGCCCGGGCCTGGGCGGAGAACCTGGGCCCCGACCACGACCACGGAAGCCTCGCCGCCGACCTCGGTGTGCTGCTCCGGGACAAGGCCGCCGCGCTGGAGGGCCCCTCCGGCCGTCTGCTGCGTGCGGTGCTGGGCGAGGCCGCCCACAACCGGGCCCTGGCCGACGTGCTCTTCGACGCCTTCGTGATCCCCCTCCAGGGCCGGGTGCTCGCCCTGCTCGACCGTGCGGTCGAGCGCCGGGAGATCCCCGAGGTGGAGGACCCCCTGGTGGTCGCGGAGCTGGTCATCGGCCCGATGGTCAGCCACACCTTCCTCGTGCCCCCGGAGACGGGCGGCGGCCACGCCGCCACCCCCGGCGCTGACATCGCCGAGCGCCTGCTCCCCTACCTGCTCAGGGCGCTGGGCGCACGGAGAGCGTGAGGGGCGCGTCGCCGCCCCGGTTCAGCTCACGGCCTTCCTGACCAGTTCGGCGATGGTCTGCTCCGCCCGTTCGCCCAGCTCGGTCACGGCGTAGGCCGTGGGCCACAGGCCGCCCTCGTCGTCGAGGTCGGCCTCCGTGGTGAACCCGGGACTGGAGTAGCGTTCCTTGTCCGTCTGACCGCTCCGGAAGAGGCACACGGCCCTGCCCTTCCTGGCATGGGCGGGCTGCCCGCACCACGGGCCTGGGTGGCAGCTCCGGGGCGCGGGTGGTGACGATCGCTCTTGCCGGACACCCTCACCAGCCGGGGCCTCCGCGCCGACGTGAGGTGACCAGGGTCGGCCCTAGCGGCGCATCACCCGGCGGGCCAGCCTGTTGCCCACCACCTGCAACGTCTGCACGAAGACGATGACCACGAGTACGGCCAGCCACGTGACCTCGGGGCGGAACCGGTTGTAGCCCTCGACGATCGCGAAGTTGCCGATCCCTCCCCCGCCGATGATGCCCGCCAGGGCGGACATGTCGGTGATCGCGATGACCACGAACGTGTAGCCGAGGATGAGCGGTCCCAGCGCCTCGGGCAGCAGCACGGTGAGGACGACACGGCTGCGGGAGGCACCCATGGAACGGGCCGCCTCGATCACCCCAGGGTCGACCGAGACCAGGTTCTGCTCCACGATGCGGGCGATCGCGAAACTGGACGCGCAGATCATGACGAAGACGACCGCGTCGTTTCCGATACCGCTGCCGACCACCTGGATGGTGACCGGTTGCAGCGCGGCGATGAGGATGACGAACGGGACGGGGCGGACCAGGTTCACCAGGACGTTGGTCAGGTGCCAGACCGGCCGGTTGGCGAACAGCCCGCCCTCGCGCGTGGTGTACAGCGCGAGCCCGATCACCAGACCGGCCAGGCCACCGATCAGGAACGCCCAACCGACCATGTACAGCGTGTCGAACATCGCCCGGACCAGGGTGGGCCCGTAGTACTCCCAGTCCAGGTCACGGTAGGTCTCGAACATCAGTCCACCTCCTGTACCGGGCTGGCGGCGGCCAGTTCCGCGATCAGGCGCTCCGCGGCTTCGGCCGGTCCGCCGACCGCCAGGGTCACCAGGCCGTAGGACGAGTCCTTGGTGGTGCTCATCCCGCCGTGCACGATCTCGAAACTGGCGCCCAGGCGGTCCGCGCGGCCCAGCACGGAGCCGACCGCCACGGAGTCCTTCAGCGACACCGTGACCAGCCGCCCGGACGTGCCCTTCCTGATCCGCTCCACGTCCTCGGGGGTGGGCCGCCCCTTCAGCGCGGACGCGACGAACCCGGGCTCCTCCCCGGAGTACGGGTTGGAGAAGAGGTCGTGGACCGATCCGGTTTCCACGATCCGACCCCGGTCCATCACGGCCACCCGGTCGGCGATGGCACGGATGACCTCCATCTCGTGGGTGATGGCCACGATGGTGATGCCCAGCTCCTCGTTGGCCCGCCGCAGCAGGGCGAGGACCTCGGCGGTGGTGGCGGGATCCAGGGCCGAGGTGGACTCGTCAGCGAGCAGGATGTCCGGCTCGGCGGCCAGCGCGCGGGCGATCCCCACGCGCTGTTTCTGCCCGCCGGAGAGCTGTTCGGGGTACTGGTCGGCCTTGTCCGTCAGCCCGACGAACTCGAGGAGCTCGCCCACCCTGTGCCCGCGCCGACGCCGGTTCCACCCGGCGATCCGCAGCGGATAGGCCACGTTCCCGGCCACGTCGCGGGACCCGAACAGGTTGAACTGCTGGAAGACCATCCCGATGCGGGAGCGGACCTTGGTGAGCCGTCGTTCGGGGAGGGCGGAGATCTCCTGGCCCAGCACGTGGACGGAGCCCGAGGTGGGCTTCTCCAGCCCGTTGACCAGGCGGATCAGCGTGGACTTGCCCGCGCCGGAGAAGCCGATGACGCCGAGGACCTCACCACGGTGGACGCGCAGGGACACGTCGTCGACCGCGGTCACGGCCCGTTCCCCCTCACCGAAGGTGCGCGTGACGCCCCGGAACTCGATCAGCGGTGTCTCCGGCGGCCGGGCGCCGCCGGGGTGTTCCGAGCCCACGTCTCAGGCTCCGTCGCCGATGGCCGCCTCGTACTCGGCCAGGGCCGTGCGCAGCTCCTCGACGTCGACGTCGGCGGGGACGGAGGTGCCCTCGGACAGCTCCGAGGCGATCTCCACAACCCGCTCGTCGTGGTAGAGCGCGGCGATCGCGGCCAGGGCCTCGTCGTCGCGGTCCTCGTCGCGCACCACGAAGGCGTTGACGAACGGGAACGCGGCGGGGTCCTCGGGGTCGTCACCGAACAGGGCGGAGGTCGGGTCGATCCCGGCGTCGTTCAGGAAGCTGTTGTTGATGACCGACCCCTGCACGGACTGAAGGGCGTTGACCGTCTGCTCGGCCGACAGCGGCGTGACCGTGACGGTGGAGGCGTCCTCGTCGACGTCACGGGGCTGCGGTTGCGGGGAGTCCCCGGTGAGTTCCACCAGCCCGGCCAGGACCAGCACGTTGATGGCGCGGCCCTGGTTCACGGCGTCGTTGGGAACGGCGATCTCGTCGCCCTCCTGGAAGTCCTCGATCGAGTCGTACTCCTCCGAGAACAGGGAGAGGGGGACGATCTCGGTGGGTCCGACCGGGGTCAGGTCGTCCCCGGAGGCGACGTTGTAGTCGGCCAGGTAAGCGATGTGCTGGAACCAGTTGGCGTCCAGGTCGCCGCTGGACAGCGCCGGGTTGGGCTGGTTGTAGTCGGTGAAGTTGACCAGTTCGACCTCGTGGCCCAGCTCCTCCTCGGCCAGCTGCGCCAGCAGCCGGTGGGTCTCGTTCTCACCCACGACGCCGATCCTGTAGGCCTCCCGTTCGGGCCCGGTGGAACCCTCGTCCCCCTCGGTTCCGCAGCCGGTCAGGGCGAGGGCCAGCGCCGAGACGGCGGCGACCGTGGTGAGGGCGTGACGGCGCCGGAGGGGGTGGGAGCGTGCGGAGGTGGGCATGGGGCTTCTCTTTCGCGTGTGGTGCGTGCTTTCCGCAGCCGGGTGCGGCCGCGGAAACCGCCCCGGATCGGACGGCAGGGAATTCCGGAACCATTGGAGAATAGCCCACAAAGGAAATCTGCAATGCTGAAATATTTCATCAACAAAACAGGAGTCGACCACTGTTAACAAACGTTGAACGGAATTCTTGAAGCGCGGTTCACCTTGCTTCTTAGGCCGAGATCAGGAGGGTTGTGGGCATGGTGAGCTGGGGAGAACCGTGAGGCGACTCACATCGCGAGACCGGCCGGAGAAGACGGGGGAACCTTTGTTGCGCTCACCGATCCTCGACTACCTCGACGCCATCATCGGCGACACCGACGACGTGCTCTCGGGCGCACGGGCCGACTACATCCCGGAACTGGCCACCGCCGATCCGGACCGGGTCGCGGTGGCGCTGTGCACGGTGAACGGAACCGTCTACGCGAGCGGGGACGCCGACCACGAGTTCAGCATCCAGTCGATGTCCAAACCCTTCGCCTACGCGCTGGCGATCGAGGACCACGGCCTGGAGTTCGTCCTCGACCGCGTCGGGGTGGAGCCCAGTGGCGAGGCCTTCAACGAACTGTCCCTGGATCCGGAGACCGGCAGGCCCCGCAACCCGATGATCAACGCCGGGGCCATCGCCACCCACACACTGGTCCGCGACGACGAACGCCCGGCCGTCGAGCGCGTCCTCGGCCTCTTCTCCGACCTCGCGCAACGACCGGTGGTGATCGACGAGGGGCTGGCCGCCTCCGAACTGGAGACCGGCGACCGCAACCTCGGGCTCGCCTACCTCCTGCACGCCTCCGGACGCCTGGGCCAGGACCCCGCCGCCGCCGTGGCCGGGTACGTCCGCCAGTGTTCGGCCAACGTCACCGTGCGCGACCTGGCGCTCATGGCCTGCACGCTCGCCAACGGCGGCGTGCAGCCCAACACCGGCCAGCGGCTGTTCAGCAGGCGCACCACCCGGCACCTGCTGAGCGTGATGACCTCCTGCGGGATGTACGACGCCGCCGGGGACTGGCTCACCAGCGTGGGCATCCCCGCGAAGAGCGGCGTGGCCGGGGGGATCCTCGGCGTGCTGCCCGGACAGGTGGGGGTGGCGGTGTTCTCCCCGCGCCTGGACGCGCACGGCAACAGCGCACGCGGCGTGGCCATGATGGAGCGTATGTCGGAGGATCTGGGGCTGCACCTGATGGAGGCTGGCAGACCCGCCCGTTCGTCGCTGCGCGAGACCCGCAAGGAGATCGTCGACGGGGAACCGGCGACGGTCTACGTGCTCCAGGGCGACATGGTGCTCAGCAGCATCGAGGCCCTGGTGCACGAGCTGGTCGGGAACCCGCCCTCCACCCACCCGGTGGTGTTCGACATGAGTCGGGTCGACGAGGTGCTGCCCGTGGCCCGCCGCACGTCAGCCGCGATGGCCGCCAAGCTCATCGACACCGGCCACCGGATCATCCTGGTGGACCCGGAGGAGACCGTCCCCGACTTCCAGGACAGCCGGGGGCGCGGAGTGGAGCGGTGGACCCCCGAACACCTCACCCGGAGTCAGGCCCGGTAGCCGCTCGACGCCTCGGGTCCCACCGAACGTGATCCACAACCCCACCGCACCACTGGACAGGCGTTCGAAGACATGTTCGAATTGACCCCATGCGCTGGGAGAACCTCCGAGAGGGAACCAAGGACACCGGGCAGGAGTCACTGTTCGAACCCGCACCGCCGCCACCCGAACGCGGCACCGGGCGGGCCGGTCTGGGCGCGCCCGCGCCCGGGCCGGTGCTGGCCGGACAGGACGGCGAGGCGGTGGCCATCGAGATCCGGGCCCGCAGCATCATCAACCGCGTGCCCGGAGACGACCCCATGTTCCGGTGGACCATCAACCCCTACCGGGGCTGTTCGCACGCCTGCGTGTACTGCTTCGCCAGACGCACCCACGAGTACCTCGACCTGGACAGCGGCCGCGACTTCGACACCCGCATCCTGGTCAAGGTCAACGCCGCCGAACGGCTGCGCGCCGAACTCGCCCGCCCCTCCTGGCGCGGCGAGCACATCGCGATGGGCACCAACACCGACCCCTACCAGCGAGCCGAGGGCCGCTACCGGCTGATGCCGGAGATCATCGCGGCGCTCCGCGACACCGCCAACCCGTTCTCGATCCTCACCAAGGGGACCCTGGTCCTGCGCGACCTCCCCCTCCTGGAACAGGCCGCACGGGTCACCCGGGTCGGCTTGGCGGTGTCCGTGGGCTCCGTGGACACCGGTGTCTGGCGCACCGTGGAGCCCGGGACCCCGAGCCCCCGCGCCCGCCTGGGCGTGGTCCGCGCGCTGAGCGAGCGCGGACTGGAGTGCTCGGTGCTGATGGCCCCGATCCTGCCCGGGCTCACCGACTCAGCGGAGCAGATCGAGGCGACCGTCGCCGCCATCGCCGAGGCCGGGGCCACCCGCGTGTCCCCCGTCGTGCTGCACCTGCGCCCGGGCGCGCGCGAGTGGTACCGGGCCTGGCTGACCCGGGAGCACCCGCGCCTGCTGCCGCTCTACCGCGAGCTCTACGGGCGCGGTTCCTACGCCTCCGACTCCTACCAGCGGATCGTCACCACGGCCGTCCGCGAGGTCGCGGCCAGGTACGGCCTAAACAGACCCGGGACACCCCGGGACGCGGGCCGCGAGGCGCCTGCGGAGGACGAACAGCTGCGCATCGACCTCCCCGTGGCCCAGGGCTGAACCCGAGGGCGACCGCGATGCCCGGCACCACCGCGGCATCAGTGCCGGGGCACGGCGGCCAGGGCGGCGGGGGTGACCACGCGCAGGAAGGGGACGACCGCCAGTAGGGCCGCCACGGCGAAGACCCCGAAGGCCGCCCGCACCCCGACCACCTCCGCGAGCACACCCACCAGCGCCGCACCCAACGGCATCGCACCCCAGCCGAACAGGCGGAACACGGCGCTGAACCGGCCCAGCATCGCACCGGTAACCATCCTCTGGGTGATGGTGCGGGTGTTGACGGCCCACAGGGTCCCGCCCATGCCGCCGAGGAACGCGGCCGCGCCCACCACCCACACGTTCGAGCTCAGGACGGGGGCGGCCATCATCGCGGCGGTGCCCAGCAGGTCCGCGAACATCGCCCAGCGCCGCCCCAGCAGCCGGTTCACCCAGCCCACGGTGAGCGCGCCGACGATGCCGCCGGCACCGAGGGCGCTCATCAGCGCGCCGTACTCGGCGGCGCTCAGGTCCAGCAGGTCCGTCGCCACCAGAGGCATGAGGGCCAACCAGGCGCCCCAGCAGGCGCACAGCACGGTGAGCAGCAGGGCCATCCCGCGCAGCATGGGCTGCCGCCACAGGTAGGCCAGCCCCTCACCGATGCGCCCGTGCACCGAGCCGACCGGCCGCTCTCCCCCCGGGTTCGGCGCGAAGCGTCCCACCAGGAACAGCAGCACCAGCATTCCGACCACGTACGCGGCTCCCGTGACCCCCAGGGCCAGCCCGGCGCCGACCGCCACCAGCACTCCGCCGACGAAGGGGCCGGTGAACTCCCCGCACGCGGTCTCGGCTCCGGCCATCCACGCGTTGGCCTGCTCGCGCCCAGGGGGCGTCACGGCCGAGGGGACCAGGGCGACCGACGCGGTGGTCGCCACGACCTCGGCCACCCCCATCAGCGCGGCAGCGGCGTAAAGCAGGGGAAGCGAGAGCGCGCCCGTGAGCAGGGCGACGGCCGTTCCGGCCATCGTGGCCACCCGCACGAGGTTGGCCGCCAGCAGCAGCGCGCGCCGGTCGAAGCGGTCCACCAGCACGCCCACGTGCAGCGAGGTGAGCAGCCAGGGCAGCGTGAGCACGGTCGCGACCGCCGCGATCATCCCGGGCGACGTGGTCAGGGTGGTGGCGACCAGGGGCAGGGCCACCTTGAGCACACCGTCAGCGAGGTTGGTGAGCGCGGTGAAGACGACCAGCACGCCGGTGTTGCGCGTGTCGGTCCGGGGGCGCGCAGTCAGGAGCTGCGTCATAACTAACCACCTTAAGCCGTTTGATGGATAGTATCCCGGAATGCACGACCGCGACAGAGAGGTTGATCCAGTAAGAGGCAACCAACCGATAACCTTGGCACACCAGTTACCTACGGGAGGGGCCATGGAACGACCACCAGCCGCCGAGCGCGTCGAGCTGTTCACCAACACCTTCGATCTGGAGAGCGGCCGCGACGATCTGTCCACCCCCGAGGAGCTGACGCACTGGCTCCGTGATCAGGGGCTGGTCGGCGGCGGAACCCGCGCCGACGAGGCCGACCACCGGGCGTTCCTGGACCTGCGCGCCGGGCTGCGCGCCGCGCTGGACGGCCCCGACGCGGATCCGCACGCGCTCGCCCGGGCCGACACACTCCTGGCCGGACTCCCGCTCCTGGCCAGCCTCTCCCCCGGCCGACGGGCCCTCGTTCCAAACCCGGAGCTCGGCCCGGTGCGCGCGGCGTGCGCCGCGCTGGCCCTGGACTGGGTGCGACTGGTGACGACCGGGGATGTGGCCCGACTCAAGAGGTGCGCCGAGCACACCTGCCTGTGGGTGTTCTGGGACGGGTCCCGGAACCAGAGCCGCCGCTGGTGCTCGATGCGGGTGTGCGGGAACCGGACCAAGTCGCGGCGTCACTCCAAGAAGGAGCGCCGAGCGCGGGAGGAGGGTTGACGGCGACCTCCATGAGCGACGCACCGAACCAGAAACGGTTTCGCGCGAAGCGGCGGATCGGGCCGGACCTGTCGATCGAGGCCCAGGAGTGGCCACGCACGAAAAGCCCCCTCCCGCCGAAGCAGGAGGGGGCGACAGGCCCAGGGAAGGTCAATCCCCCAGCGCAGAGAACTGGTTCACCGTGACTCGGCCCAGGGAGACCGTCTCCGGGCAACGCGCCGCAGGACACGGGTAAGCGGCGGCAGCGGGTTCGCGACCGCATGATGGCGGATGGAGCCAGGACCCCGGACCCGGAGGAACCGCACATGCGCGACCGCGATCCCGACCAGCCTCTGACCGTGCGCGTCGGTCACCGAGAACTCGTCATCCGACGGCGTTACGAGGTGTTCAGCATCCTCAACGACGTCCTGATCGCGCTGTGGTTCATCGCGGGCAGCATCATGTTCTTCTTCCAGGAACTGATGACCGCGGGAATCTGGTGCTTCCTCGCTGGCAGCCTGGAACTGCTGATCCGGCCGCTCATCCGACTCGGCCGCCACCTGCACCTGTCCCGGGTCCGGGCGGGCAGGCGCCATGCCGGGATGGCCGCCGAGACCTCCATGGACTTCTGAGCGCGGCCGGGCACTCGGGGCGCACGAACCAGGAGCCGTCAACACGAGGTGACCGGGCGCCACGGACCCCACTCGTTGGACTCCGAGGGAGAGCTCTCCGAGTTCCACCACGCGGCTTCGTACTCCTTGCCCTCGTGCACGACACGGGCGCCCTCCGGGTAGGTGGCGCCCTCGGACCAGCTGCCGGAGGTACAGGGAGCGGGCTGCTCCTGCTCCTCCTGCCGGGGCTCCTCGGAGTGCTCCTGGGCCGGCGGAGCGGCGGCCTGCCCCTCCTCGCGATCGTCCTCGGTACCCGTGTCCTCCTCCTGCGCGGCGTCCTCCTCGTCCTCCGTCGGCCCCGCGGAGACCGCGAGCACCACGAGTGCGCCCTCCTCGACCACGGCCCCCGGACCGGGGGTGTGGTTCTCGACCTCGCCCGAGGGCCGCTCGGACCCAGCGGCCTCCTCGACCCGGGACTCCAGGCCGAGTTCGGCCAGCGTGTCGACGGCCTCCTGTTCGGAACTGCCGACCAGGTCGGGAACAGTGACGCCCTCCACGACGGTGAGCACCACGGCGGCGTCGTGGGGAACGGTCTCGCCCTCCTGTGGGTCACTCTCGGTGACCGTTCCGGCGGGCAGGCCCTCGGACGGTTCCTGCACGACCTCGACGTCGGTGAACCCTTCCTCTTCCAGGGCCTCGCGCGCGTCCTGTTCCAGGGAACCGACCACCTCGGGCATCAGGACGGTCAGCGGTCCCGCCGCCACCGACAGCCGAACGGCGGCCCCCTCCACCAGCTCGTGACCGCTCTCCGGACTGGAGGCGGTGACCAGCCCGGCCTCGACGTCGTCGCTGCGTACGTCCCTGTAGGTGACCTCCAGGGCGACCGGTAGTTCCGCCAGAAGGTCGGATGCCTCTTCTGGGGAGAGCCCGACCAGGTCGGGCATGAGCGCGCCGCCGGGCTCGGCGCCCTGCTGGGTGACGGCCCACAGCGCCGCTCCCCCGACCAGGGCGACGACGAGAGCCAGGGCGGCCCACAGCAGCGCGCGGCGGCGCGGCGGCGTGCCTTCGGCGGCTCCCCGTTCGGCGGGGGCCGCACGTGCCACGTGCCTGCCCTCGGCCGGGGGCAGGGATCGGACGGTCTGACCGAGCAGGGCGCGGTACTCGACCGCGTCGGCCGGACGTTGCCGGGGGTCGGGGTCGCTTCCCCGGGCCACCAGGGCGCTGATCGCCCTGCCCACGGCGTCGCGGCCAGCGTGGGAATCCCCGGCGTCCGCTGTGGCGTCCCCGGCGACCATGGCCTCCAACAGGGCGGCGATGGCGGCGACGTCGTCCTGAGGGCCGAAGACGGCCCCGCCCTGGCCCGGGCCGGTCGGCGCGGCCAGGAGCAGGAGGCCGACACCGCCGTCGTCGGCCAGGGTGACGGTCCGGGGTCCGATGTGCCCGTGGACCAGGTCCTGTCCGTGCAGGACCTCGAGCGCTTCAAGCAGGACGTCGACGATGTCGAGCGCCTCTCGGCGGGAGACCCTCTCCTGGAAGCGCTCACCGATCAGGTCGTCCACCCAGGCACCGTGGTGGGGCTCGGTGACCGCGTACGCGGTGCCCTCGCGCATCCCCCCGGACAGGACGGGAGAGAGGACCGGGTGGTCGAGTTCCTCGAAGGCCCGCAGGCGCTCCCGGAAGCCCTTGGTCAGGTCCGCTCCGTCCGTGCCGCCGACGTCGAACAACTCCACACGGACGGGGTCGCCGGTCTCGGTGTCGTCCGCTTCCAGCAAGGTGGTGCGCGCGGAGAGCTGACGCTCGTCGTGCACACGGAAACGGCGCCGGAGCGTCTCGTTTCCGGGGGTTTCGGGGGAAAGGGTCACCATAGGAGGATTTTAGTAACCCTGCGAAGCCTCGAAACCCTGACCCGACCGGCACCGGGGCCCCCTCCCCAAGCTGCCTGAGGGAGAGTCCCTCTCTTCTTGTTCCGCGCGAAATGCCGTATCGGCACTTCAGGGTGCAGATGGACGCCCGGGACGGACACAACCGGGACGCGGACGGGAAGGGGTGCGCGGTGGCGACGCCGACCGGCACTCGAGTGAACAACACGCGAGGAGCCAGGCCGTGCACAACTCCTCGGGCCACGCGCACCGCGACCATCTGCGAGAACAACCCCTCCGAACAGAACCCCGGAGCGATCGGTGGGCCCTTGGTCACTTCTTTCGGCACGCGAGGCTTCTGTTCTCGGAGCGAGAGCGCCGTGCTTGTCGAAATGCACGACGTCGGCGCACCTTTACGTTGTAGATTTCTGGCGACGCACCATCTCGTTGATCCACACCGGCGCGAACGGGGTCAGGCAGCCGGGTGAGGTCGGGTAGTCCTTGAGCACCTCCAGGCGCTCCCCGATCCCCACGGCCCGCTCGCGGTACTCGGCGTGGTCGATGCCGATCCGCGCCAGACAGTTGTTCATCTCCCACTGCAACCGGTCCGGAGCCGACCCCATCTCCTCCTCGATGGTGTCCAGCAGTCCCGACAGGTCCAGCCCCTCGGACCGCTTCCCCACCCGTTCGGTGGTCAGGGCCCAGCCCGCGCTGGCGACCACCGGATCCGGATCGTCGAACCAGGTCAGGCGCAGCTCCTCAGCATGCGGCCCCTTCTTGACCACGTAGTTCACCAGCCAGTCGTGCGCCTTGGGGGTGCGGGCCCCGCGCAGCATCACGTCCAGCTGGTCGCGGCCGAACTCCCTGGGCCGACAGATCAGCAGCGCCAACAGCCGAGCCGAACTGTCCCCCGTCTCCCAGAGCTCCACCGCGAGGTCCTGCTGCTTCCCCAGCCGTTTGGCTACGGCGCGCAGCTTGCCCAGGTTCACCCCGTGGTCGTCGCCGTGCCGCGCGTTCACCTCACGGATCCGGGCGTCCTCCAGCCCGGCCAGCTCGGCCATCACCTCGTCCACCGTCGTCTCCGTCATCACCGGCTCCCCTCCCCCACTCGACGCGTCCAATCTATGCCGCAGGTCAGACCACTCCTGGAGCAAGAAGCCGAGGTCAGCGCCAGGCCGGGGGTGGTCATCTGTGTGTACTGAGAAAGTGCGGTCCATCCCCGCGTGCGCGGGGCTCACGATGAGGTGTGGACGGTCACCAGCCCGGCCTTCGGTCCATCCCCGCGTGCGCGGGGCTCACGGGCATTTCCCAGGTGATTTCGGTGCGCATTCCGGTCCATCCCCGCGTGCGCGGGGCTCACCAGGTCCAGCCCTTCCACCCCGGGATGCTGCGCGGTCCATCCCCGCGTGCGCGGGGCTCACTCACGATCCACCACGAGTGGACGTGTCCCTGCGGTCCATCCCCGCGTGCGCGGGGCTCACCGGGGCCAGGCCCTGGCGGAGCTGGCCCATGGCGGTCCATCCCCGCGTGCGCGGGGCTCACGGCAAATTACCTGCACAAACGCGAGGCGTGATCCCCGCGTTATCTCTGGGGCGAGATGTGGAAAGCAGCACGGCAACCGCCGTCCTGTCACGCCCTGACGAGTCGCCGTCCGCTCGACTGCCGAAGCGACGACCTCTCCGGAGTGCTCTGACCTCGCAGCCGATGGCGTGCGTTGTCGATAACGGTCCTGCTTCTGGGGGAGATTCCGGATCCGAAGTGCTTTCGGGGGCCGTCATGCAGCGACGGAACCCGGGAAAGGCCACCTTCACCGAGTGAGGCGGTCATCCGCTCCCACAGCTTCGGGTCCAGGGCGGCCTGCTGCACCGCCGGGGAGGCTGCGTCCGGATCGACGGCGGGCTTCGGCTTCGGCTCGTGCACGAGTTCGTCGGGCACCGAGCGGCAGAGCCGTCCGCAGATCACGCAAGTACCGCCGGGGGTGTTGCGCACGGTCGGATGGTGCGGGCAGGTACCAGCGGCTCTTCCCTGGCCGTCGACCAGGAACCGCTCCGGACGGGCGAACGAGTCGGCGTCGTCCATCACCGGCCACGCGGGTGGGGAGGCCTCCACCCCGGCGATTCCCCGGCCCAGCGCACCGTCCAGGAACGCGCGTGCGGCCCGCATGTCGCGCAACCGCCGCATCAGCGCGGGGAAGGGACGCCGTAAGCGTTCCGCACCCGAGAGCAGCACCCTGATGTCGGCCACACGCAGCCCCTGGCGCAGGAGTCTCTCCGCCGACCTCGCCAACCTGTTCCGATCCGTCACCGGGTCGGCGAGCAGCGAACCGGGAATGTGGTCGATCATCTCGAACACTCCACCCCTGGGCCTTTGTCGCTTTTGTTCACCTGTGCCTGAGGTGCCACGGACGGAATCGCCCACCCCCTCATCAGAACCGTTCCCAGGGGAACGGTCTGTGGGTCGATCTGAACCGGGGGTGGGCTCAACCTGAGCTGGGGTACGGCGCCCCCTCAACGACGGCCGGGTCTGCGGGGTGAGCGGCTCCTCCCCCAACCGGGCCCGGCAGGCGTTGATCTCCTCCAGCACCAGATCGGGGTAGTCCTCAGCGGGAACCAGGAGCTCCAGGACACACGGCAGGTGATGGGAGGAGCGGCCCCGGGCGATGTCCCCGGCGAAGAACTCGACGGTCTCCGCACGGGTCAGCTTGCGGACCACACCGGCCTCGACCAGGTCGTCGATGGCTCGCTTGAGACTGCTGACGCTGAGAGTGCCGCCAGAGCGTTTGGCCAGGTTCTCCAGCAGGAAGTAGCACCACCGCCCGTCGGCGTCCACCACGTCCGCGATGGCCATCAGAGCGGGCAACGAGCGCAATGTGGGCAGCACTCCCCTGCGGAAGACCTGCTGGACCCAGATAGCGAGGATGAAGCCGATCCCCTTGAGGGCGCCCTGGGGGCGTTTGCGTGGCGGGAAGAACCCGACCGGGTTGCGGGAATCGGATGTGCGGGAGGGAGGTGAGGCGTTAGACTCCATGATGAGTCGCCTTCCTTGTTAGAGGGGTGGGGTGGCTCAGTCGACCAACCTGTTTGTGCAGGCGTCGGCCACGACCCGACCTGGTGTTGTCGCACCGGGTCGGGTCTTTTCTTGTCGTGACCCACGCTAGCGAGTCGAACAGGAGTTCGCGGGGCTTTCTCTCAAATCCACAGAGGCGAGAGAAGCAAGGAACGACGCGCGAAACCACAAAGTGCGATTCGCGCAATTGTGGGCAATTACGCCAGTTCTTCTTTCTCGCACGAAGAAACGGCGCCCCGCCACACGCCCGAACCGGTGCTCCGTCGCGGTGCTGGCTCCCTGGCGGCGCGGCCGTGGGTGCCCCGACAGGTGGTCCCACGAGCTCCCAGGGGTGAAGAACCCAACGACTCCTCAGGGCTTGCGGGCCACTCCGCAGTACTGGTCCACCTCGGTGGCCTCCCCCACCTCGGCCTTCGCCGGGCGCCAGAAGGGGGCTGAGACGACGCCGGGCTCCAGTAGTTCGAGCCCCGCGAAGAAGCCCTCGATCTCCTTGGGGCTGCGGAGGTGGTAGGGGATCGCGGCGGTCTCGTTCCAGCGTTGGGCGGCCTCCACCATCGGTTCGCTGGTGTCCGTACCGTCGCACAGGGCCAGGAAGCTGCCCGAGGGCAGCGCGTCCACGTAGGCCCGCACCGCCGCGTAGGCCTGTTCGGTGTCCGGAGTGTGGCCCATGGTCCCCAGGATGGTCAGACCGATCGGTTCGGAGAAGTCCAGGTGCTCCCGGGCGGCGGAAAGGACGGCCGCGGGCTGGTGCAGGTCCGCGTCCACGTAGTGCACCTCGCTGAGGGCCTCGCCGGTCAGCAGGGCACGGGCGTGGGCGAGCACCATGGGATCGTTGTCGACGTAGACCACCCTGGCATCCGGGGCCACGGCGTGGGCGACCTCGTGGGTGTTGTTGTGGGTGGGCAGCCCGGTGCCGATGTCCAGGAACTGGCGGACTCCGCACGCATCGGCCAGGTGGGTGACGGCCCTGATGAGGAACTGCCGGTCGGCACGGGCCGCACCGACCATCTCGGGGTGGGCCCGGAGCACGTAGTCACCGACCTCCCGGTCGACGGGATAGTTGTCCTTGCCTCCCTGCCAGTAGTTCCACACCCGGGCGGAGTGGGCCTTGGTGGTGTCGATCTCGGGGACGTGTGCGTTCATCGAGGGTGCCTTCCTCGGGGGGGTGGATGCCCGCATTCTTCCGTCTGCTCCTGGTGCGGACAAACCTGGAGCTCGGCACAGGAAACGACGAGATCCAGGGCCGCCACAAGGATTCGTGCGATCGGGTCGTCAGTCAGGGAGCGCGGCCGCCACCAGGTCGGCCGTGAACCGTTCGAGGGGAGGGAAGTCCTCCGTGCCACCGGAGAAGGCCTCGAAGAAGCCTCGTTGGAAGCACGCTCCGACCAGCAGGGAGGCCACGGAGTCGGGATCGGTGTCCGGCCGGATCCGCCCGAGGTCGCGCTCGGCCCTGAGGTAGTCGGCCAGGGCCCGGTTGACGTTGAGCGGACCGGCGCCGCGCTGGGCCAGACCCTCACGGTGTCGCCGGAGCAGTTCCGGATCGGCGAACAGGGAGCCCATGAGCGCAGACCCGTGCTCGAAGAACCTGACCGCCCTCGTCATCACCTCGGTGAGAGTCTCGCGCACCTGGCCGTGGCCCACCCGCGTGGGCAGCTCGGCGATCACGTCGACGAAGGGAGGGAACCTGTGGCGCATGACCGCCAGCAGCAGGTCGGTCTTGTCCTCGAAGTGTTTGTAGAGGGTGGCCTCGGAGTACCCGGCGACCCGAGCGATCTCCTTGGTCCTGGCCTGCGCCAGACCGGAACGGCGCAGGACCTCGGCCGCGCTGTCCAGGATGTGCTCACGCGTCTCCTCCGCGCTCGCGCGGCGCCGCTTCCCGGGTCGCTCGTCCATCCGTCTCCAAGCGTGTCGGCTGCGGCACCGTTCGCACGTGGCCGTACGAGGACAGCAGCCGATGGCAGCGCACCAGTTCCCCCGCGACATAGGACCCGACGAAGAAGGCGAGGATCACGGCTCCGAAGGCGATCCACGCCAGCACGGCCACTCCGGGGTCGGCGATGTCCGATGCACGAGTGTACAGCCACCACGCGGACGCGGACGTGCACGCCAGCACGGCGAGCAGGGCGAGGGCGCGCGACCGCCCCAGAGCGGCGGCGGTGTAGAGGGCGACCATCGGGGCCAGGAACATCCCGAGTTCGAAGTCACGGAGGACGAAGGCCGAGTAGGCCACGGTCGTGATCGCGAGGGTGACGACCGGGTGGGTACGGCGCCAGTAGAGCGCACCGCAGCCCACCACGACGAGGACGAAGGCCCACGGGTCGGTGTGCTGCGCGGTGTTCCAGCCGGCGACGGGGTTCAGCGGTTCGCCGTCCAGGGACCCGTAGGCGTCGAGGAGTTCGACGGCGAGCACGACCCCGGCGATGAGGGCGTCGACGAGGGGGCGCGTTCTGGTCGGTTCGGGTGCCATGACTTCCTTAATTAGTAAGTACTTACTCACCAAGGTAGAAGCGGAGTGGTCCCCTGACAAGCCCCCGTCGACCACCGGGACGGCGAAGGGGGTGGCGGGCCCCGCAGGCCCGCCACCCCCTCTCAGCTCCCCGTGCCTACCTCGCCGGGAGGATGCGGCCCGTGACGTCGCCGAAGTCGATCCTCGCGCCGTCCGGTCCGGGCGCCGTGGCCGTGATGGTGACCTCGTCACCGTCCTCGAGGAAGGTGCGCTCCGTGCCGTCGGGCAACCGGAGCGGCTCCTTCCCGGACCAGGTGAGTTCCAGGAAGGAGCCGCGCTGGGTCGGCTCGGGGCCGCTGACGGTCCCGGAGGCGTACACGTCACCGGTACGCAGGGAGGCGCCGTTGACGGTCATGTGCGCGAGCTGCTGCGCGGCGGTCCAGTACATCTCGGAGAACGGCGGCGTGGAGACCAGGTGCCCGTTGAGCCGCACCTCCAGGCGCAGGTCCAGACCCCACGGCCGCGACCCGCGCAGGTAGGGCAGCGGTTCGGGGTCCTGGGCGGGCTGCTCGACCCGGGCGGACTCCAGGGCGGCGACGGGCACCACCCACGGTGAGACCGACGTGGCGAACGACTTCCCGAGGAACGGGCCCAGCGGCACGTACTCCCAGGCCTGGAGGTCGCGGGAGGACCAGTCGTTGAGCAGGAACACACCGAACACGTGGTCGGCGAACTCGTCCACCGCCACACGCTCCCCCATGGGGCTCGGCGTACCGACGACGAAGCCCACCTCGGCCTCGATGTCCAGGCGCACCGACGGTCCGAACACCGGGACGGGCTCCGTCGGGGGCTTGCGCTGGCCGGTGGGACGGACGATGTCGGTGCCCGAGACCACGATGGTGCCCGACCGACCGTGGTAGCCGATGGGCAGGTGCTTCCAGTTGGGGGTGAGCGGTTCCTGCTCGGGGCGGAAGATGCGCCCCACGTTGGTGGCGTGGTGCTCCGACGCGTAGAAGTCCACGTAGTCGGCGACCGTGAACGGCAGGTGCAGGGTCACGGCGGCGCGGTCCACCAGGTGCGGGCGCACAGCGGCCTCGTGCGCCGGGTCGGTGACCCACGAGGTGAGCGCGGCACGGACCTGGTCCCACACGGGGCGCCCGGCGGCCAGGAGCGGATCCAGGTCGGACCCGGAGACGGCGGCGGTGAAGGGGGCGTCGAGGGCGCGGGCGAGGGACCCGAGGTCCAGGACGTGGTCGCCGATGGCCACGCCCACGCGAGTGGCGGGGTCGTCCTCGGTGGAGAACACACCGTAGGGCAGGGTGGCCGGGCCGAACTGCGTGTCCGGGGCGATGTCGAGCCAGCTGTCGGGCATGGAGTGTGCTTTCTGCGAGTGGGTGTGTCAGGCGTGGAGCGCCCCGAGGACGACGAGGTCCTCCAGGGGTTCGGCGATGCTGCACGTGCCGAAGGAGCGGAAGCTCGCCCGGACCCGGGTGGCCTCGGCGGGGGTGAGCTCCCGGGCGCGGCTGGCCAGGGCTGGCCCGTCCCGGTCGCCGAGGACCTTCACGGCCACGCCCTCGCCCCCTCCGGTGAGCAGGGCGTGGGTGGCGAGCAGCACGTTGAGGAACCCGTGCTGTTCGAAGCCCTCCGGGGTGGTGTGGCGGACCGCGTGGTGGAGCCCGGCCGTACACTTGAAGGGCACCCCCGCGGTGACGGCGGCGTCCAGGAGTGCGGCGAGTTCGTCCTCGTCGGGGTGTGCCTCGGGGGTGAGCCCCCCGGTGCGGAACTTGGCGTGGGCGCCCGTTCCGGCGAGGGCCGCGACGTCGGCGGCGGCGTCCCCGCCCCGGGTGACCTCCACGTAGCCGTCGGTGTCGGGCCCCAGCGCACTGACCAGGGTGTGGGCGGTGGAGGCGGACCGCCCGGGGGCGGCAGCCACCTCGACACCGGCGAGGTACAGGGCCGGATCGGAGCGCACGGCCTCGACGGCGGGTGCGACGCCCTCAGCCCCGCCGGGGACGGTGACCACGAGCGCGAGCGGAGCGTGGTCACCGTCCTCACGGGAGAGCACCGTGCGCAGCTCGGCCACCCGGGCGTCCGCGACCAGCAACGGGCCCACGTAGGGCGCCCGTCGGGACTCCCGGTGCGCCCGGTGCGCCGGGATCGCCTCGCCCATGGGCGCGTTGCCGGGCGGGAAGAGCGCCGCGTCGTCGAACAGGGTCCCGTAGAGGGTGTGGCGGGGTTCGGTCATGCCTGCTCCCGCCGCGCCCGCTGGCCCCTGGCCCAGGTCCAGGCGTAGCTGCCGTCGTCGACGGCGGTGCCGCCCTCACCCAGGTCCAGCGGGCGGAAGGTGTCCACCATGACGGCGAGTTCGTCGAAGGCCTCCGCGCCCACGCTGCGCTCATAGGCGCCGGGCTGCGGGCCGTGCGAGTGGCCGCCGGGGTGCAGGGAGATGGAGCCCTGACCGATCCCGGAGCCCTTGCGGGCCTCGTAGTCGCCGCCGCAGTAGAACATGACCTCGTCGGAGTCCACGTTGGAGTGGTAGTACGGCACCGGGATGGCTCCCGGGTGGTAGTCCACCTTGCGCGGCACGAAGTTGCAGATGACGAAGTTGTGGCCCTCGAACACCTGGTGCACGGGCGGCGGCTGGTGGATACGGCCGGTGATGGGCTGGAAGTCGTCGACGTTGAACACGTACGGGTACAGGCAGCCGTCCCAGCCCACCACGTCGAAGGGGTGGGTGGGGTAGGTGTAGCGGGTGCCGGAGATCCCGCCCGGACCGTCGCCCCGGTGCTTGATGAGCACGTCCACGTTCTCACCCTCGACGACCAGGGGTCCGTCGGGTCCGCGCAGGTCCCGCTCGCAGTACGGGGCGTGCTCCAGCAACTGGCCGTAGCGGGACAGGTAGCGCTTGGGCGGGGCGATGTGGCTGTTGGCCTCGACCACGTAGGCGCGCAGCGGCTCGTCTCCGGTGGGCACCCAGCGGTGCGTGGTGGCGCGCGGCAGGATCACGTAGTCGCCCCGGCCGACGTCCAGCACGCCGAACACCGTCTCCACCCGGGCGGTGCCGGACTCGACGTACACGCACTCGTCGCCGATGCCGTTGCGGTACAGCTCCGAGGGGGCTCCGGCGACCACGTAGGAGATGCGCACGTCTCCGTTGCCCAGCACGAGGCGGCGGGACGCGACGACGTCGTTGGTGCGCCACTCCTCGCCCTGGAAGAGGTCGTGGAGTTTGAGGTGGCGCGGCACCATCGGGGCGTTGCGCCGCAGGGACTGGTCGGGGACCTCCCACTCGGAGGCGTCGACGATCGCCGAGGGGATGGCCTTGTGGTAGAGGAGCGAGGAGTCGGCGGAGAAGCCCTCCTCCCCCATCAGCTCCTCGTAGTACAGGCCGCCGTCGGGGTTGTGGTGCTGGGTGTGGCGGGTGCGGGGCACCTCGCCGACCTTGCGGTAGTAGGCCATCTCCGGTCTTCCTCCTTGGTTGGGGTCCGGTGGTCCGTCGGGAGCGCGCCTCTAGGCCGGGACGGTGTCGGCGGCCGGGTGGCCCAACGCCGTGCGGACCGCCACGCGGACGGCGTCGGTGTCCGCACCTGGGACGACGGCGGCCACGTGGGCATCGGGGCGCACCAGCCAGACCTGCCCGGGCAGGGGTTCCAGGGCGCGGCGCAGGGCACCGGTGGTGTCGATCTCGTCGAGGTGCAGCGTGGTGACGGGTGCCCGTGTGGCGCGCGTGGCGACGGCGTGCACGGTGGCGCGTTCGGCGCCCTCGCCGAGCAGCAGGGTGAGTCCCTCCCGCAGGAGGGGGCGCAGGCGGGCGAGTTCGGGGCGTCCGGGCACGCTCACGGGGACGTCGGGCAGGATCACGCCGGGGCAGGGCGCGGGGGCCAGCCCGCGTGGCGGACGGCCGCCGAAGGGACGTTCGGGGCAGGCGGTGGTCAGCGCGGAATCGGTGTACCAGAACGGTTCGGCCAGCCTCCCGGAGTCCACGTCCGGGTGCGCCGCGGCGTCGGTGACCGCGCGCTCCAGGACGCTGACGCGCCGCTCGTGCTCGGCGTCGTCCCGGGGCACGAGGAAGCGCATGGTGGCGCTCGTGACGTCGGCGTTCTCCAGGGCGGCGGCGTGGCGTTCGGTGTGGTAGCTCTCCAGGAGGTCCTCCCCCGCCCAGCCGTCGCGGACGTAGGCGAGCTTCCAGGCGGCGTTCTCGGCGTCCTGGACCCCGGAGTTGAGGCCGCGCGCTCCGAAGGGCGCCACCAGGTGGGCGTTGTCCCCGGCCAGCAGGACGCGTCCGGCGCGCATGCGGTCGGCGACGCGGGTGTGGAAGCGGTAGACGGAGTGCCACACGATCTCGTAGGGGGTGTCCCCGATGATCTGCCGGATGCGGGTGTCCAGGCGGCCGCTGGACTCCTCGGCGGGGAGGTCGAAGTCGGAGGGCACCTGCCAGTCGATGCGGAAGACCGAGTCGGGGCAGGGGTGGATGAGGACCTGGCGGCCCGGGTTCCACTCGGGGTCGAAGTAGAAGCGGCGTTCGCGGGCCCAGTCGCCGAGGTCGGCGCGGATGTCGCAGATGAGGAAGCGGTCGTCGAAGCTGGTGCCGGAGAAGTCCAGGCCCAGGTCCCGGCGCACCACACCGCCGTGGGCGCCCATACACGACAGGGCGTGGGTTCCGCGCAGGCGCACCGGGCCCCGCGGGGTGGCGCACTCGACGGTGACCCCGTCGGCGTCCTGCTCGATCCCGGTGACCTCGTGGCCCCAGCTGGTGAGGACCCCCGCATCGGCCAGGAGTTCGTCGAGGATCTCTTCGGTGCGGGACTGGGAGATGTTGACGAAGGAGGGCAGGGACGAGGCGCCGGGGTCGGGCAGGCGCACGCTGAACAGCTCGTGGTCCCGGTAGAAGGTGCGGGCCGTGTCCCAGGTCAGCCCCTCCTCGATGATCCTTCCGCCGCCGAGCCAGTCCCAGACGTCGAGGACGTCGCGTTGCTGGCAGATGGCCTTGGAGCCGACGGCGTCGCGTTCGGGTCGGCTGTCGACGACCAGCACGGGGACCCCACGGCGGGCCAGCAGCAGGGCCGCGGTCTGTCCGACCGGTCCCGCGCCGAGCACCAGGACGGGGTCGGTGCCGGTGTCGGCGGGGGTGCGGGGCGCAGGGGGGCGCATGGTGGACTCCGTTCGTGGGGCGCCCCGTGCGGGCGCGGTCGTGGGTGGGAGCGGGGTGGTGGGGCCCCGGGCCGGTCAGCCCTGGAGCTGGGCCCAGACCTCGCGGTCCCGTTCGGCGGTCCAGATGACGGGGCGCTCGATGCCGGAGAACTCGTCCCACAGGCGCGAGACGTCGAAGGGCAGGCAGTGCTCGAAGATCGGCCAGTGGCCGTAGTCGTCGACCAGGGCGGCGTGGGTGGCGGTGAAGGCCTCCTTGAGGGTGCCGCCGCGCTCGTGGACGGCGCCGACCTCGCGGATCATCACGTCGAGGAAGTTGCGGGTCTGCTCGATGGCGGCGTCGACCTCCTCGCGGCCCCGGCTCACGGCGCCGCGCCCGCCCACGAGCATCTCGGCTCCGAGGGCCTTGACGCGGTCGAGGGTGGCTCCGGCCCAGTCCCTGTGGAAGGCGTCGCCGGTGTAGAGGGCGGCCTGGGCCTCGACGAGGTCGCCGGCGAAGAGGATCTTCTGCTTGGGCAGCCAGGCGACGATGTCGCCCTCGGTGTGGCCCCGGCCGAAGTACTCCAAGACCAGTTCGCCGCGATCGCCGCCGAGGTCGATGGTGGTGCGGTCGGCGAAGGTCTGGGTGGGCCAGGTCAGGCCGGGGACGGAGTCGGCGTCCTTGGCCAGGCGCGGCATGCGGCCGAACTCGCTGGCCCAGTCCTCCTTGCCGCGCTCGCGGATGAGCTCGTGGGTCAGCTCGTGCGTGAGGATGACGGTGGCGTCGAAGGCGCTGGCGCCCAGGACGCGGACCGCGTGGTAGTGCGAGAGCACCAGGTAGCGGATGGGCTTGTCGGTGTGCTCGCGGAGCTTGGCGAGCCACTCCTTGGCGGCGGTGGGGGTGGCCAGGGCCTCGAAGGCGACCACGAAGTCCTCGCCCTCGATGGCGCCCACGTTGGGGTCCCCCTCGGCGGTGAGGGCGTAGACGCCGTCGGCCAGGACCTCCAGGGTCTGTTCCTTGACCTCGGTGTCGGCGGATGAGGCGAACGGCTTGGCTGCCATGGTCAGACCCTTCACTCGTCGCGGGCGACTGCCGCCGCCCAAATGATCAAACGTTTGATGAACCAGACCATAACGTGCTCCACGCCACAGGGCCAAGAGGCCCACGTCCACCGGGGTGGTGATGCAGATCACCCCAACAGGCTACTCGCCGTGCCCGTCATGTCACGGGCCGAACCTCCCTCGACGGAGAGCGACCGGGCAGCGACGGAGAAGTCACGACGGGACGAACACCGAACCCGCCCCGTACTAGGCTGGTCGGCGTGACTCACAACACGGCACCCCCCGACGAGCTCACCTTCTGGTCGTTCGTGGACTACGCGGTGCACAAGGCCGAACGGGAACTCCCCACGGTCAACGCCGAGGCCATGCGCATGGTCCTGACCCTCAACAGGGCGACGAGCATGGTGGTCTACGACCTGGAGTCCTCCGTCCACCGCCCCCGGGGATGGACCTGGCCGGGGTTCCGGGTGCTCTTCGCCCTCTGGCTGGCCGGACCCATGGAGGCCAAGACCACCGCCGAGATCTCCGGCATGAGCCGCGCCGCGCTGTCCGCCCTGCTCAACACCCTCGAACGCGACGGCCTGCTCACCCGCGAACGCGCCACGCACGACCGCCGCGCCCTCCAGCTCAGCCTCACCGAGTCCGGGTACGGAGCGATCCTGGGGGTCTTCCGCGCCCACAACCGCCGGGAGAGCGCCTGGGCGGAGGCCCTCGAACCCGAGGAGCGCCTCGAGCTGGTCCGCCTGCTCAACAAACTGATGGCCGGGTCCACCGACGCGCAGGCCAAGTTCCGCAACTGACTCCTCCCCCAGGCCGGGACGGCACACGTAGAGAGGACCCACCACGATGCGGGAGCCGCAGTTCGGGCGGGCGGTGGCCGCCGCCACCTCCGTCGCCACCTCCCTCGGGCTGGACGCCGACGAAGCGGTCGTCCTCCACGACTCGAACAGGCTCACCCTGCGCCTGCTGCCCTGCGACGTCCTGGCCCGGGTGGCTCCGGCGGAGCACGGCGTGGCGCGGTACGAGGTCGAACTCGCCCTGCGGCTCGCCGCCACCGGGAGCCCCGTGGCCGCGCTCGACCCCCGCGTGACCCCCGGCGTCCACGAACGCGACGGCTTCGAGGTCACGCTGTGGACCCACCACGCGCCGGTGCCCGCCACGAAGGTTCCCCCACCCGACTACGCCGACGCGCTCGCCCGCCTGCACCACGGCATGCGCGCGGTCGACCACCCCTCGCCCCGGTTCACCGACCGCGTCGCCAGGGCGCGGGGCCTCGTCGCCGACCGCGACCGCACCCCGGAACTGACCGCGCCGGACCGGGAACTGCTCGCTCGGGCCCTGGACGACCTCGAACGAGAGGTCACCGGGCACGGCGCACCGGAACAGCTCCTGCACGGCGAGCCGCACCCCGGCAACCTGCTCGCCACCGCCGAGGGACCGCTCTTCGTCGACCTGGAGACCTGCTGCCGCGGGCCAGTGGAGTTCGACCTCGCCCACGCCCCCGACGAGGTCGCCGCCCACTACCCGGGTACCGACCCCGAACTGCTGCGTGCGTGCCGACTCCTCGTGCTGGCGATGATCACGGCCTGGCGCTGGGACCGGGACGACCAGTTCCCCGACGGCCGTCGGTGCGGCGCGCAATGGCTCGCCCTCCTGAGGGAACAGGTCAGCGCCCCGGGCTGAACCCGACGGCGGAAAGAGTCCAATCTCGGTGAAGTGGCCCTTGCCCCACCCCACCGCGCCTGTGAGCATGCGGAACATGGACCAGACCGCACGCACGCGCCTCAAGCAGGCCCAGGGCCAGTTCTCACCCGAGGGCACCTACCTCAACTCCGCCACCCACGGTCTGTTGACCCACCGGGCCCGGCAGGACCTGGAGCGCAACCTTCGGGAAGTGGCCTCCGGGCGGTTCTCCCCCGGCTCCGTCGACGGGGTCGTCGACGCCGCGCGCTCCACCTACGCCCGGCTGGCGGGGGTCGACGCCGACCGGGTCGCCGTGGGCACCCACACCTCGCAGTTCGTCGGGACGGTCGCCGCGAGCCTGCCGCCCGGCGCGGAGGTCCTGCTCGCCGAGGGGGAGTTCACCTCGGTGGTCTTCCCGCTGATGGCCCGGCAGACGGACGGCGTCCGGGTCCGCGAAGTGCCCTTGGAGCGCCTGCCCGACGAGGTCGGCCCGAGCACCACCCTGGTGGCGGTCGCGGCCGTGCAGTCGGCCACCGGGCTGATCGCCCCGCTCCAGGACCTGCGCGCCGCGTGCGCCGACCACGGTGCCCGCCTCCTGCTCGACACCAGCCAGTCGGCGGGGTGGCTGCCCGTTCCCCTGGACGGCGTGGACTACGTCGTGTGCAGCACCTACAAGTGGCTGCTGGGACCGCGCGGGGCGGCCTTCCTCACCGGGACCGACGAGGCCCTGGCCGCACTCTCTCCCCTGGCGCCCGGCTGGTACGCGGGGGCGGAGCCGTGGGACGCGCTCTACGGTGGGCCGCTGCGGCTGGCCTCGGGGGCGCGACGCCTGGACCTGGCCCCCGTGTGGCCCGCGTGGATCGGTCTGGCACCGGGCCTGGACCTGCTCGCGGAGGTCGGACCGCAGACGGTGCACGAGCACGACGTCGCCCTGGCCGACCGGTTCCGCGACGCGATGGGACTGGAGGGCACCGGTTCGGCGATCGTGTCGCTCCCCGTGCCGGAGGGGACGGCCGAACGCCTCGGTGAGGCGGGGATCGCCGCCGCCGTCCGGGACGGTCGGCTCAGGGTGGGGTTCCACCTGTACAACACGGATGAGGACGTGGACCGCCTGGTCAGCGCACTGACCTGAGAAGCCGGCGCCCCTCCGGGAGGGGCGCCGGCCCGGAGTCAGCCGGTTCGTTCGACCACGAACACGGGGATGACCCGGTCCGTCTTCTTCTGGTAGTCGGCGTAGGGCGGGTAGGCCTCCACGGCGCGGTCCCACCACCGCTGCCGCTCCTCGCCCTGGACTTCCCGGACGCGGGCGGCGAAGGGGGTGGGGCCGTCCTGGAGCGCGACCTCGTCGGGGGCCGCCCGCAGGTTGGCCACCCACGCGGGGTCCTGGGGCGCCCCGCCCTGGGAGCCGATCACCGCGTAGGCGCCGTCGTGCTCCACCCGCATGAGGGCGGACTTGCGGACCTTTCCGCTGCTGCGGCCGCGTGTGCTCAGGATGATCACCGGCATGCCGGTGTCCATCAGCGTGTTGCCCTCCTGACCACCGGTGCGCTCGTAGAGCTCCACCTGGTCTCGGACGAACTTCGACGAACTCGGCTCGTACTCGCCCTGGAGTACGCCACTGGCGGTCATCGCTCTCCCCGGTGTTCGGCTACGGAGTCCACCCCCGATCGTGCCATGCCCGTCCCCCGCGGTGGAGGCCGACTCGCCTCCCTTCCCGAGGGCCCCCGTCAGAAGCCCTGGTCGCAGAAGGGGGCCTCAGGCCGGAAGAGGGCCGTGTCCAGGCCGAACACCGATCCCGGGGTGTGTTCGGTGATCAGCCCGGTGCGCAGGTAGCCGGAAAGGGTGTTCGCGCCCAGATGGACGGCGCCCAGGTGGGACACGTCCAGCGACAGGTCCGGGGCCCGCGAGGTGCGTTCGCAGGTGGCTCCGTTCCGGTCCGCGCGCAGCCTCCAGCGGCCCTCGTTCCAGGGCGCGTGCCGGTCCGAGACCTCCAGGACCACGTCCGCCGGGACGGCGTAGGAGCGCTCCGCGAGGGCCCCGGGCACGTCCACCAGCCGCACCCACAGGGAGTCGTCGAACCGGGTGACCAGCCGCTTGGGATCCGCGAGCAGGAAATGGAGCGGGTCGTCCTGCGCCATGCTCTCGAAGACCAGCTGGGTGACGAGGTCCCGGCTGAACAGGTGCTCGTACAGGGCGGTCCAGGCCTTCGGTGTGGTGGCCACAGCCTCCTCCACGTGCAGTCGGGCGCAGGGGTTGGCGTTCTCCCAGCGGTCCCGGGTGCGGTGGAGCGCGTACCCCAGTGGTCCTTCCGGACCGTGTACCACGGCCGCCTTGAGAGAACTCCTCCCCGCGCGGTCGTCGGGGGTGTCCGCCAGAGCGCGCTCCCAGAACGCCGGGGAGCGCTGGAGTCGACCGACCTGCCGAGCGGTCGCGGCTGCGTGGACGCGCTCCAGGTCCGAACGGGCCCGCGAGGCGCGGACGAGCTCCACGGAGAGATCGGCGCCGCGAGGCGCGTCGGGGCGCAGACGAGCGTGGGCGTAGGCCAGTTCGCCCTTGTACTCGCTGTTGGCGGGACCATAGCCGAAGCGGCCGTAGATAGAGCCCTCGGAGGCCCACAGGATCGCGAGGTTCTCGCCCCGGTCGCGGATGTCCGCGAGCTGGCGGCGGATCAGGGCCGTGAGCACACCCTGGCGACGGCGGGTGGGCCACACGCCGACCCCGGTGATCCCCGCGACCGGCCGGGAGCCACCAGGGAGCGTCATCCGGAAGGAGAACGCGTTGACCGAGCCGATGACCCGGCCGTCCCTGACGGCACGTTCGTCCTCAGCGTCCCGTTCGGACCGGCCTGACTCGATGGCCACCAGCAGGCGCCCGAAGTCGTCTTCGGCCAGCAGCGGTGTGAGACGTGCCAATGAGGTGGCACGGTCATCGGAGACCACGAGTGCCTCCCCCACGGTCTCGACGACAGCGGAGAAGTCGTCCTCGCCACCGGAGCGAATGCTCCAGTCACGCCCCAAGGCGGCCTCGTCCATGTCGTCGTTCCCTCCGATGTGCGTCCCGCGCCCGATCAACCAGCGTGGGCTCGTTCTACCAGTCGGCCGGGGAGGGCAGCCAGTGGATTTACGCGGCGCAGGACACAAGCGTGTGAAGAGGCGAACCGGCCCCCGGGACCCCACGCCACGTGTTCGCGCGGGGTCCCTTTCACCGTTGCGCACAGGACGCGTTCGGGTCAGAGGCTGACGTAGATGGGATCACTGACCAGACCGACGAGGCTGCCCCCGACCCCGATCCCGATGAGAGATCCGGCGGCGGTGGCCGGTGCGGAGAGCCCTGCGGTCAGGGCGGCGATCAGGGCCAGCACGGTGATGATGCGGCGCATCGGTCTCCTCAAAGGTCGTTCCGGGGTTCCTTCAGCCCCAGAGTTCCCCCGCCACACAGGCATGAAAACACTTTGACCTGCAACAACACCTCACCTTGACCACAAGGTGAGTCAGGCCGCGAGTCGCCCGGGGCCCGGTTGCCCGGCCAACGGAGGAAGGACCGCGGCGCGGAGGTTCACCTCGATGGGCCGGATCATCGACCCGCCGTGGGATCGGCCTCTCCCGTCCACGCCCGGTGGGCTCACGAGGACCGCGCGCTCGCCGTCCAGGTGGACGATGGGGTGCCCCGGCGCGCACAGTTCGCTCGACCAGGGCACCCGTGTCTCATCGGCCCTCTAGAAGATGACCCCGCAGAAGGGTGCGTCGATCCGGTGCAGGGCCGTGTCCAGACGGGCCACGGCGCCCGGGGTGTGTTCGGTGATCAGGCCCGCGCGCTGGAAGCTGGTGAGCGTGGTCTGGCCGAGGTGCGCGGCGCCGAGGTGGGACACGTCCAGGGACAGGTCCGGGTCCGCGTCGGTGAGTTCCACGCGGGCGCCGTCGGTGTCGGCCTTGATCCGCCATCGTCCCGCGTTCCACGGCGCGTAGCGGTCGGTGACGGCCACGACCCCCTCGAAGGGCGCCGCGTAGGGGCGCTCGGAGAGGGCCCCGGCCAGATCCACCAGCCGGACCCACAGGGAGGTGGAGTGCTTGGCGACCGCACGGCCACGGTCCGGGAGGAGGTGGTGGAGCGGGCAGTCCACGGGCAGGAACGGGAAGTACACCTTGGCGACGAGGTCCCGGCTGAACAGGTGCTCGAACAGGGCGGCCCAGGCGGCGGGGGTGGTGGCGGTGATCTCCTGGACGTGCGCCTCCCCTTGAGCGCCGTCCTCCTCCCACCTGGCCTTGACCCGGTACAGGGCGTACCCGAGGGGCCCGTCCGGGCCGCCCACGACAGCCGCCATCAGCGGGGCCTTGTCGCCCCGTCGGACGGGGCCGTCGAACAGCGCGCGGTCCCACCAGGGCTTGGTGCGGCGGAACTGGCCGACCTGGACCTCACAGACCGCCTCGTGCACGCGTTCGAGGTCGGTACGCACCCGCTCCGGTTCGCGCAGGACCACGCGCAGGTCCGGGTCGCGGGGCGCCTCGGCGCGCAGCGCGCCGTAGGGGCGGGTGAGGGTCGTGTCCAGTTCCGTGCAGGCGTTGCCGTAGCCGAAGCGCTCGTAGATGGACCCCTCGGAGGCCCACAGCGCGGCGTAGCGCACGCCCGCCGCGTGGATGTCGGCGAGCTGGCGGCGCATGAGGGAGCTGAGCACCCCCCTGCGGCGGTGGGTGGGCCACACTCCCACGCCGGTCACCCCGGCCACGGGGACGCGGCCGGACGGCATGGTCATCTCGAAGGGGAAGTGGTTGGTGGTGCCGATGACCTCGCCCTCGGCCTCGTCCACGGCGATCAGGGCCCGTTCGTAGCCCAGCTCGTCGTGCAGCGGTCTCATCCGCTCCAGCAGGCTGTCGACGTCCTCCGGGAACAGCAGGCTCTGCCCGAAGACCCTGGCCGCCTGGGCGAATTCCTCGGCGTCGGTGTGGCGTACGGTCCAGCCCTGGTGGGGTGCGGATGAGTCCGCCCTCGTCTTGTCGCTCATGGCTCAGGCTTACCAGTGGTCACGAAGCCGCGGCCACTGGTTTTGGGCGTGGTGTGGGCCTCCTCCGACGTAGTGGGGTGCGGTGTGAGTAAGGCGGGCGGGGGTGGGGCACGCTCTGGTCGTGACGACACGACGAAACCCCTCCCCCTCCCCCACGCTGGTCGTCGGGGTGGACGCGGGGGGCACC
Organism: Nocardiopsis sp. L17-MgMaSL7; assembly: GCF_003182025.1. Taxonomy (NCBI): domain Bacteria; kingdom Bacillati; phylum Actinomycetota; class Actinomycetes; order Streptosporangiales; family Nocardiopsidaceae; genus Nocardiopsis; species Nocardiopsis sp. L17-MgMaSL7. Next base: position 43,407 of record NZ_QGTF01000013.1, on the reverse strand, counting down.
ACCACCCGTGCCCTGGTGACCACACTGACCGGCGAGCGCCTGGGCGAGGCCAGGTCCGGGGGCGCCAACCCCAACACGCACGGCCCCGAGGTGGCCGCGGAGCGGCTGACCGAGGCGATCGGCTCCGCGCTGGACCGGGCGGGTCCCGGGGCACGCGACGCCGTGGCCGCCAGCGTGGTCGGGCTGGCCGGGTACTCCGGGCTGCGCGACGTCAGCGTGCGCGCCCGGCTGGACAAGGCCCTCGCCAAGGCGGGACTGAACCCCACCGGTGAGGAGTTCTCCGGCGACGACACCGTGGCCTTCGCCTCGGGGACCTCCGAGCGCGACGGCACGATCCTCATCGCGGGGACCGGGGCGATCGCCACCCGGATCGAGGCCCGGACCCGCAGCAGGTCGGCGGACGGCATGGGCTGGCTGATCGGCGACGAGGGCTCGGCGTTCTGGATCGGCCACCAGGCGGCCCGGGAGACCGCGCGCCAGTTGAGTCGCGGTGGCGACCTCAGCCCCCTGGCCCGCACGGTGGCCAAGCGGGTCATCCCCGGTCAGCGGCCGAGCGGCCCCGACCAGTGGCCCGAGGAGCACGCCCGCAACTTCGCGCGCACCCTCACCGCGGCCCCGCCGATCAGTCTCGCCGAGCTCGCTCCGTTGGTCTCGGAGGCGTTCCTGGTCGACGACCCGGCGGCCGTGGTGATCGTGAACGCCGCCGCCGGTCACCTGGCGCAGTCCGTGCACCAGGTGCGGGTACCCGGGGAGCACCTGCCGGTGGTCCTGTCCGGGGGCGTGCTCACCCGTTCGGGTCCGGTCAGGGAGGCGCTGACGCACAAGCTCACCATGGGGACCGGAGCGCCGGTGCTCCAGGCGGGGAGCACGTCGGGTGGCGCCGCCTGGTTGGCGGCCCTGCGTGCGGGCGCCAGCGAGCGCGACGTGGACCTGCACGGTGCGTTCACCCGTCCGGAGGGGTGGTCCGGGGACTGAGTCCCACCCCGGTTTGCCCGACGCTGTCACGGCACCCTACTGTGTGTCCGGTTAGGTTTACCTAACCCAAACAGAGGGGGCGTCGTGACGGAGCGGCAGGAGAGTCCGAGAAGGACGACCGTGCACACGGGACGGGTCGAGCGTGTGGAGCGGCTGACCCCGCACATGGTGCGGGTGGTCCTGGGCGGTGAGGGGTTGTCCGGCTTCGCCACGAACGGCTGGTCGGACAGCTACGTGAAGCTGCTGTTCCCGGCTCCGGAACCGGGCGACCCCGAAACCTACGACCTCGACGCGATCCGGGCCGAGCGCCCCCGCTCGGAGTGGCCGGTCACCCGTACCTTCACCGTGCGGTCCTGGGACGCCGGGACCCACGAGATGACCATCGACTTCGTGTACCACGGCGAGGTCGGTCTGGCCGGGGTGTGGGCCGCCGGCGCCCGCCCCGGCGACCGGCTGCGCCTCCTCGGTCCCGGCGGCGGTTTCGCCCCCGACGCCGAGGCCGACTGGCACCTGCTGGCCGGGGACGAGAGCGCCCTGCCCGCCATCGCCGCCAGCGTCGAGGCCCTGCCCGAGGGCCGCCCCGCGCACGTGTTCGTCGAGGTCGACAACGCGGCCGAGGAGCAGCACCTCACCGATCGCCCGGACGTCCATGTGACCTGGCTGCACCGCGACGGCGGCGTCCCGGGATCCCTGCTGGTCCCGGCCGTGCGCGGGCTGGAGTTCCCGTCCGGGGAGGTGCGGGCCTTCGTGCACGGCGAGGCGAACTTCGTCCGCGACCTGCGCCGCCTGCTCCGCGTCGAGCTGGCCCTGCCCAAGGAGCACCTCTCGGTCTCCGGTTATTGGCGGCTGGGCCGTGACGAGGACGGCTGGCAGGCCTCCAAGCCGGAGTGGAACCGGAGTGTGGAGGCCGAGGAGGCCGCCGCTCTCGGCGCGCCCTGAACCCGGTTCACAGGTCCAGGGCGTCCAGGGCGATCAGGTAGCCCTCGTTGAAGGTCGGGAACTGCGGGATGGTGTCGCGCAGGGCGGCGATCGGCAGGCCCAGTCGGATCGCGAGCGCGGCGGTGTGGATCCACTCCGAGGCCTGCGGCCCGAACGCCCAGGCCCCCACGAGCACACCGTGTTCGCGGTCGGCGACCAGCCCCAACGAGCCGCGCGGGTCGGTCTCCATGGTCCAGGGACGGGCCAGCGCGGCGGTCAGGTCCGTCTCGGAGGTGGCCACGTCGATCCCCCGGTCCCGGGCCTGCGCGGAGGTCAGGCCGACGGCGGCGATCTCCGGGTAGGAGAACACCACCCGGGGGACTCCGGTGTAGTCGGCGACGTGGTCGGTGCCGAGGACGTTGTCGCTGATCACCCGCCCCTGGTACTTGGCCACGTGGGTGAACATCGAGCGGGCCGTGACGTCCCCGGCGGCCCACAGCCCGGGCGCGACCCGGCAGTGGTCGTCCACCGGAAGGGCCTTTCCGTCCAGTTCGACGCCGAGCTCGGCCAGCCCGAGCTGGTCGCCCCGGGGTTCCCGCCCGGTCGCCAGGACCATCACGTCGGCCCGAACCCGTTCACCGCCGGACAGCACGGCGAGGACTCCGTCGCCGTCCCTCGTCACGGAGGTGACCTGGCTGCCCAGGTGCACCGTGGTGCCGTCCCGTTCGAACTGGTCACTGATCAGCTCGCACAGCCGGGGTTCCTCGCGGTCCAGCAGCCGGGGTCCGCGCTGGACCACGGTGACGCGGGCGCCCATACGCGCCAGGAAATGGCCCAGTTCGACACCGACCGCGCTGCCCCCGACCACCAGCGCGCTGCCGGGGATCTCGGTGAGGGTGGTGGCCTCCCGGTTGGTCCACAGCACGTCCGGGCCCAGGTCCTCCAGGCCCCCGATCGGCGGGACCAGGACCCCCGATCCCGTGGAGACCACCACGTGGTCGGCGGTGTACTCGGCGTCGCCGACCGCCACACGCCAGGGGTCTCGGCCGACGATCCGCGCGTCGCCGCGCAGGACCAGGGCACCGCGTTCCTCGTAGCCCTCCGCCTGCTTGGAGTCGTCCAGGTGGCGGATCATCTGGTCGCGGTAGGCGCGCAGGGCGGGCCACTCCAGGGCCGCCTCTCCGACCCCGGCGGCCCCGTCCGCCTCGGCGCGCACCTCGGGTGGGCGCAGCAGGGTCTTGGTGGGGACGCAGGCCCAGTAGGCGCACTCGCCTCCGATGAGGTCGCGTTCGACCACAGCCACCCGCTGACCGGCGGTGAGCAGACGGTCCGTGACCGTCTCCCCTCCGGGCCCCATGCCGATCACGATCGCGTCCAGGTGTTCCATGTTGCTCGCTCCGCCCGTGGTCCGGTGGTTCACTCCCCGATGGTGTCCGGCCGCGCCGGGCCGGAGGGGAACCGACACGCGTGTCGGTTCCCCGGACGGAGCGATCCCACTCCGGATCGCGCCGCCTGATCCGTCCGGCCCCGGCTCCGGTGGTGCGGCGCGCCGTTCCCGGCCGCGCACGCGGGACCCTCCCGGGCGTGATGGAATAGCCGATCGGCGCAGACCTCCTCCGCGTCTGCTCGCCCCGCACCTCACCTCGTCACCCCGTACCGCGCTTCGTCGCGCACCGCACAAGGGACCTCCGCACGGCCATGTCCACGCTCGACCTGCTTCTCCTCCTCGACCTCCTCGGTGTTTTCGCCTTCGCGCTCGATGGATCGTTGACGGCGATCCGCACCGCGCGGGTGGACATCGTCGGGGTCATGGTGCTGGGGATGGTGACCGCCCTCGGCGGCGGCATCATCCGCGACGTCCTGCTGGGCGAGACCCCGGCCACCTTCCAGGACTGGCGGTACCTGGTGACGGCGCTGGCCGGAGGGACCCTGGCCTTCTTCCTCAGCCGTCAGCTCACCCACCTGAGCAAGCCCATCCTGGTGTTCGACGCCGCCGGGCTCAGCCTGTTCGCCGTGATCGGGGCGACCAAGGCGCTGGAGTTCGGCTTCGGACCGCTCCAGGCCGTGCTGTTGGGCGTCATCACGGGTGTGGGCGGCGGCACCATCCGGGACGTGCTGCTCAACCGCGTGCCCACGGTGCTCAGCGCCAACTCGCACCTGTACGCGATCCCGGCGATGGTCGGGGCGTCGTTCGTGGTGCTCGTGGACCTGACCGGATTCGGCCCGGGCTGGATCGCGGTGATCGGTTCACTGCTGTGCCTCACCCTGCGCCTCCTGGCCCTGCGCTACCGCTGGAACGCCCCGAACCCGCCCGGCGCTCCCCCGCTGTAGGGGTCAGGACTGGACGGTGACCTGCCACAGGTGCCCGTCGGGGTCGGCGCAGACACCGTCGTAGCCCCACGGCCGCCGCTCGGCCGCGTTGACCACCTCTCCTCCCGCCTCGCGGACGCGGTCCAGCAGCGCGTCGACGTCCGCCTCGGTGGGCAGCACCCTGGTCATCAGGCACTCGCTGGTCCCGGGCCGGGCGACCTGGCGCGTCTCCCCCAGGACCCAGGCGAGGCCGTCCGTGGGGATCAGTGTCAGCACGGCGTGGTCGTTGACCCGGATCCGCAGCGGTTCGGGCACTCCGTCCTCGGCGGGCTCCCCCAGGGCCTCGAACCCGAAGGCCTCGCGGTAGAAGACCATCGCTCGCCACCGGTCGGCGATGGGGAGGGCGATCTCGAAGGGGTTCGTGGTCATGGTCGTCCGTTCGTCGGGCTCGGCGTCCGTGGTGTCACGGAGCATGGTCACCGGTACCGACCCCCGGTGTCGTCGAAACTCATCGGGCCGGAGCCGCCCCCTTCTGGCGGATCAACGCGGAAGTCGGGTCCGGAGGCTGCGGGCGGCGGTGCGGCGCAGGGTGGCGACCATGCCGGGGACCGGTTCGGGCGGGCGCGGACGGTGCACGGTGTAGATCTCCCGAGCCAGCCGGGCGCCGTGCAGGGGTCGGCTGACCCAGCCTCCGCCGTACGACGCGTCGAGGATGCTCTGGGGGATGAGGGCGATCCCCACCCCGGCCGTGATGAGCGCCAGGGCCACCTCGTAGTCGCGGGTCTCGTAGGCGACGGTCAGGCGCACCCCGGCCGCCGCCGCGGCGGTGTCCAGGCTGACCCGGTTGTGGATGCCGGGGGCGCCGCAGATCCACTCCTCGTCGGCCAGGTCCGCCAGGGAGGGTTCGGTGTCGGTGACGGGGTGTCCGGTGGGCGCCACCACCAGGAGGGGGTCCACCAGGAGGCGTTCGCGGTGCAGACCGTCTGCGCGCGGCAGCGGCACCCCGGGGTAGCGGTGGGTGATGAGCAGGTCGAGGTCGCCGGAGGTGACCAGCCCGAGGCCGCCCGGCGGTTCGATGTCGGACAGCGACAGCCGCACGTGGGGGTGTTCGTGGCCGAAGGCGGCGAGCGCCCCGGGGAGCAGGACCTTCCCCGCGCTGGCGAAGGCCCCCAGGGACAGGCGGTCGGCGCGGTCGCCCGCGACGGCGCGGACGGCGGCCTCGGCGTCGCGGAGTTCGCCCAGGACCCGTTCACCGTGTTCGAGCAGGACCTCGCCCGCCCTGGTCAGGGTGGCTCCGGTGCGGCCGCGTTCCACCAGGCGGGTGCCGACCTCGCGTTCCAGCTTGGTGAGCTGCTGGGACAGGGCGGGCGGGGTGAAGGAGAGCCGGTCGGCCGCGGCCGCGATCGACCCGGCGTGCGCGATCTCCACGAGTACGCGCAGACGGTTGGCGTCCAGCACGCGACCACCTCTTCCCTCCAGGCACGACGCGGAACGTACAGGACAAAGTCTGACACAAAGGTCCGCTTAGCCTTCCTTAGCAGCCTCCACTTTGCGTTCCTGGTCAGGAGCGGCAGAGTGGGAGCATGAGCACCACGACCGCGCCCGCCGTACCCACGGCCACCGACGTCCGAGCCGCCGCCGAACGCATCGCGCCGTACGTCCGACGAACCCCGGTCATGCGTGCCGAGATCGACGGTCGTCCCCTGACCCTGAAGCTGGAGCACCTCCAGCGCACGGGAGCGTTCAAGCTCCGTGGCGCTCTCAACGCCCTGCTCGGCGGTGAGCCCACCGACCGGGTGATCACCGCCTCCGGTGGCAACCACGGCCTCGGCGTGGCCACGGCCGCGAGCATGCTGGGCGTGCACGCCACGGTGTACGTTCCCGAGACGGTGCCCGAGGCCAAGGCGGAGCCGCTGGCGGCCACCGGCGCGGAGATCGTCCGGGTCGGCGAGCAGTTCGCGGTGGCGGCCGAGGCCGCCGTGGCCCGCGCGGAGTCCGAGGGCGTGCGCTACCTGCACGCCTACGACGACGCGCTGGTGGTGGCCGGTCAGGGGACCGTGGGTCTGGAGATCACGGCCGACGCGCCCGAGTGCGACTCGATCGTGGTCGCGGTGGGCGGTGGCGGGCTGGTCGCGGGGGTGCGGCTGGGCGCCGGGGACCGCCGTGTGGTCGGGGTCGAGCCCGAGGGCTGTCAGAGCCTGGGGGCGGCGCTGGCGGCCGGACAGCCGGTCCGGACCCCCGTGGACTCGGTCGCCTCCTCGGCCCTGGGCGCGGCCATCCTGGGCCGGGTGCCCTTCGAGGTGCTGCGTCAGCATCCGGTGACGCCCGTGCTGGTCAGCGACGCCGAGATCATCAGCGCCCAGACCCGTCTGTGGCAGGAGTTCCGTATCGCCGCCGAACCCGCCGCGGCCGTCCCCTTCGCCGCTTGGCTGGCCGGACGCGTGCCCGGCGACAACCCCTGCCTGGTGGTGTGCGGAGCCAACGCCGACTGGCGCCCGCACGGCTGAACTCCGCGTCCGCGCGACGCCTCCAACCTCCCAATTCGTCACGATTTGGCCCGATACGTGACGTGCGGCACTCTGTGTGCCGCCGGTCATCATTACCGGCGAGTCACCCTTACATTGAGGTCGGCCACGTCCGACAACACAAGGGAGAACACGTGCTCTACGGTGCGTTGCGGCAGACCGCGGCGGTACTCGCCCGGACCCTGTGCCGACCGACCATCGAGGGCCGTGAGAACGTCCCAGCCACCGGTGCGGTCCTGCTCGCCAGCAACCACCTGTCGTTCGTGGACAGTGTCGTCATCCCCCTGTCGGTCACCCAGCGCCCCGTGCGCTTCCTCGCCAAGTCCGACTACTTCGAGGGCACCGGGATCAAGGGGCGGGTCACCCGGACCGTGTTCGGTTCCCTGGGCGCCATGCCGGTCCAGCGCGGCAACGCACGCGACGCCATGGTGTCGCTGGAGATGATGCTGGACCGCCTCAACGAGGGCGAGGCCTGTGTGGTCTATCCCGAGGGCACCCGTTCCCGTGACGGCCGCCTGTACCGGGGCCGCACCGGAGTCGCCCACCTGGCCCTGGAGTCCAAGGCGCCCATCGTGCCGGTCGCGGTCTCGGGCACCCAGCAGGTCCAGCCCATCGGCGCCAACATGCCGCGCCCCCGCCCCTTCACCGTGCGCTTCGGCGAGCCGATGGACTTCTCGACCGGCTTCGACAGCATGGCCCCCGGCAAGGCCCGCCGGGTGATCACCGACGAGGTCATGGACGCCATCCACGCGCTGTCCGGCCAGGAGCGGGCCAACGAGTACAACAGCTACGGCGGCGACGAGTAACGAGCGGGGTCGGGCGAAGGCGAAGCGGGTCCCGACAGGGTCCCTCCCGCCTTCTTGTCACCGCGTCCTCAGTCACGCGCGAGAACCCGCCCCGCTGGCGGAGGGGCTGACCGCATCCAGCCAACTGGGCCTGGTTCTGGCGCACGGACGGTTCCACGCCGCGGTCGACCGCCCCGCCCGAGCTCCTGGCCGGGGTCCACGGGGCGTAGGACACCAACGGTTCAAGAAATCGCAAAACACCAGTCCACGACTTGATAGGCAAGTAAGCACTTGCCTATAGTGGGCGCGTGTCCGACGAACTGTTCAAGGCCCTGGCCGATCCGACCCGGCGACTGATCCTCGACGAACTCGGTGAACGGTCCGGGCAGACCCTGTTCGAACTCTGCACCCGGCTGATCACCAAGCACCAGCTCAACATGTCGCGCCAGGCGGTCTCCCAGCACCTCGCGGTCCTGGAGGGTGCCGGACTGGTCGAGAGCAGGCGCGAGGGGCGCTACAAGTTCCACACCATGAACCCGGCACCGCTCACGCACATCGTCGAGCGGTGGCTCGGGCCGGACCGACCGGAGAGCGACTCATGAGAATCCACATCAACAGCGTCTTCGTGGACAGCCAGGTCAAGGCTCTGGACTTCTACACCAACGTCCTGGGCTTCCGGAAGAAACACGACGTACCACTGGGCGCGCCCGAGGAGGAGAACCGCTGGCTGACCGTGGTCTCGCCCGAGGCCCCCGAGGGTGCCGAGCTCCTGCTGGAGCCCTCCGGCCACCCCGCCGTGGGCCCGTACCGGGAGGCCCTGGTCAACGACGGCATCCCGGTGACCCAGTTCCAGGTGGACGACGTCCACGCCGAATATGAGCGACTGCGCGCGCTCGGGGTCACCTTCACCCAGGAGCCGCTCACCATGGGCCCGGTCACCACCGCCGTGCTGGACGACACCTGCGGGAACCTCATCCAGCTCGTCACCCCCGCCTAGTTCCCGCGCGGATCCGTCAGTGGTGGGCGCCGTGGTCCGCCTCGTCCGGGGTCGGGCCGGTCATCTCCTGCACGGGGACGTCCAGCTCGATCTCGGTTCCGCTGGCGAAGCCCAGCGTGACGGTGACGGAGTCCCCGACGAAGAGGGGTTCGGGGATGTCGTTGACCATGACGTGATAGCCGCCGTCGACGAAGGTGGTGGTACCGCCCGCGGGGACGGGGATCTCGTCGAGGGTCCGCATCACGGCGGCGCCCGAGTCGGAGGTCTCGGTCGTGCACAGTTCGGCGTCGGGCGAGGCGTCGGTGCGCACGTCGACCACGGCGTCCGCGGTGGAGGCGTCGGTGTTGGTGATCGCCATGTAGACGACACCGACCTCGGGGTTGGCCGGTTCGGGCATCCAGGCGTCCTCGACGATGAGCGCGTCGACCTCGGCGCCGCCCCGTTCGGGCGTCTCGACGACGGCCTCCCGCACGGCGGTGTCCGTGGAGCAGCCCGTGACGAACAGTGCCAGGGCCAGCAGGGTCAGGGTGTGTGTCTTCATGATGGTGTCCTGTGTGTCGGTCGGCCGGTCACCAGAGGGTGTGGGCCGGGTGGGAATCGAGGGCTGGCGGCACCGCGAAGACGGCGCTCCCCTCGTGTCGGACATAGGTGTTGAGGGCGTCCCCGCCCCGGTCGAGTTCGTTCTGGACGGCGGTGAAGCCCGTGCGCGGGTCGGCCTGCCAGGCGGTGAACAGCAGCCCGGCCTCGCGCTGACCGCCCCTCCAGCCGAGGTCGTAGTTGAACCCGCGCCGCAGCATGCGTGCGCCGAGGGTGCGTTCCGGACTGGCCAGGCGGATGTGGGCGTCGGCCGGGACCACCGGGTGACCGTCCGCGTCCCTGGCGGCGAGGTCGGGGAGGTCGTCCTCCCGATCGCGCCCCAGGGGCGCGCCGTCCGACAGGCGTCGGCCGATCACGCGCTCCCGGGCCTCGGGCGCGAGGTCGAACCAGTCGTCCAGCAGCATGCGGACGCGCCGCACCACCACGTAGCTCCCGCCGTCCATCCACGCGGTGTCCGGCTCGGGGTGCGCGGCCAGGACCTGGGGGCCGAACGCCGCCTCCGAGGGCTCGGGGTTGACCGTGCCGTCGACCTGGCCCATGAGGTTGCGCGGGGTGGCCGAGGCGTCCCGGGCGGTGGCGGCGGCGCGCTGGAACCCGGGCAGGGACCAACGCACGGCGGCCCGGTCGCGGACCAGCCCGAGCAGGTGCTCCACGGCGGCGCTGACCACGAGCGGGTCCTCGGCTCCCACGTGCAGCATCAGGTCGCCCCCGCACAGGGCGGGGTCGAGCCGGTCCGACGCGAACGCGGGCAATTCCTCCAGGGGTGCGGGTCGCCGGTCGCCCAGACCGGCCCGGTCCAGCAGGGCGCCGCCCAGGCCGAGGGTGACCCCCAGTGAGGCGGGGCTCAGTCCCTGGGTGGGCGCGCCGGGCGCGAGTGCGGCCAGCCCCCTCTCGTGCAGTTCACGGGCGTGCTCACCCCAGAGGGCCAGGACCTCGCGGGCCTGTTCGGAGACCTCTCCGGGTTCCTCGGCGCGCAGGTCCACGGCGACCACGTGGACGTGGGCCGGTGTGGGGGTGAGCAGCGCGGGCGGACGCCCGTCCTCCGGTCCGCTCCGGGACAGCGTCAGGTCGCGGGCCGGGTCCTCGCCTCCGGGAACGCGCGCGGCCCCGGCACCCAGCAGCCCCCCGGTGGTCAGGCCCACGGCACCGGCGGCGCCCAGGCCCGCAAGCAGGCCGCGCCGGGAGACCCCCGTCCTGGGGCTCACAGCAGCTCCGAGCGCAGAACGGGCAGCAGCGGGGCGATGTCGTCGGCGCCCACGCCCTCGTCGAACATGCCCGCCGCCTCACCGCCGGGGGTCAGCACCAGGATGCGGCCGCCGTGCGAGACGAGGTACTCGCCCTCGGTGACCTCGGGGGCATCGATGGGCACGCCGTAGTCCAGGGCGGCCTGCACGGTGTCGTCCACGTCCCCGCGCACGCCCTGGAAGTCCGGGTCGAAACGGTCCAACCAGGAGCGGAGCTGGGCGTCGGTGTCGCGCTGGGGGTCGCTGCTCACCATCACCACGTCGAACCCGTCGGCGTCCTCTCCGGCCTGCTCCAGGGCGACGTTGATCTCGGCCATGGTCATCGGGCACACGTCCGGACAACTCGTGTAGCCGAAGAACAGCAGGGTGAGCCGGTCGTCGGCGACGTCGGTGAACCCCCAGGGCTCCCCGTCGACGGTGGCGAGCTCGATCCCGGACGCGGCCATGGGCTGGTCGGAGAGGTCGAGGTAGTGCTCCGCCTCCGCCAGGTCGGGCCCTCCGCAGGCGGTGGCGGCCACCAAGGCGGCCGTTGCGACCGCGAGGGCGCGGATCGGGTGTCGGGTTCTCATCGGGTGGTTCCTCACGGGACGGTGGTTCGAACGGGTGGGACACGGGGGGTCGGCGAGCGCGGCGCTCACGCCGCCTCCCGCACCAGGCGGGCCAGGTCGCGGCGGCCCCGGGCCACCCGCGAGCGGACCGTGCCGATCGGGACGCCGGTGAGCGCCGCGACCTCGGCGTAGGGCAACCGCTGGACCTGGGTGAGGACGAAGGCGGTGCGCCGGTCCTCGGGCAGGTCCTCCAGCAGGGAGACCAGGGCGAGGTACTCGTCGAACCGCCCGGGCTCAGCCGAGTCGGCGCCGAGCACCCGCTCCCAGTCGTCGACCGGTTCCGTGCGGGGTGAGCGCTCGCGGCTGCGGTAGCGGTCGGCGACGGTGTGGCGGGCCACGGACAGCAGCCAGGCCCGCACGGGGGCCCGTCCGGCGTATCCGGGCAGCCCGCACATGGCTCTGTGGAAGGTCTCTTGAGTGAGGTCCTCGACCCAGGCGGGTTCGACCCTGCGCGCGATGTAGCGGACCACGTCGGCGCGGGTCAGGGTGAACAGGGCGTCCATCGCCCCGGGAACCCCCGCTCTGGCGCGCTGGGCCAGCGGGGCCAGGTCGGGGGGTGTGTGGACCGTGGTGAAAGCGTCACTACGGGTCATGGGTCTCGTGCTTTCTGTCACCGCCCGCGCGGCCGCCCCGCCGTCTCTGGACAGCGGGGGCCGCGGGGTGTTCTGGGCAGGTGGCGCCGAGGGCACCACGGGGGACACCGGGAGGACGGCCTGACGACGCCGGGTGCTCCATGCCCCGGCGCGGTGGAAACCTCGGTCAGGCGGCCAGAACGGGCGGTGGTCCGCGCAGGACGCGGGAGTGGCACAGATAGGGCGGGCGCGTGCGCGGGTGCTGGTCGGCGGAGGAGAACCGCACGGACGTGGTGGCCCGTGTGCTCGGAACGGCGCCGACCACCAGCAGCAGCGGGATCAGCGAGAGCGCCATGAACCGCAGGAAGGCGAAGAGGGCGTTCTCACCCAGGTGCAGCCACCAGGCACTGACCAGGGCCATCACCAGGTGCATCGAGATCATCGCCCAGGCGGGCATCGGGTCCTGGACCAGGACCGCCCCGGTGTGGTCGGCGTGGCCCGCCGCCTGGGTGTAGGAGAAGGTCACGTGCAGGGCGAGCTGGCCCCACAGCATCCACGCGGTGAGCATGCCGGGGCCGTGCCTGCGGCCCGACAGCACCCACGCCACGGCGAGGACCACGGCCGTGCCCAGCAGGAGGCCGGTGAGGGGGACGTCGTGCCCCGAGCTCACCACATGGCCGACCGCGGACAGGCTCACGCACACCAGGGTGAACACCCCGGTGCGCAACGGTCGGCACAGTTCGCTCTCGGACATGGTCCCCACATCGTCGCACCCGTCGCCGCGCGGCCGCCAGGGGGGTGGGGATCGCCGGGCCCCTGCGCGAGGTCCTCCACTATGCTCGCTTGCGTCCCCGGAGTCAGAACAGAGGTCGCCCGTGTCCGTCTCCCCGCTCACCCTGCTGAACGAGTGGAGTGCCCGCACCAACGAGGCTCCGCTGCGTGAGTTCCTGCTGGTCGGGACGGTGATGGATCTTTCCGCCCTGGAGTCGGGGCTGGTGCCCGCCGCCCAGGACCTGGGGGCGTCCGTCACGGTGCTCGGCACCGCCGCCGAGGAGGCCTCCGTACGGCGCCCGGACCGCGCCTACGCGCTGACCGACCGGCCCGTGCCCGATCTGGCCCTGCTCCTGGGTGACGAGCACGTCGTGGCTGCCTTCGGTTCCGGTGCCCCCACCACCGAGGACCGCGTCTGGACGGTACTGCGCGGCGGCCCCGACGGGGTTCCGTGGGCGCTCGCCGAACTGGGCGCGTGGCTCGCCTCCTGCGCGAGCCGGATCACCCTGCCCGTGTCCCTGGCCGAGCGACTGGCCGCCCTCGCCGAACGGCTGGAGGACCTGCTGCTCACCAACCCGACGGAGACTTCCGTCCGGGTGGTGCACAACCTGGACGCCCCACTCCTGTCACACCTGCCCGAGGGGCCGGTCGACGAACTCACCCTGCACGCGCCGCTGCGCGGCTACGACGCCCCGGCCCTGGCCGCCCTCACCGAGCGTCTGTCCCCGGCCCACGTGCGCCTGGGCGTGCCCGGATCGTGGGCGGTGCAGGACCGTGAGGACGCGGCCCGTTCCCTGGCCGAGGCAGGGACGGAGGCGGCCGTGAACCCCGTGGCCGAGGGGTTCCCCGAGCACGGCGGGCTGGTCGAGTGGCAGGTGGGCGACCAGCGCTCCGCGCTCACCTGCGGCGCCAACCTGGCCGCGCTCACCGGAACGGCCTCCTCAGGGGCGGGTCTGGAACTGGGCCTGGTCGTCCCCGCCGTCCCCTCCCCCGAACCCTCCGAGGTGGCCGCCCCCACCGGGGACGACGGCCACCTGTCGCGCGTGGCCGCCGAACTGGAGGCCTCGGGCTGGACCCTGGAGTACGACTCCGGCACGTACAGGGTCCGCGGCGCCTTCACCAACCCGGTGCCGGTCGCCGCGCAGGTCGTCGAGTTGCTGGAAGCCCAAGCGGACCCCCTCTTCGTGCACGCCGAGGGGCCCAAGGGGTGGGCGCTCATCGTGTGGAAGCGGCCGAGTCTGCTGCTGGCCTCCGCCCCCAGGGGCAGCGCCTGGCGCCTGTACCGGGTGGACCCGCCCGCCACCCCGTCCTCCCGTCTGGGCGGTGGCGAGGGGTTGTCGCGGGTCGGTCTGACCCGCACCAGCGCCCCGCTGCACCGGGTCCCGCACCGGGACGTGATCGCCTTCCTGGAGTCCCTGGGCACCGACCACATCTCGCTGCTGGAGAGCGTCGGCCACCTCACCAAACCGCTCTGAGCGCCCGCCCGGCCCGGGTTCGTTCCGCTGAGACGGGATTTGGGCTCATCCGAGAAGGAACCTCCGGAACCGTCGCCACGGTGGGCCACATCCCCGCTGTGGCGTCGGTCCTGGCTCACTGACCTCCCCGTTCGAAGCCGTGAGGGTGCTCGAAGCTGGTGGGAACGGGCGCTAGGCTCTGGGCTCATGCGGATTCTCGTGTTGGGCGGTACCTCGTTCGTCGGTCGGGCGATCGTCGACGACGCGCTGCGGCGCGGACACGAGGTCACGCTCTTCAACCGGGGACGGACCGCGCGGGGACTCTTCCCCCGGGCCGGGCTCCTTTTGGGGGACCGCGAGGAGGGCGACCACACCGCCCTGGCCGAGGGCTCCTGGGACACGGTCGTCGACGTCAGCGGGTTCGTGCCCAGACACGTGCGGCAGGCCCATGAGGTGCTGGGCGATCGCGTGGGCCGGTACCTGTTCGTGTCCAGCAACGCCGTCTACGCTCCCGGCGCCGGTCCCGGGGCGGACGAGTCGGCTCCCCTCCACGTTCCCGAATGGGACACCGAGGAGGTCGGCCGGGAGACCTACGGTCCGCTCAAGGTCGCCTGTGAGCAGGAACTGGGCTCCCGGTACGGCGAGCGCGCCACCATGGTGCGGCCCGGGATGCTGGCCGGACCGCACGACAACGTCAACCAGTTCACGTACTGGGTGCGCCGGGCCGCGCGCGGCGGCAAGGTCGTCCTGCCCGCGGACCCCGGGCAGCCGGTGCAGCTCCTCGACGTGCGGGACCTGGCCCGACTCGTCGTGCTGTTGGCTGAGGACGACCGCGGCGGCGTGTTCAACGCCATGGGACCGGCCGAACCGCTCACCCTGATGGAGATGCTGCGCACCTGCGCCCGAGCTGCGGGGAGCGAGGTGGAACCGGTTCTGGTGCCGCCGGAGACGATCAAGGCCCGTTTCCCGCTGGTACGGCCCGATCCGGTGTGGGAGCAGACCTTCCAGCGCGACTTCGGTCGGGCGCGGGAGGCCGGGCTGCCCTCGACCCCGCTGGCCACCACCGCCGCCGACGTACTGGCCTGGGACCGTCAGAGCGGCGAACCGCCGCTGGGCGTGGGCCCCTCGGAGCAGGTCGAACGCACCCTGCTCTCCTACGTTCAGGGCGCCTGACGCCCACGGCGACGCGGCGGCAGGGTTGGGGAGGGGCCCCGTTCCCGACCGAGCGGCGCACTCTGGCGCTTCGCCGCGTCCCGCTCGCCCTTTCGTGTCCTTCGTGCCAGGCGGCCGATTGTGGCCACGGGGCGCGGTCTCCAGGTCCGGAAACCGGCCAGACGCGCACGCAGGGCGCCCACCGGGCCGCTCGGGGCCACGGCCCCGTGTTCGGGCTCCCCCACCGGCCGCTGAGCGGCGCGGTCGACCTCGGCCACACGTGCGTGCAGGCGGTCCCTGACCTGTTCGGGGGTGTAGGCGCGGCGCTCGCGTTCGGCACGCGCTATCGCCACTCCGGTGGCCGCCACACCCACGAAGGCGGCCACTCCCAAAGCCTTCCACCACTTCATGCTCATAGGCTAGTGCCTGTGGCAGACACGAGCATGGACCTGGACACGGCGGTCGAGCTGACCAGAACCGGTGACGTGTGGGTGTTCCGGGGCACGAGCGTGCCGGACCGGGCCATCCAGCTCACCACCAACAGCCCGGTCAACCACGTCGGCATGTCCGTCGTGGTGGACGACCTCCCACCGCTGATGTGGCACGCGGAGCTGGGCAGGTCCCTGGTGGACATGTGGACCGGCACCCACCAGCGCGGGGTCCAGCTGCACGACCTGCGCGACGCCGTGCTGGTGTGGGGGCGCCGCTACGGGCAGCAGGCGTGGCTGCGGCAGTTGGACCCGTTGACCGACCGCGCGATGGAGGACGCCGCGCTGCGGATGGTGGCCCGGCTGAACGGCACCCCGTTCCCCTCCACCGCGCAGCTGGCCGGGCGGTGGGCGCTGGGCCGGATGCCGTTCCGGAACAGGGCGCGCGAACGCCGGTTGGAGACCGCCTACTGCGCGGAGGTCATGGCTCTGACCTACGAGGAGATGGGGCTTTTGACCCAGGCCAGGCGTCCCGGGTACTACGACCCGGGACGGTTCTGGAGCGGGGACTCCCTGGAGCTGGAGGGCGGCTTCGCGCTGGGCGGGGAGATCCGGGTCGACCTGCCGGAATAGTCGTCCGGCCCGTGTATCGGACCGTTGGGATGGGCACGCACTGTTCAGGTCGCATCCGCATCGGAGGACACATGACGGAGCATTCTCTGGACGGCGCGGCCGTCGCCGAGTCCGACCTGGTCGTGCGCAGGGGCACGTTCCGCTGTGTGGCCTTCCGGGATCCGGTCGACGGCCAGGAGCACATGGCCCTGGTCCTGGGTTCGCTCGGGGACGGCGAGGAGGTCCTGGTCCGGGTGCACTCCGAGTGCGTCACGGGGGACGTCTTCGGCGCGCTGCGCTGTGAGTGCGGTGACCAGCTCGGCGCCGCCCTGGACACGATCCTGACCGAGGGCCGTGGCGTGCTGGTGTACCTGCGCGGCCACGAGGGTCGCGGGATCGGACTGGTGAACAAGGTCCGCACCCAGCTGCTCCAGGACGAGCGCGGGCTGGACACCGTGGACTCCGCGACGAGCCTGGGGCTGCCGGTGGACGTGCGGGACTACGGCCCGGCGGCGCGGGTGCTGCGGTACCGGGGCGTGCGCTCGGTGCGGCTGCTGTCCAACAACCCCGCCAAGGTGCGGGCGCTGGAGGACCACGGGGTGAAGGTGGCCTCACGGGTACCGCTGCTGGTTCCCGCGCACGAGAACAACTCCCGCTACCTGGTCGCCAAACGGGACCGCCTGGGGCACGACCTGCCGCACCTGAACGGGGACGCGAGGCGGGCGGGTGGCTGACCCGGCCTCCTGGCTCGGGCCCCGGGGCTGGGGCGCGGCGCTGCTCTACGCGGTGTTGGTGACGGTGGCGCTGGTGGCGGCGATCCGCCGGTACGAGCGGTGGCCCCTGGGTCCGGCGGACCTGGTGACCCTGGTGCGGGTCGGCCTGATCGGCGTGGTGACGGCGCTGGTGGCCGAGGGCGGACCGGTCGGGCCGCTGGTGTCGGTGGCGACCCTGGCCCTGGTCCTGGACTGGGTGGACGGGCTGGTGGCCCGGGGGACGCGCACGGAGTCCGACTTCGGGGCCCGGTTCGACATGGAGGCCGACGCGTTCCTCATCCTGGCCCTGAGCGTGTACGTCTCCGGGTCCCTGGGACCCTGGGTCCTGGCGATCGGTGCGATGCGGTACCTCTTCTGGGTCGCCGCCCGCGTGGCGCCGTGGCTGCGCGGCCCGCTGCCGCCGAGCGTGGCACGCAAGGGCGTGGCCGCGGCACAGGGGATCGTGTTGACGGTGGCCGCGGCGGGGGTCCTCCCCCGGCCGGCGGGGGCCGTCGTGGTGGCGGTGGCACTGGTCGCCCTGCTGTGGTCGTTCGGACGTGACGTGGTGGGACTGTGGCGGGCGCGTGTTCCCGTGCCCGGTGCCGCCGAGAGGAAGAGGTGAGGGATGGCGAGGACGGCTCGGGCGTTCTGGGTGCGCTCCCCGGGCGTGGGCGAGGTCCGGGAGGTGGAGCTGCCCGAACCCGGACCCGGCGACGTGGTCGTGCGCGCCCTGTGCTCGGGGATCAGCCGGGGCACGGAGACGCTGGTGTTCGGCGGCGGGGTGCCGCCCAACCAGTACGGGGTGATGCGCGCGCCCTTCCAGGAGGGCGACTTCCCCGGCCCCCTGAAGTACGGGTATCTGAACGTGGGTGTGGTCGAGGAGGGGCCGGGGGAACTGGTGGGGCGGACGGTGTTCAGCCTGTTCCCGCACCAGACCCGGTTCGTGGTGCCCGCCTCGGCGGTGTCGGTGGTCCCCGAGGGCGTCCCCGCCGCCCGGGCGGTGCTGGCGGGCACGGTGGAGACCGCGATCAACGCGCTGTGGGACGCCGCGCCGCTGGTGGGCGACCGGGTCACGGTGGTCGGCGCGGGCATGGTGGGCTGCTGTGTGGCGCGCCTGCTGTCCCAGGTACCGGGGGCCCGCGTCCAGCTGGTGGACGTGGACCCGCGCCGGGCCGCGACCGCCCGACGCCTGGGGGTGGACTTCGCCCGGCCAGAGGAGGCCGAGGGCGACCGCGACCTGGTCTTCCACACGAGCGCCACCGAGGCGGGCCTGGTCTCCTCCCTGCGGCTGCTGCACGTGGAGGGCGAGGTCGTGGAACTGAGCTGGTACGGCGACCGGAGGGTCATCCTGCCCCTCGGGGAGGACTTCCACTCCCACCGGTTGACGGTGCGGGCCAGCCAGGTCGGCATGATCTCTCCGGCCCGCCGCTCGCGCTACGACCACGCCGAGCGCCTCCAGCTGGCGCTGCGTCTGCTGGAGGACCCCGCCTTCGACGCCCTGCTCACCGGGGAGAGCCCGTTCGACGAGCTGCCCGCGGTGCTCCCGAGGCTGGCCAGCGGCGAGCTCGCGGCCCTGTGCCACCGCGTCGTGTACGAGAACTGACAGAACTGACAGAACCGACCGGTCCCGACACCCTGGGGAGTCCTCTTGTTCAGTGTCACCGTCCGCGACCACCTGATGGTCGCCCACAGCTTCCGGGGCGCGGTCTTCGGCCCCGCCCAGGCCCTGCACGGGGCAACGTTCGTGGTGGACGCCACCCTGCGGCGCCCCGAGCTGGACCCCGACGGCATCGTCGTGGACATCGGCGCCGCCACCCAGGAGCTGGGCGCGGTGGTGGCCGAGCTGAACTACCGCAACCTGGACGAGGTGCCCGAGTTCGCCGGGGTGAACACCTCCACGGAGTTCCTGGCCAGGGTGGTGGCCGACCGCTTGGCGGAGCGGATCGCGGCGGGGGCTCTGGGGGCGCACGCCGACGGTCTGACCGCGCTCTCGGTGACCCTGCACGAGTCGCACGTGGCCTGGGCCTCCTACGAACGCGAGCTGTGACCGGGGCCGCGCGGCCCCCGGCGCTGTTCGTCGTTCCGGAGGCGGGAGCGCCCAGCGGCGGGCACACCTACAACCGGCGGATCGCGGACGTGTTGGGCGGGGAGGGTGCGCCCGACGCCCCGCGCGGCCCCGGACGACCGGTACGGACGGTGACCGTGCCCGGCTCGTGGCCGCGGCCGGGACCACTCGGTGCCGGTGCGCTCTCCACGGTGCTGGGCGGGGCTCCCGATGGCGCGTGCGTGCTGGTGGACGGCCTGGTGGCGTGCGGTGTGCCCGAGGTGGTGCTGCCCCACGCGGGGCGGCTGCGGCTCCACGTGCTGGTGCACCTTCCCCTGGCCGACGAGTCGGGGCTGTCGGCGCGGGAGGCCCGGGACCTGGACGCGCGTGAAGGGGCCGTCCTGCGATGCGGGGTGACGGTGGTGGCCACGAGCGCGTGGGCGGCCCGGCGGCTGGCCGCGCACCACGGTCTGGCCGAGGCGGGCGTGCCCGTGGAGGTGGTGCGGCCGGGGGTGGACACGGCGCCGCTGGCGCGCGGCAGCGGGTTCGAGGAGGTGCCGGGCCGCGTCCCCCGGCTGGTGTGCGTGGCCTCGTTGACTCCGCGCAAGGGCCACGACCTGTTGCTGCGCGCCCTCGCCTGTCTCGTGGAGCTTCCGTGGGAGTGCGTGTGCGCGGGCCCGGGTTCCCCTCCCCCGCTCCCGGCCCCGCTGGCGGAGCGGGTGCGGTTCACCGGTCCGGTCGTCGGCGCGGAACTGGAGGGTGTGTACGCCTCCGCCGACCTGTCGGTGCTGTCCTCCCGCGCGGAGACCTACGGGATGGTCGTGACCGAGGCGCTGGCGCGGGGTGTGCCGGTGGTGGCCACCGAGGTGGGCGGGGTTCCCGAGGCGTTGGGCCGGGCCCCCGACGGACGCGTGCCCGGTCTGCTGGTGCCGTCGCGGGACGCTGCGGCACTGGAACGGGCGCTGCGGGACTGGCTGACCGACCCCGACCTGCGCGCGTCCCTGCGCGACGCGGCTCGACTGCGCCGTACGGATCTGGCGGGGTGGCCCGAGTCCGCCCGGGAGATGGCGCGCGTGCTCGGTCTTTGAGCGACTCGGGTACAGGTGACCGCGTGTGACCGGGTTCTCCGGAGGCCGCATGGTCCCCATAGCAGGCCCGGTGGTATCGTGCATAGGGTGCAAAAATTCTTACAATGCATTTTTGCCGCCGCGGCAGATCTCTTCCGCCCGCGCACCCTCACCCGTTTCTCCTTCACCAGAGGCCAGCCTTGAGTACTCCTCAGTCCCAGGGCACCGCACGTACACCGATCATGCGCACCCTGAGCGGGCTGCTGATCGTCCTCGGCGTGACGATGCTCAGCGGCACGATCGTCTCGGTCGCGCTACCCCAGATCCTCGGGTCCCTCCAGGGCACCCAGTCCCAGTACACCTGGGTGGTGACCGCGACGCTCCTGGCGTCGACAGCGTCCACCCCCGTCTGGGGCAAACTCGCCGACCTCTTCCCGAAGAAGCGGCTGCTCCAGATCTCGATCGTGCTGTTCATCGTGGCCTCGCTGCTGAGCGGGTTCGCCCAGAACACCGAACAGCTCATCGCCTTCCGCGCCCTCCAGGGACTCGGTATGGGCGCCTCCCAGGTCCTGGTCCAGGCCACCATCGCGGCTCTGGTGAGCCCCAAGGAACGCGGTCGCTTCAACGGCATCATCGGCGCCATCATGGCGGTGGCCACCGTCGGGGGTCCGCTGATCGGCGGGGCCCTCACGGACGCCTCCTGGCTGGGCTGGCGCTGGTGCTTCTTCATCGGCGTCCCGTTCATGCTGGTCGCGCTGGTGGTGCTCACCCGCACGCTGCACCTGGTGGAGGAGCACCGCACCAACGTGCGCGTGGACTACCTCGGCGCCACACTGATCGCCGCCGGGGTCAGCACCATCCTGCTGTGGGTGACCTTCGTCGGCGGGAGCTTCGCGTGGGTCTCCTGGCAGAGCGGCGCCATGGTCACCGGCGGTCTCGCGCTGCTGGCCGTGGCCGTGTGGGTGGAGAACCGGGTGGCGGAGCCGGTCATCCCGCTGCACCTGGTACTCCGCCGCGAGCCCATGATCGCGATCGTGGCCAGCGTCGCGGTGGGCATGGCGATGTTCGGCGGAGCGGTCTTCCTGGGCCAGTACTTCCAGCTGGCCCGGGGCTACTCGCCGACCGCCGCCGGGCTGCTCACCACCCCGCTGATGCTCGGCATGATGGTCTCCTCCACCATCTCCGGATGGCTGGTCTCCCGCTCGGGCCGGGTCAAGGCCTACGTCGTCACCGGCCTGGTGTTCCTGTCCCTGGGGTTCCTGCTGCTGTCCACCATCGACGCGACCACCTCGCTGTACGTCGTGGCCCTGGGCATGCTGGGAGTCGGGGTGGGCGTGGGCATGTCCATGCAGAACCTCGTGCTCGTCGTGCAGAACTCGGTCCCGCTGCGTGAGCTCGGGGCCGCCAGCGGAGCGATCACCTTTTTCCGGTCCCTCGGCGGCACGATCGGCGTGTCCGTGCTCGGGGCGATCCTGGCCAACCGGGTGAGCACGAACGTGACCGACGGCCTGGCGTCCTCGGGCGTGGAGGTCCCCGCCGGAGGCGCCGACGGCACCACTCTCGATCTGGCGGGCATGCCTCCGTTCCTGCGCGAGATCGTCGAGGGCGCCTACGGCTCCTCCACCGGCGACATCTTCCTGGTCGCCACCGGCATCGCCGTGGTCGGCCTGATCGTCGCGCTCTTCCTTCCGCGAGTCCAGCTGCGCGACACCGTGGACATGGCACCGCCCGAGAAGGAGGAGCGGCCGGAGCCCGGGGAGCGGGCGACACTGTCCTCCTGATCCGGAAGGCCCCGTGGCACGGGGCCTTCCGGCTTGCGCGGGGGTGGTTCGGGACTGGAGACTGCGGAGTGGTCCCCCGACCCCCCACACCCACAGGAGCGCGAGACCCCCATGACGCACCCCCCGATCGACGGCACCGTCGCCCACACCGCCCGTGTGTGGAACTACTGGCTGGGCGGAAAGGACAACTACCCCGTCGACCGCGAGGTCGGTGACCGGGTCAGGTCCCTGTTCCCCCAGGTCGCGGAGGCGGCACAGGGAGACCGTCTCTTCCTGCGCCGCGCCGTCAGCCACCTGGTCAAGGAGGAGGGCCTCACCCAGTTCCTCGACGTCGGTACCGGGCTGCCCACCGCCGGCAACACCCACGAGGTGGCCCAGACGCTGGATCCCTCGGCCCGGGTGGTGTACGTCGACAACGACCCCCTGGTCCTGGCCCACGCCCGCGCGCTCCTGGTGGGAACCGACGCTGGCCGGACCCAGTACGTGGACGCGGACCTGCGCGACGTGGACGGGGTCCTGGAAGCCGCCGGCGAGACGCTGGACCTGGAGCGGCCCGTCGGGCTGACCCTGATGGGCACCATGGGCCACTTCGAGATCGGCGAGGCGGTCCGCCTGGTGCGCTCCTACGTCGACCGCCTGGCCCCGGGCAGTTTCTTCGCGGTGTGCGACGGCGTGCTGGCGCACATGGAGGTCGAGGACGCCGAGCGGGCCGCCGAGGGCATGCGCGTCTGGGAGCAGCACGTGGCCCAGAAGTACCACATGCGCACCGTGGAGGAGTTCCGGAGCTTCTTCGACGGCTACGAGGTGGTGGAGCCGGGCGTGGTCTCGGTGTTCCAGTGGCGGCCGGAACCCACCGAGGTGGGCACCGTGCGCCCCATCCCCCAGTACGCGGGTCTGGCCCGGAAAGCCTGACCGGCCCGGGCGCCGGGAGGGGCCCGGGAGACAGATCCGGGCAAAGGCTTCCTGGATCGGACCTCCCGGACGCACCCGAGCTGGCACTCTGGGAGGAGGCGTCCGCACGTTGGCGGTCGCACCCACCGGGAGGAGTCCCGTTGAGCTCTGTGTCCGAGAACCCACCGCCCGCCTTCGATCCGGGCTGGTTGGCCCTGCGGGAGGGCGCCGACTCCGAGGCCCGCGCCACCGCGACGCTCGAGGCGCTCCGCGCCTTCCTGGAGCGACGCGGCGGCGGATCGCGGAGCCCGGTCAGGATCGCCGACCTCGGGTGCGGCTCCGGTTCCCAGGGGCGCTGGCTGGCTCCCCGGTTGGCCGGGGCCCAGCACTGGACCCTCTACGACGTGGATCCCGGCCTGCTGTCCCTGGCCGGGGCGTACCTGCCCGCGACCTCGGCGGACGGTGCGCAGGTCAACGCGCGGATGTGTCTGCGGGACGTGGGTACGATCACCGCACAGGACCTTTCCGGGGTCGACCTGGTCACCGGTTCGGCCCTGCTCGACCTGCTCACACACGCGGAATTGGAGGCCATCGTGCGAGCGGTGACCGGTGCGGGCTGCGCCGCCCTGTTCACGCTGTCGGTGGCGGGCCGGGTGCAGCTTTTCCCGGACGACCGGGACGACCCCGCGCTGACGGAGGCGTTCAACGCCCACCAGCGCCGGGGCGGGCGGTGGGGGCCGGAAGCGGCCCGGGCCGCCGCGGGGTCGTTCGGCGAACACGGGTACCGGACCCTGATCTCGGCGAGCCCCTGGCGGTTGGGGCCGGAGAGCGTTCCGCTCGTCCGTTCCTGGCTGCGGGGGTGGGTGGACGCGGCCCTGGAGCAGGACCCCGACGCGGCCGTGGGCGGGTACCTGGAGCGTCGGCTCGGCGAGTGCGATCGGGGGGAACTGGGCGTGATCGTCCACCACGACGACCTGTTGGCGCTGCCCGAGGAGCAGTCGCCACCCGAGGGGGCCGTGCCCCACCCATGAACGGCACCGGAGGACGGTGGTCCAGGATCGTGCGCCCGACGGTCGGGGTCGCGGTGCTGGCCGGGGTGGTGTGGTGGTTCCCGCTGGAGGCCTTCACCGCCGCCTTCGGCGCGGTCGACCCCGCGACGGTGGCGGCGGCGTTGGGGATCGGACTGTTCACGACCCTGTTGTGCGCGGCCCGCTGGATCCTGGTGGCGCGCGGGGTGGGCCTGCGTCTGCCCTGGCCACGGGCGGTGGGCGACTACTACCGCGCGCTGCTCCTGAACGCGGTCCTGCCCGCCGGTGTGCTCGGGGACGTGCACCGGGCTTTCAGCCACGGACGCTACGCCGGTGACCTGGCCCGTGGGGTGCGCGCGGTCCTGTTGGAGCGCATGGCCGGGCAGGTGGTGCTCGCCGCGACCTGCGCGGTGCTGCTGTTCACCCTGCCCGCCGCCCTCCTGGGCCCGGGGCTGCTGGCGGTGGCCGCCTCCCTGGGCGTGTTCGCCGTGCTGGCGCTGGTGGTCGCGGTCGGCTGGGTGCTCGGGCGCCGACACGGGTCGGCCTGGTGGCGGACGCTGTCGGCGACGGTCGCGGACACCCGGGCCGGTCTGTTCACGGTGTCGACCGGCCCGGGGGTGATCCTGCTGTCGGCGGCCGCGCTGGCCGGACACCTCACCCTGTTCCTGGTGGCCGCCCGGGCGGTGGGGATCGCGGTGCCCGCTCCGGCCCTGCTCCCGTTGCTGGTGCTGGCGCTGGTGGCGATGAGCGTCCCGGCCAACGTGGGCGGATGGGGGCCGCGCGAGGCGGTGACGGCGCTGGCCTTCGGCGCCGCCGGACTGGGCGCGCAGGCGGGTGTGACGGTGTCAGTGGCGTACGGACTGCTCGCCCTGGTCGCCGCCCTTCCCGGCGGGCTGGTGCTGGTGTGGCGGCTTCTGCGGGTCGAGCACGTTGAGGTACCCGGCGAACACCTGCACCAGGTGCGCCAGAAGATCACGGCCCTCGGCGGCCGTGGCGCGTGAGGGCTGACCCACCACACCGGAGCGCGTGTAGCGGGACAGCCCGGTGGTGAGCATGTGGTCGCGCCGGTCGGCGAGGTGGTCCGCCTCCTCGTAGCCGGGCCGGACCAGGTCCGGACGCACGTGGAGCAGGACCGAGGTCTCCAGCTCCCCGGCGTGCATGTCCCGGTCGTTGGTCGTGTTCATGCCCGACGCCCGGCGGGCGGCCTCCCAGTCGTGTGGGCCGGGGAAGAGTGCCATGTCACCGCGCGAGGCCTGGACGAGGTTGGCGAGCACGTGGTTGCCGCCGTGCCCGTTGACCAGGACCAGCTTGGTGGTGCCCGCGGCCCGCAGGGACGCCGCGATGTCAGAGGCCATCGCGTACAGGGTGGGCGCCGTGACGCTGACGGTACCCGGCCAGGCATCGTGTTCGTGCGAGCAGCCGAAACTGATCGGCGGCAGTACCCGCAGCCCGGGGTGGGCGTCGGCCAGGCTCCGTGCCAGGGCGCAGGCGATGACGGTGTCGGTGGTCAACGGCAGGTGGGGGCCGTGCTGTTCGAGACTGCCCACGGGCAGCAGCGCCACCCGGGCGCCCCGTGCGCGCTCGTCCTGGCTGGTGTCACCGGGGAGGGGATCGGAGAAGTCCATGGGCCCATCCTCCCCCGTGGCCACGACGGAACGCGGCGCCCTCCGCCTCCGGGCGCGCCGGGCCCCCGCCCCGGCTTCGGGGGCTCTCCGGCCCCGCCCGCTGGAGGCGGGGCCGACCTGCCTCCCTCGCCCGTCAGTGACCCAGGCGTCCGCGCCAGGCGGTGAGTTCGTGTGAGGTGCGCACGGCCCTGTCGGGGTGGATGGTGGCCACGGCCTGCACGAGGGCGTCGGCGACGATGATGCCGGTCAGGGCCTCGGCCGTCATGCCGGTGGGGGTGTGCGGGGCGGACAGGACGATGTCCACGCTGTCGCGCAGTTCCTCGGTGAGTTCGTCGGTCACCAGAACGGAGTGGGCGCCCACCGCGCGGGCCCGTTCGAGCAGCACCTCCACCTCCGGCAGGACGCGCCCGGGGGCGAAGACCACGACGGCGTCGCCCCGGTGGATGCCCAGCAGGTCGTCGGCCAGTCGGAAGCCGTCGGTGTCTATGGTGCGGGCGCGGGCGCCGGTGCGGTTGAGTTTGAGGGCCAGGTGCTCGGCGGCGATGTTGGAGGAGCCGACTCCGTAGGTGACGGTCTGCCCGGCCTCGGCCAGGACCTGCACCGCGCGGGTGAGCTCCTCGGATGAGGTGGCCGTGCGCACGTGTTCGACGCGGTCGCGGGCCTCGTCCACGACCCGGTCCCAGAGCGAGGTGAAGTCCCGTCCCATGCGGTCGATGCGTTCGCGCAGGCGTACGTCTGGGGCGACCTCGGAGGTGAAGGGGGCGGCGATCTCCTGTTTGAGGGCGGGCAGTCCGGAGTAGCCCAGGCGGCGCAGGGTGCGGATGACGCTGGCGTTGCTGGTGCCGCTGGCGGTACCGAGCTCCTGGGCGTTGGAGTAGAGGATCTGCTCGACCGGCGAGGCCGTGAGCAGGCGACACACCGATCGCTCCGCTGGCGAGAGGCTTTCCCAGTGAGTGCGCACCAGGGTGTGGAGGCGTTCCAGCCCCGGATTCGAAGAACTATTTGTTACAGCTCTTGACTGTGGCGTAGCACTCATTACACTCCTGAGGAAACAGTCGTTTCAACTATGCGCGTCTTCGTAATGGATGTTACATGACGTGATCGGGGGACCACCATCATGACCACCACCTCGTCGCGAACGCCCTCGGGCCTGCCGCTCATCGAGATCAGCGGCGGCCCACGTGAGCGCGGCGTCGCCTATGGAGAGGCCGCCCGGGACCAGATCACCGCGGCCATGGGCTTCTACGAACGCGCCTTCCACCAGCAGACCGGCCTGAGCTGGGGCGGCGTCCTGGACCGCGCCCGCGGGTGGCTCGACACCTGCCGCGCCTTCGACGCCGACATGGTGACCGAGATGGAGGGCATCGCCGAGGGCGCCGGGGTCGGTCTCCTCGACGTCCTGGCCCTCAACGTGCGCGGGGAGATCATCTACGACTCCTCCTTCCGCGCCATGCCCACCGTCACCGAGGCCGACGACCGCGAGGCCTCGGACGGCTGCACCTCGTTCGCCCTCGCCGAGGGCGCGACCGGTGACGGCCACGTCTACGCGGGCCAGAACTGGGACTGGCGGCACGGCACCGCCGACACCGTCCTCATGCTCCGCGTGGTCCAGCCGCCCCGGCCCACGCTCATCATGCAGGTCGAGGCGGGCCAGGTGGGCCGGCACGGCGCCAACTCCGCCGGGATCGCCCTCAACGCCAACGGACTGGGCGGGCGGTTCGGGTCGGCCGTCGGCGTCCCGCAGACCCTCGTCCGCCGTCGGGTCCTGGACTCCTCCCGGCTCTCTGACGCCCTGAACGCGCTGGTCAGGACGCGTGCCCACATCGCCAGCAACGCGCTGCTCACCCACCGCTCCGGATACGCCATCGACGTCGAGACGACCCCCGGCCCGTGCCAGTGGATGTACCCCGACGACGAGGGTGTGCTCGTCCACGGCAACCACTACCAGGCCGGTGTCCCGCCCCAGCTGGCAGAGTCCTACCGCCCGCTCGCCACGGACTCGCTCATCCGCGTGCCCCGCGCCCGGCGCGGCCTGGCCGCCGTCCGGAACGCCGGCACCTCCGAGGAGGTGCGCACCGCCGTCCACGAGGCCATGTCCGACCACCTCGGCCACCCCGAGTCCCTGTGCACGCACCCCGACCCCGCCGCTCCCGAGGTACGCCGCTGGTCCACCCTGCTCTCCAGCCTCGTCGACCTCACCAGCGGCGAGTACCGCGTCGCCGCCGGGAACCCCTGCGAGCACAAATACGAGCTCATGCCCTGGAACCTCTACGACGGCCCGGGCGCCCAGGGCTGACCCACCGTCCGCATCCCCCTCTTTCCTGGAGAAGACCGTTGTGAAGGACAGACCACCACGCCGCGCCGGAGCGGTGATCCCCGCCGCCGTCCTGGCGCTCGCAGTGACCGCGTGCACGGCCCCGCCCGCGGGCCCGGAGCTCGAACTGACCCCCACCACCGCCCCCGCCGCGGGTGAGCTGGACTCGGTGACCTGGATGCTCCCCTCCGAACCCACCTCGCTCGACCTGGACGCCAACGGCGGCACCGCGCAGAACACCGTCCTGGCCAACGTCTGCGAGCGGCTCATGCAGGTCGCTCCCGACCTCAGCGTCGGCCCCGGGCTGGCCGAGTACGCCGAGTGGGAGGACGACTCCACCGTCGTCTTCCGTCTGACCCCTGAGGCCGCCTTCCGCGACGGCACCCCGATCACCGCCGACGACGTGGTGTGGAGCATGGAACGGCACGCGGCGGAGGGCGCCGAGGAGTCCGACGAGTACACGAACGTCGAACGGATCGAGGCCACGGGAGACCGCGAGGTCACCGTCCACATGGGCCAGCGCGACGCCGTGTTCGTGCCCGCCATGGCCGGGAACGGGGGCATCGTCTACGACCGCCGCGCCCTGGAGGCCGACGGCGACGCCTATGGCACACCGCAGGGCACCGACGCCTGCACGGGCCCCTACCGGCTCACCGAGTGGAGCTCGGGCAGCCGGGTCGTGCTGGAGCGCGACGACGCCTACTGGAACACGGCCCGCGCCGCGCGCGTGGAGCGGGTGGAGTTCCGCTGGGCCGTCGAGAACGCCGTGGTGAACACCCTGAACACCGGCGAGTCCGACGGCGCCTACCTCGACACCGCGTCGGCCGCCGTCCCGCTGCTGCGCGACGAGACAGTGCAGGTGTACCAGGGTCCCTCCACCAATGTGTGGTCCCTCATCACCACCGAACGCGGCGGCCTGGCTGACCCCCGGCTGCGCCGCGCCCTGTCCCTGGCACTGGAACGCGACGGCATCTCCCGGGCGGCCTTCGGCGGCCTGGCCGAGCCGTGGTCCGCTCCCCTGGGCCCGGGCGGCTGGGGGTACGAACGCGAACGGTTCGAGGAGGCCTACGCGGCGATCGACGCCGCCCCCGCCGACCCCGACGAGCCCGAACTGGAACTGGCGCGCGCCCTGGTCGAGGAGGCCGGGGTCCCCGACGAGCCCATCGTCATCGCCAACGACGGTGAACCCGCCCGCACCATCATCGCCAACGCCTTCGTGGACGCGGCCGCCAGGATCGGGCTGGAGGCGCGGATCGCCACCGTGCCCCGGCAGCAGTTCGGCAGCTACTACGTGGACCCCGAGCTGCGTTCCCAGGTCGACCTGTTCTCCGACGAGTACTGGGTCTCGAAGAACGACCCCGTGGGCTTCTACAAGAACGGCGCCTCCGACGCCGGGGTGAACTACTCCGGCTTCGCCGACGAGGAGTACGACAGCCTCGTCAAGGAGGCCCAGGCCGCGACCGACGACGCCGAACGGGCCGAACTCGCCGTGGAGCTCCAGGACCGCTGGACCGAGGCCATGCCGTGGATCCCCGTCGTCCAGGTCCCGACGACTCTCGCCATGGGACCCGGGGTGACGGGGGCGCCCGCCTCCTCCGCGTTCCTCTTCTACCCGTGGGCCGCCGACCTCGGCGCCCGAGAGGACGAAGGCCGATGACCACGCACGTGCTGCGCCGCCTCGGCGGCATGCTGCTCACCCTGGCCGTCAGCTCGGCGCTGATCTTCGGCGCCATGTACGCCGCACCGGGTGACCCGGTGTCGTTCCTGGTGGGCGACCCCGAGAACGTCACCCCCGAGCGGATCGCCGCGGTCCGCGCCGAGTACCACCTGGACCAGCCCCTGCTGGTGCAGTACTGGCTCTGGCTGAGCGGCGCCGTCACCGGAGACCTCGGAACCTCGTTCCAGTACAACGCGGCGGTGAGCGACCTCATCCTCACCCGCCTGCCCGCCACCGTGTCCCTGGTGGCCTACGCGGCGGTGCTCTTCACCGTCCTGGGCATCGCTCTGGGCGCCCTGTCCGCGGTGCGCCGCGGGCGCCGCACCGACGCCGCCGTCACCGCGGGCACCACGCTGGCCGCCTCGGTACCGTCGTTCGTCCTGGCCATCGCGCTGATCTCCCTGTTCGGGGTGCGTCTCGGATGGTTCCCGGTGACCGGCCTGGGCGAGGGGTTCCTCAGCCGGGTCCACCACCTGACGCTGCCCGCGATCGCCCTGGCCACCGGTGCCCTGGCCATCGTCTCCCGGGTCACCCGGCAGACGATGGTGGAGCAGTTCGACCTGGAGCACGTGGCGGCGGCGCGGGCGTCGGGGATCGCCGAACGGCACGTGGTCCGCCGCCACGTGCTGCGCAACTCCCTGGGCCCCGTCGTGACGATGTGCGGCCTGGTCACCGCCAGCATGCTCAGCGGGACCGTGGTCATCGAGTCGGCGTTCGGTCTCAGCGGGATCGGCGCGCTGCTGGTGGACGCCATCAACAACCTCGACTTCCCCGTCGTGCAGGCCGTCCTGCTGTGCATGGTGGTCGCCTACATGGGGGTCACGACCCTGATCGACCTCGTCCACCCGCTGCTGGACCCGAGGGTCCGTATCGAAAGGAACCGGGTATGACCGCCCAGACGCCCACCACGGCCGTCACCGTGAGCACCGACCTCGGGCGTGCCCGCGGTTCCGGGGGGCGCGGCGCCCTGTGGGTCAGCGGAGGGTTCCTCGTCGCGGTGGTCCTGGCCGCCGTGTTCGCCCCACTGGTCGCTCCGGCCGACCCCAACGCCATCGACTTCGGCAACATCTGGGCGCCACCCGGCGCCGACCACTGGCTGGGCACCGACCAGATGGGCCGCGATCTGCTGTCCCGGGTCGTCCACGGCGCCCGGGAGAGCCTGCTCGGCCCGCTGGCCCTACTCCTGCTCGCCTCCGCGCTGGGTGTGGCGATGGGCACGCTGGCCGCCTGGCGGCGCGGCTGGGTGGACGTCCTCCTCGCCCGTGTCACCGACGTCATGTACGCCTTCCCCGGACTGCTGTTCGTGGTGCTCGTGATCGCGGTGTTCGGCAGCGGCATGACCACGGCCGTCGTGGCGCTGGGGCTGGCGTTCACTCCGATCATCGCCAAGTTCACCCGCAGCGTCGCGTTGGCGGAGTGCGCCAAGCCCTACATCGACGCCTACCGGGTGCAGGGGGTGAGCGGGCTGGTCATCTGTCTGCGCTACCTCATCCCCAACATGGCACCCGCCCTGCTCGGGTACCTGGTGGTGCTCTTCGGTGAGGGCCTGATGAGCCTGGCCACCCTCAGCTTCCTCGGGTTCGGCGCACAGCCGCCCAGCTCCGAGTGGGGCCTGATGGTCCAGGAGGGGCAGTCCGCGCTGATCCAGGGCGTGCTGTGGCCCGCGCTGGTCCCCGGCGCGGCCATCGCCCTGGTCGTGGTCGCGTTCAACATCGTCGGGGTGCGTGTCGCCGACCAGCTGAACTCACGGAGGTAGGCCCATGCTGCTCGACATCGAGAACCTCACCGTCACCCTCCCCGGCGCCGAGACGCGTCGGCCCGTCCTGGACGAGGTCGGCCTCACCGTGCGGCCCGGCGAGGTCGTCGGCCTGGTCGGCGAGTCCGGGTCGGGGAAGTCCACCACCGCCCGCGCCGTCCTGCGGCTGCTGCCCGAGGGCGCCGCCGTCGACGGCCGGGCCCGCGTCGGCCGGACCGACGTGCTCAGCGCCGCCCCGGCGGAGCTCACCGAGCTGCGCTCCCGCCGGGTGTCCATGGTGTTCCAGGACCCGCGCTCGGTACTCAACCCGGTCCGCCGCGTGGGCGACTTCCTCACCGAACGCCTGGTCCTGGCCCTGGGCACACCGAAGGCCGAGGCCCGCGCCAGGGCCCTCGACCTCATGGCGGAGGTGGGCCTGAACCGGCCCGAGGAGCGTTTCCGCCAGTTCCCGCACGAGATGTCCGGGGGCATGCTGCAACGGGTCGTGCTCGCCGCGGCCCTGGCCACCGAGCCCGAACTCCTGCTCGCCGACGAGGCCACCAGCGCCCTGGACGCCACCACCCAGGCGGAGGTGCTCTCGGTCCTGCGCGACCTGCGTGAGACCCGGGGCATGGGAGTCCTGTTCATCACGCACGACCTCCACCTGGCCGCCGCCTACTGCCATCGGGTGCACGTCATGTACGCGGGCCGGGTGGTGGAGTCCCGCGAGGCGTCGGCGCTCTTCGCCGACCCGCGCCACCCCTACACACGCGGGCTGATCGCCTGCAACCCGGGGCTGGACTCCGACCTGGCCCCCGAACCCATCCCAGGGGCGCCGCCCTCGCTGTCCACGGCCTTCACCGGTTGCCCCTTCGCGCCACGGTGCGCCGACGCGACACAGGTCTGCGTGACCTGGCGTCCGGAGACGTTCCCGCTCGACGACGGCGGAGTCGCCTGTGTCAGGGCCGACACGACGAGCCGTGGAGCGGACCCGTCCCGCACCGAGGAGGAGATCCGATGACCCCGAACGAAGCGGCGCTGTCGGTGAGCGGACTGCGCAGGGCCTACTCCATGGGCCGGCGCGTGCCGGAGCTGGTGGCCGTGGACGACGTCTCGTTCGAGCTCGCGCCCGGTGGCTCGCTGGGCGTGGTCGGCGAGTCCGGGTCCGGCAAGAGCACCGTGGCCAGGATGCTGGTGGGCCTGGAGCGGCCCGACTCCGGGGAGATCCGGGTGTCGGGCCGGGTGCGCGGCGTCCGTGAGCGCGGACGCGCCGCGCGCCTGCGCCGGGCGAGGGAGGTCCAGCTGGTCTTCCAGAACCCCTTGGAGTCCCTGGACCGCCGTCTCACCGCCTCCCAGTGCCTGTGCCACGTCCTGCGGCTGCACGGCGCCGACCGGACCGAGGCGGAGCGGCGCGCGCTGGCACTCCTCGAACAGGTGGGGTTGGGCGCGCGGGAGGCGGAGGCGAGGCCGCACCGGCTCAGCGGCGGTCAGCGGCAGCGCCTGGCCATCGCCCGCGCGCTGGCGGCCGACCCGTCCGTGCTGGTGCTCGACGAGGCGGTCTCCGCACTGGACGTGTCCGTGCAGGCCCAGATCCTGCGGCTGCTCACCGGTATCCGGGAGGAGTCGGGGGTGTCCCTGGTGTTCGTCTCGCACGACCTGGCGGTGGTCGGGCAGGTCACCGACGAGGTCCTGGTGATGTACCGGGGTCGGGCCGTCGAACACGGGCCGACCCGCCGCGTGCTGCGCGAGCCCGAACACCCCTACACGCGCATGCTGGCCTCCAGCGTGCCGGGACCGGGCTGGGACCCGGCCGAGGTGGTCCGGCTGCGCGCGGAGTTCGCGGCGGCCTCGGGGGCGTGACGCCACGGAGCTGACGGAACGAGGCCCGGCCCCGCGAGTGAGCGGGGCCGGGCCTCCTGGCGTCGAGGTCAGCCGACGGCGTCCGTGAGGACCTCCTCGGCGGCGCGGCGGCCCTGGCGCAGCGCGCCGTCCACGTGCTGGTAGCCCTCGGCCGCCAGGTCCGAGCAGGCCCAGCCGATCGGCCCCACGGGTGCGCGCTGGTCGGCCCCGTAGCGGTGCAGTCCGCCGAGGTCGTAGCTGGCGGCGTAGGCTCCCCGGGTCCACTCCTCGGAGGCGAAGTCCGACTCGAAGTAGACAACCGGTTCCAGCGCCTCCTCACCGAGATAGTGGGAGAGGGAGCGCAGGACCGCGGCCCTGCGCTCCTCGGCGGACCGGCGCAGGAGGTCGTCGGCGGGCTCGTCGGAGACGAAGGCCACCAGGGTGCCGCGCTCGTCCCCGTGGTTGGTGTTGTCGTAGACCTCCTGGCAGAGCTCCCTGGCGCCGAACCCGGTTCCGGAGAGCCCCCGGTCCCGCCAGAACGGGCGGTCGTAGACCGCGTGGACCTTGATGACCAGGCCCATCGACGAGTGCTGGTGCATCTGCTGCTGGAGCCACGGCAGGGCGGGCTCGAAGGTGATCCGTGAGTACAGGGTGGGCGGGACGGCCACGATCACGCGGCGGGCCCGTACGGTCGCGCGATCGGAGAGGACCGTGACCCCCTCCTCGCTCCAGCGAACGGTCCGGACCGGGGTGTCCAGGAGGACCGTGCCCTCCTCCAGGGCGTCGGCCATGGTCCGGGAGACCGACTGCATGCCCCCGACCACCCGGCGGTCCAGGATGAAGTCCTCGTCCACCAGGTGGGAGAACGACCCGGCGGAGGCCGCCATGAGGACCGCCTGGAGCGCGGAGAAGGCGTGGGCGGGTTTGGTGAGCATGCCCCCGGCCATGAAGATGCCGATGTTCTCGCGGGCGGCCTCGTCGTCGGTCTGCCGCCGCAGCCACTCGGTGAAGGTGACGGTGTCCAGCTCACGGGCGAGCGGGTGGTCCCAGGGGCGTTCGACGCCGATCTCCTCGACCAGACCGTCCAGGGTCGCGATGACCCGCGTCATCTCCGCCTCGGTCCGCTCCCCCGCCGGGAACATGTCCCCGGTGTACTCGTGCCGGGAGCCGTCGGGGGCGAGGTAGACGTTGGCGCCCTCGCGGTGGCGCGGGTAGGTGTCCAGCCCGAGCTCGTCCAGGAGGCCGAGCAGTTCGGTCTGGTCGGGCGAGACCCACTGGCCGCCCAGCTCCAGGAAGGCCCCGTCAATCTCCCGTGACCAGGTACGGCCGCCCACGCGGTCGCGGGCCTCCAGGACGGCGACGGTGCGTCCGGCCGCCTGGAGGGTGCGTGCGGCCATCAGCCCGGCCGGGCCCGCGCCCACGACCACGACGTCACGGTCGATGACCTCGTCGCTGCCGATGACGTGTGTGCCACTCATGGGTGCGCTCCTTCGAACCATTAAATGAATACCGTTCATTAACGGACACGGAGTCCCCCGGTGTCAAGCGGGACACTCCCGCGAGCAGCACCGATACGGGCGCGGGCGCGCCGCTCCTAGACTGGTGGCGACCTCGTCCGGGCCGACAGGAAGCAGGCGCCAGTGAGTCAGGGAACGCGCAGTGGGCGGGGCAGGGGCAGACCCTCCTCACCGGTGCTCTCACGTGAACGCGTCACCCTGGCCGCGATCCGGATCGTCACCGAACAGGGCTACCGGCACCTGACCATGGCCGCTCTGGCGAAGGAGCTCGGCGTCGCCGCCTCGGCGCTGTACAACCACGTCGCCTCCAAACGCGACGTACTCATTCTGTTGCAGGAACGCGTGAACGAGCGGATCGACGACTCCGCCTTCGGCACCGAACCCTGGGACCGGGCGCTGCGGCAGTGGGCGCGTTCCTACCGGCGGTGCTTCATGGAGCACACCGCGCTCATCCCGGTCATGGCGGTACTGCCCGTCGCCGACTCCCCCCGGACGCTGCGCATGTACGAGCGCGTGACCCGGGCCCTGGAGGACGCCGGGATCGTCGGCGCGGACGCGGTGGACATCATCGTCGGCGTCGAGGCACTGGTCTTCGGCGCCGCATACGACGCCTCCGCCCCCGAGGGGATCTTCGACCCGGGCGGCATGGAGGAGGTCGCGCCCACCTTCACGCGGTTTGCCGCGCAGCGGTCGGCGGACCCCCGCGCGGCCGCCGACCGGGCCTTCGAGCTCGCGCTCGACGCGCTGGTCAGCGGCCTGCGCCAGAGGTACACGGGCTGAGCCCTGAGGACCGGTTCACCCCTCCAGCGCGTGCATCACGTGCTTGACCCGGGTGTACTCCTCCACCGAGTACAGCGACAGGTCCTTGCCGTAACCCGAGGACTTGAAGCCGCCGTGCGGCATCTCCGCTGTGAGCAGCACGTGGGTGTTCACCCAGACACAGCCGAAGTCGAGGTCGCGGGTGAGGCGCATCGCGGCGGCGTGGTCCGAGGTCCACACGCTGGAGGCCAGCGCGTAGTCCACATCGTTGGCGAGCTCCACGGCCTCCGCCTCCGAGGAGAAGGTCTGGACGGTCAGGATCGGACCGAAGGTCTCCTCCTGCACCAGCTCGTCGTCCTGGCGCACGCCGGTGATCACCGTCGGCTCCACGAAGTAGCCGTCGCCCCCGACCGCCCGGCCCCCGGTGACCACGGTGGCGTGTTCGGGCAGACGCCCGAGCTTGTCGGTGACCGACGCGAAGTGGCGGGCGTTGTTCAGCGGACCGTAGTCGTTGCGGGACTCGTCGGCGTCTCCCGTCCGAGTGCCACGCGCGGCCTCGGCGAGCAGCTCCACGAAGCGGTCGTGGGCGCTCTCCTCGACCAGGACCCGGGTGACGGCGGTGCAGTCCTGCCCCGCGTTGAACGTGCCGAACTCCACCAGGGCCTTGGCGGTGGCGGGCAGATCGGCGTCGGCGAAGACCACCGCCGGGGCCTTTCCGCCCAGCTCCAGGTGGCCGCGCTTGAGCCCCTTGGCTGCCGAGGCGGCGACCTGACGGCCCGCGCGGACCGATCCGGTGATGGAGACCATGGCCGGTTCGGGGTGCTCCACCAGGAGCCGTCCGGTCCCGGCGTCGCCCAGGACCACGTTGAACACGCCCGCCGGGAGGATCTCACCCATCAGACGGGCCAGGACCAGGGTGGACTCGGGGGTGGTGTCGGAGGGCTTGAGCACGACGCAGTTGCCCGCGGCCAGGGCGGGGCCGATCTTCCACACCGCCATGAGCAGCGGGTAGTTCCACGGCGTGACCTGGGCGACGACCCCGACCGGCTCGCGGCGGACGTAGGAGGTGTGGCCCTCCATGTACTCGGTGGCGGCGCGGCCCTCCAGGGTGCGGGCGGCACCGGCGAAGAAGCGCAGGTGGTCCACGCCCATGGCGATCTCCTCCTGGGAGATCATCCACCGGGGCTGGCCGGTGTTGCGGTGCTGGGCCTCCACGATCTCCTCAGCGTTGGCCTCGACCGCGTCCGCGATCCTGAGCAGCAGCCGCTGCCGCTCCCCCGGGGTGACGCGCCGCCAGGTGGTGAAGGCGGCGCGCGCCGCGTCGAAGGCGGCGTCGACGTCGGCCTGGTCGGAGACGGGTGAGACCGCGACGGTGTTCCCGTTGGTGGGGTTGACGACGTCGAGCCGGTCCTGACCGTGGGCGTCGACGAAGGCGCCGTTGATGAAGTTCTGGAGGGGGCTGCTCATGGGGTCGCTCCTGGGACGCCGGTTAATGATTGGCGTTCATTTTAGAGGCCGAGGGAGTGAGCGGCAACACACCGGGCGGGTTTCGGAGGCGAGGGGAGCCACAGCCTTTACGTCGTTGCTTTCCCATGGGAGTGGGGACACGGTGTCGGCGCGGCCCTTCCGGAACTGTCGGAGCGGGTCCGTAGAGTGCGCCTATGGAGACGACCGACCCCAGGCGACTGCTCGCCGTCGAACACGCGGCCCTCGTGTCCGACCTGCGTGAACTCACCGACGAGCAGTGGAACCAGACCTCACTGTGCACTGAGTGGAACGTGCACGAGGTGGTCGCGCACCTCGGTTCGGGCATGACCATCGGCCAGCTCGGATGGATCGTCTCCATCCTGCGCTCGGGCCTGCGCCCCGCGGCCCACAACCGCAGGCAGATCGCCCGTTTCGCCCGGTCCGAGCCCGCCGCCACACTGGCCAGGTTCGCCGCCCTGGGCACCGAGGGCGGCGAACCCGTCCGACTGCCCTCCGGCGACCCCTCCCCCTGGCTCGGCGAACTCGTCGTGCACGGCCAGGACGTGCGCCGTCCGCTCGGGATCGAGCGCGAGCCCACACCCGAGGCGGTGGCCGAGGTGGCGCGGTTCCTCGCCTCCCGCGACTTCGCCGTGAACAGCAGGTCCCAGGTCAAGGGATTGCACCTGCGGGCCACGGACGCGGACTTCACCACGAACGACCCCGGACTGCCCGTGGTGGAGGGTCCGCTGCTCGCGCTCGTCATGCTCATGGCGGGCCGTCCCGCCTACCTGGACCAGGCGGGCGGCACGGGCCTGCCGGAACTGCGCAGCAGACTGGAGGGCTGACCCGGGGGCTCAGCCGTCGTGGGCGGCCCAGTACGCGGCGAGTTCCGGACCCAGCGCGTCGGCGGCCTGCATGGGCAGGGAGTGGGTGGTCTCCGGCCAGACGGTGACGGGTTCCCTGCCCAGATCCCGGGCACGGCCCCCGGCCTCCTCGCCACCGGCCAGGGAGCTGTCGCTGGCCAGGTCGATCCGGACCGGCATCGACATGGACCGCCACTCCTCGTCCGAGAGGGTGCGCGGCACCAGGGTGACCGAGTCGTAGTGCCGTGAACCCTGGTCGATCATCGACGACATCGGAGTGCGCTCGCGGACCTCCTCGACCGTGACCCCACCGATCTCCGCCATGCCCCGGTCCTTCCACGACTGCGGCACGGGGAGCAGCAGCAGCGAGGACCACAGGTAGGTGGAGGCGGGCAGCCCCCGCAGGACCATCACCGGTTCGAGGAGCGTCAGCGAGGCCACCCGACCGGGATGTTCGAGCGCGTGGACGGCGGCGATGGCACCGCCGAAGGAGTGCCCCACCACGTGGACGCGTTCCAGCTCCAGACCGGCGAGCACCTGTTCCACCCAGGCCGCCTGGTCGTCGAACGAGGTGAA
Organism: Nocardiopsis sp. L17-MgMaSL7; assembly: GCF_003182025.1. Classification (NCBI taxonomy): domain Bacteria; kingdom Bacillati; phylum Actinomycetota; class Actinomycetes; order Streptosporangiales; family Nocardiopsidaceae; genus Nocardiopsis; species Nocardiopsis sp. L17-MgMaSL7. The sequence continues at coordinate 5,484 of NZ_QGTF01000013.1, read as the reverse complement.
CGGCGTCGACTGCGTGGACATCCCGGCGTCACCGATCGCGTCCATGGCGTAGAGGGTGCGCTGGCCGACCCAGTGGGTGATGTTCGCGCCCCACATCGGTGCCCCGGATCGGATTCCGGGCAACAGCACGACCGGCGGATCCTCCTCGGCCCCCTCCTCGGTGGCGGTCCACTCGTACACCCGCACGGAGCCGTACTCGGTGGCCACGTCGTGGGAGCGGGTGGGCTCGGGCAGGGTCGCCATCACGTCCTCGTAGGCCTCCCGGTAGGAGGCGTACCCCTCCGAACTGCGCCAGTGCCCCACGGTGGGCTCGGGCGCGACGACCGCGACCGCCTTGTCGACGACCAGCCAGGCCACCGCCAGCACCGCCAGGACCTGGAGCGCGCGGCGAAGCCGGTGACGTCGGTTCTCGTGGTCGCTCATGACCCCTCCAAGGAAAATACGATCGTATTGACCGCACTCCGAGTGTACATCCATCTCAATACGATCGTATTTTCCTTGGTTAGGATGGGGGGATGAACAACCCGGAACCCGACCCGAGACGGACCGAGATCTTCCATGCGGTGTGGCAGGTGATCGCGGAGAACGGCATGGGAGCCGTGTCCATGCGCAACGTCGCCGCGGCCGCCGGGGTCTCGGTCGGACGCATCCAGTACTGGTTCCACAGCAAGGACGAACTCCTCCAGGCCAGCCTGGAGGCGATGCTGTCGAGCGCCGCACGGCTCCACGACGAGTCCACCAGGGAAACCGACGACCGTGAGACCCTCTGGGAGCTGGTCGGGCACCCCATCCCCCGCGCCGAGACGGCCCGCGCCGGGGTGTCGGTCTTCCACCAGTACGTCGCCGCCGGGTTCAACCACCCGACCCTCGCCCGCCTGCTGGCCGAGGCCAAGGACGGGGAGGAGGCCGAGGCCGCCCGACTCCTCGCCAGGGTCGCACCCGAACTCCCCGACCCCCGCGCCGCCGCGCGGGGCCTCATGGCCACCGCCGACGGCCTGTCCATGCGCGTCCTGATCGGCGGTCTGTCCTCACTGGAGGCCGAACGGACCCTGCGCGGCCAACTGGACCGGCTCCTGGCCCGCCCCTAGGCTGCCGGACCCGAGGACCATCCACAGAAGGGGACAGAGCACATGGGCTGGCAGGCGCCGAACATGGACGGACGCACGATCGCGGTGACGGGCGCGACTTCCGGGATCGGGCTGTGGATCACCCTGTTCCTAGCCCGAGCCGGAGCCGACGTCGTGCTGCTGTGCCGCGACACCCGGCGCGGTGAGCGGATCGCCTCGGCGCTGCGCGCGGAGGTCGAGGGCGCCCACACACGGGTGGTGCGGATCGACACCTCGGACCTGGGCAGCGCCAGGGCCGCCGGAGCCGAACTCGCCGGGCTCCCACGGCTGGACGCCCTGGTCAACAACGCCGGACTGGTGGGCGCACCGGCGCGGCGCGAGGTCAGTGTGGACGGGCACGAACTGACCCTGGCCACCAACGCGCTCGGCCACCACGTCCTCACCCACGAGGTGTTGGAGTCACTGGATCGGACCTCCGGCCGCGTCGTCTGGATGGGGTCGATGAGCGCCAAACTGGTCCGCCCCTCCCCCGACGACCTCGAACTGGAGCGCACGTACTCACCGTGGCGGGCCTACGCGCAGTCCAAGCTGGTCACCCACGCGCTCGGGTTCGAACTGCACCGAAGGCTGGCCGAGCGCGGATCGAGGGTGCGGAGCCTGGTCGTGCACCCCGGTTACTCGCTGCCGGTGCTCTCACCGAGCGTGGGAGAGCTCTTCACCCCGCCCCGACCCACGGCCCTGGACCGGCTCCAGTACCCGTGGGCCCAGGGAACCGACCGGGGCGCGCTGCCCGCCGTGTTCGCGGCCACCTCCCCCGACGCGCTGAGCGGCCAGTTCCACGGGCCCCGCGGTGGTCTGCGCGGTGAGCCCGCTCTGTCCGGAGGGGTGGCCGGGGTGGAGGGCGCGGGTTCGCGCGGAACCGGCGGACCGGGACGCAGGAGCATCGACCCGTTGGTCGGGGCGGCCGTGTGGTCGTTCGCGACACGGGTCTGCGAGCTGCCCTGACCAACGTGGGGAAGGGCACATGGGGAAGTTGGTTGCACAGCGCGCAAAATCGGGCGAGACGGGACGTTCCGTCGCCTAACCTGGAGGACACAGTGGCGTTCTCGGCGGAACATCCCCTTCCGCCCCGGAATACTGCCGTGACCAGCGGGGTTGACCCTTCGACGGCACAGCCCGCACCCCGCTCATCCCCCGGATCCAGGCCACCCCAAGCGCGCAAGGAAGTATGTGACCAGGCAACCCGACGTGACAAACTCCGACGAGGTCGCGGACCAGCGCGCGACCCGACTCGTCATCCCGCTCCTCCTTGTCTCGGCCTTCGTCGTCATCCTCAACGAGACGATCATGGGTGTGGCCCTGCCCGCGCTCAACCGCGACCTCGGCATCTCGGTCTCCACCGGACAGTGGCTGACCTCGGCCTTCATGCTCGTGATGGCCGTGATCATCCCCGTGACCGGGTTCCTGCTGCAACGGTTCCACCTGCGGCAGGTGTTCATCGCCGCGATGACCCTGTTCACCCTCGGCACCCTGATCTGCTTCCTCGCGCCGAACTTCACGGTCCTCCTGCTGGGCCGGATCGTGCAGGCCAGCGGAACCGCCATCATGATGCCGCTCCTCATGACGACCATCCTCAACACGGTCCCCGCTGACCGCCGCGGCCGCGTGATGGGCAACATCTCCATCGTCATGGCGGTGGCGCCCGCCGTCGGCCCGACCCTGTCCGGGCTCATCCTGAGCGTGCTGGACTGGCGTTGGCTGTTCGGACTCGTGCTGCCGATCGCCCTGCTCGCCCTCGGACTGGGCGCCGCCTTCATCCGCAACGTCACCGAACCCCGCGCCGCCCGTATCGACGTGCTCTCGGTGATCGTGTCCGCCTTCGCCTTCGGCGGTCTGGTCTACGGCTTCTCCAGCCTGGGCAAGGCGGCCGACGCCGACGCGGCCATCCCGCCGTGGGCGGCGCTCCTCGTGGGTGCCGTCGCCCTGGTGCTGTTCGTGTGGCGCCAGATCGGGCTCCAGAAGGAGGATCGGGCCCTGCTCGACCTGAGGGTGTTCCAGTCCCGCCAGTTCTCGATCTCCATCGGGCTGGTGCTGGTGAGCTTCATGGCGCTGTTCGGCACGATCATCCTGCTGCCGCTCTACATGCAGAACGTGCTCGGCCACGACACACTCGCGACCGGTCTCACCCTGCTGCCCGGTGGTCTGGTGATGGGTCTGCTGGCCCCGTTCGTGGGTCGGCTGTACGACCGCTACGGGCCCCGCCCCCTGGTCACCCCGGGAGCCGGTGTGGTCACGCTCGTGATGTGGAGCATGACCTTCTTCGGCACCGAGACTTCGCTCGGGTACGTCGTCGCCGCGCACATGGCGCTCAGCGTCGGGCTCGGACTCATGTTCACCCCGCTGCTCACCGGTGCGCTCGGTTCCCTGCGTCCCTCGCTGTACTCCTACGGCAGCGCCGTGGTGGGCACCGTGCAACAGGTGGCCGGTGCCGCCGGCACCGCGACGTTCATCGCCGTGATGTCCGCCGTCGCCGCCAGCCAGCTCAACGACGGCGCGGACGCCGTCGTCGCCGAGGCGGGCGGTATCCACATGGCGTTCGTCCTGGGTGCTGTGATCGTCACCCTGGCTTTCTTCGCGACCTTCCTGGTGCGCCGGTCCGAGGCCGGTCAGGAACCCGAGAGCCTTCCAGTCCACTGATCCCGAGCTGTAGGGGGCGGCGACCACCGCCCCCTACAGTGGGCTCCGTGAACGAGTCGCTCGTACGATCCCTCCTCGAAGAACAGCACCCGGATCTCGCTGACCTGGACCTGCGTCCCGTCGAGGGCGGCTGGGACAACCAGATGTGGCGCCTGGGCGAGGATCTCGCTGTCCGGATGCCCCGTTCTCAACGCGCACCCGACCTCCTGCGTATGGAGTACCAGTGGTTGCCAACGCTGGCCCCAGGTCTCCCTCTGCCCGTCCCTGTCCCCGTGCGCCTCGGCAGGCCTTCCCCACACTTCCCCCACCCCTGGCTGATCACCACGTGGATCACCGGTGATCCTGCGGACCTCTCTCCTGTCACCAGAGACCCCCACACGCTCGCGGACTTCCTGACCGCGCTCCATCGCCCAGCCCCAGCCGACGCCCCGGTCAACCCCCAGCGCGGCATGCACCCGCTCGACCTCATCGAGGACCTCGATGCCTTCGAGCGGTACGCCCGTAGCACCGCGGACCCCGACCAGATTCCCCGAATCCTGGAGGTCTGGCAGGCCGCAACTGACGCACCCCACTGGCACCACGCCCCGGTGTGGCTGCACGCGGACCTGCACCCGGCCAACGTCGTCACCACCAACGGAGCCCTCACGGGTGTCGTGGACTTCGGCGAACTCTGCTCAGGTGATCCCGCCACGGATCTCTGTGCCGCGTGGGTCCTGCTCCCCAACGCCACCGAGTTCTTCGCCGGATACCCCACCGACGAGGCCACCATCCAACGCTCACGAGGCTGGGCCGTCCTTCGGAGCCTCGGCCTCATCGAGATAGGCCGTGCCGGTGAACAGGGCCTCCCAGGAGGCAAACCCACCTGGAAACCAGCAGGTGAGAAGGCCCTTTCCCGAGTGCTCGCGTCATTCCCCTAGCCAACGCACTATCCCGCGTGCGCGGGGAGCAGCACTGCTGGGTGTCCTTGTTGAGCTTGCGGCTGGGTCCATCCCCGCGTGCGCGGGGAGCAGGAAGCGCTCCACGCGGCAGGGGAGAAGTGGGAGGGTCCATCCCCGCGTGCGCGGGGAGCAGCGACCGGGCGTACTCCATGGTGCGCGACGGCACGGGTCCATCCCCGCGTGCGCGGGGAGCAGTCGCCGTGACGCCCGGGTCGTTCGACCTGGGCGGGTCCATCCCCGCGTGCGCGGGGAGCAGAGCTACGGCACGGCGTGGTTCATCGAAGCCGAGGGTCCATCCCCGCGTGCGCGGGGAGCAGAGCTACGGCACGGCGTGGTTCATCGAAGCCGAGGGTCCATCCCCGCGTGCGCGGGGAGCAGATGGACGCCTGTGGGTGCTTGACCTGTCACGGGGGTCCATCCCCGCGTGCGCGGGGAGCAGCACCAAGCCTCTCGGGATGCCGGAGATCGACCGGGGTCCATCCCCGCGTGCGCGGGGAGCAGCCCAGGAGTGGCCACCAGGCGCGCGGGAGTTTGGGGTCCATCCCCGCGTGCGCGGGGAGCAGACTTTTTCACCTGCGAACTTACCGGTGGCAAGCGCTCGTTTTTCCAACTTGTCGAGAAACAGACAAAACCGACATCCACCTTCGTCGTTGCTGTCACGGGTGAGCCTACGGCCACAGCGATGTTTTTCTCCATGCCTGCGCTGACCGGGATTCGTGTCGCGGCCGGTCACGCTTCCCGACGCAACAGCGGCAGCGAAGGAGAGCGCGGGACCAGGACTG
>NZ_QGTF01000012.1:13105-200597 GCF_003182025.1 Nocardiopsis sp. L17-MgMaSL7 | reverse complement strand
AGTGGTGCGGGTTGGCCGTAGAGCGGCAAGTGGCGCCCGGACGGCAGGGGTTTTTACCAGTGCTGGGGACACGCATCTCTAGAACACACCAGTAGTCCTGGGGGGTGGCCCGTGTCCGTACTTGGCCCTGAACTACCAGACGTGCACCGCTCTACTCATCCGCCAAGTGCGGTGCGGGCACAGCACCATCCACCCACCCCGCCCTGAATAAACCGAGAAACCCCAAGGGGTACGGTTGAACCCGCACCCGACCGCCTTTAGCTAATGGGAAAAACGGGTTGGCCGTAGAAAGGCCGCGCCACAGCAACCACAACCGCAGAACCCACAGCAAACAGCAACCCAGGCCTGTAGAACCCGCCCACCCACCGCAACCACAACCCTAGAACCCACCCACCACAACCCCACCCCCACCTCAACCTGATCGTCGCAGGCGCCAGGCCCGGGGCTGCTCCTCCTCGTGCGGCACGTCCAGTTGCGCGAAGCGCGCACGCACCCGAGCCCCGCCCAGCTTGCCGCGCTCCAGATGGACGGTGCCGCCGGTGGCCTCCACCGCGTGCCGGACGATGTCCAGCCCCAGCCCGGTCGATCCGCCGCCGCTCGTACCGCGCCGCAGCGCCGCCGTGGGATCGGCGAACCCCGGACCTCCGTCCTCCACCAGCAGCGTCACCCATCCCGCGTGCTCCACCACCGCCACGGCGAACGGCCGGTCCGCGGGCGTGTACCGGAAGACGTTGCCCACCAGCGAGTCCAGGACCGCCGCGCACTCCTCCGAGGAGAGCGCCACCCGGCAGGGGGTGTCCGGCAGCTCCAGGGTGACCTCGCGGCCCTGGTCGTTGGCGAGCATCGACCAGAATCCCATGCGGTCCACCACGGCCTCGGACAGGTCGCAGGCGCGCTCGACCTCCGGGCCCGTCGCGTGGGGGCGCACGTCGCGGATGATGGCGTCCACGTCCCGTTCCAGCGCGCTGATCGCGCCCCTGATCCGCTCGCCCTCGGGGCCGGGGAGCGGTTCGGCGTCCAACCTGAGCGCCGTCAGCGGGGTGCGCAGCCGGTGCGAGACGTCGGCGGCCATCTCGCGTTCCTTCGTCAACAGCCCCTGGACGCGCTCCCCGATCGCATTGATGGACTCGCCGAGCACCACCAGGTCACGGGGGCCGTGTACGCGTATCCGGGCGTTCAGCCGCCCCTCACCGATCTCCACGGCCGTGTCCGCCAGAGCGCGCAGCGCACGCCGGGCCGGTCTGCTCAGCCGGTCCGTGATCAGCACCGCGCCGAGCACCACGAGCACCGCGATCACCACCAGGCCGCCCAGGACCGGTCCCAGGCCGCGAACCGCCTCCCCGCGGGGCTGGTACACCTCCACCACGGACGGTTCGGCGCCCGAACCCCGGGGGTCGGCCACCGCCAACAGGTACGCGGTGCCCTGCTCGGCCGGGACCTGGCTCCGGGAACCCGCCCCGGTGCGCCGCATCTCGGCCACGTCGGCGTCACCGGCACGGCTGGCCCCCACGGTGCCGCCGTCGGACAGGTGCACCGTGAGATGCCCCCGGGCCCCGGCCGAGGTCGAGGCCACCACGCGCCGCAGCAGCGCGGGTTCGGGGCTCACCTCCGCCACCGAGGCGACCGCTTCGGCCTGCGACCAGACCTGCTCCTCGGCCCTCTCGTGTGCCTCCCACCAGGCCCACGCTCCCGTCACACCGAGCATCACCACCGCGACCATGACCGTCGCGAGGGTGACGGCGCGGGCCAGCAGCCTCCTCACACCGGTTCCACCAGCTTGAGCCCCACACCCCGCACGGTGTGGAGGTAGCGGGGCCGGCTCGCGCTCTCCCCGAGCTTGCGGCGCAGCCACGACATGTGCACGTCGATGGTCTGGTCGTGACCCACGAACGGGTGCTGGTGCCAGACGGCCTCCACGAGCTCACGGCGGCTCACCACCCGGCCCGTGTGCTCGGCCAGGTAGGCCAACAGGTCGAACTCCCGCCGCGACAGCTCCAGGGGGGTGCCCGCCAGTGACGCCTGCCGCCGTGTCAGACTGATCGACAACTCGCCTACGGTCAGCTCGCCGGGGTCGGCCGCGCCCGCCGAGGCCCGGCCGGACCTGCGCAGCAGCGCGTTCATCCGCGCGGCCAGCTGGGTGCTGGAGAAGGGTTTGACCACGTAGTCGTCGGCACCGTCGTTGAGCAGGCGCACTATCGACTGTTCGTCTCCGCGCGCCGTCGCCACGATCACTGGGACGTCGCTGTGACCGCGTAACATCCGCAGCGCCGCCGCGCCGTCCAGGTCAGGGAGCCCCAGATCAAGAATGACCAGGTCAGGTTCATGCCGGGCGGCCTCGCGCAGGGCGTCCAGGGCGGTGCCCACGGGCAGCACCACGTGCCCCAGACCGCTCAGCGCCCGAACCAGGGCGCCCCGCACCATCTGGTCGTCCTCGACCAGCAAGACCGTTGCCATGCGCACACGTTAACCAATGTTGCACCTTCACACGAGTCCGGCTGCGGCCCGTGATCAGGAGGAACGCCACTGTGACCGGAAGGCCCGTGGACGGCGCGGTTTAAGTCGAACGAGACGCTGCGTTAAGGCTTCCTTAGGGAGCCCGACACTACTGTCGTCACACATCGCCGGTGGTGGTGCGCGTCACAGGGACGCGTGACCCGAAACCGCCGGCCGGACGGCTGCCGGGCACCAGCGTGCCCGTCCCACGGAGGATGTCGTGGCGGAAATCGTGATCGACGGCCTGGGCAAGGTCTACGCGGACGGAACCCGCGCGGTCACCGACCTCTCCCTCGACATCCAGGACGGGGAGTTCCTGGTGCTGGTCGGCCCCTCCGGTTGCGGCAAGACCACCGCGCTGCGGATGGTCGCGGGGCTGGAGGCGATCAGCGAGGGCACCGTTCGCATCGGCGACCAGGTCGTCAACGACGTCCCCGCCCGCGACCGGGACGTGGCGATGGTCTTCCAGTCCTACGCCCTCTATCCGCACCTGAACATCTTCGAGAACATCGCGTTCGGGCTGCGACTGCGCAAGGTGCCCAAGGCGGAGATCGACCGCCGCGTCGGCGAGGTCGCCCGCGTCCTCGAACTGGAGGAACACCTCACCCGTAAACCGGGCAACCTCTCCGGCGGCCAGCGTCAGCGGGTCGCGATGGGCCGTGCGATCGTCCGCGAACCCCGGGCGTTCCTGATGGACGAACCTCTGTCCAACCTGGACGCCAAACTCCGAGTGCAGATGCGTGCCCAGATCGCCCGCATCCAGCGCGACCTGGGCGTCACCACGGTCTACGTCACCCACGACCAGACCGAGGCGATGACCCTGGGCGACCGGGTGGCCGTGATGAAGCGGGGCGTCCTCCAACAGGTCGGCCCGCCGCAGGAGATGTACGACCACCCCCGCAACCTGTTCGTCGCCGGATTCGTCGGCTCGCCCGGCATGAACCTCATCTGCGTCGAACTCCACGAGGACGACGGCCGGTTCCACGTCCGGATCGGCGACCAGCGCCTGGACCTGCCCGACAGCCTCATGCACCGGCGCCCCGCGCTGCGCGGCTACGCCGGGGTCAAGGTCGTCGTGGGCATCCGCCCCGAGGACATGGAGGACGCCGAGATCGTCGGCGGCACCGAGGGGGCCACGCTCACCTCGGTCGCCGACCTGGTCGAGGCCATGGGCTCGGACGTCCTCGTGCACTTCCCACTCGACGCGGCCCCCGTCGTCACCGAGGACACCCGTGAACTCGCCCGTGACGCCGGCACCGACGAGACCCTTCCCGCGACCGACGAGGGCGTCGTCCTCGTCGGCCGCTTCAGCCCCCGCACCCACGTGTACGAGGGCCAGACCATCACGGTGGCGGTCGACACCGAACGCCTCCAGTTCTTCGACCCCGCCACCGGCACCGCCATCCACGATTCCTGAGGAGCGTCCCCCATGTCAGCGCCCACTTCCCGCCACGGCGGCCACCGCACCCACCGCACCAGAATCCTCGGCGGAGCCGCCGCCGCGCTCGGCCTCACCCTGGCCGCCACCGCCTGCGGCGGCGGCTCCACCACGGCCTCCGGCGCCGACCTCGACGGCCAGACCCTCGAGGTCGTCGGCCCCTGGGCCGGTGACGAGCAGGTCGCCTTCGAGCAGGTCGTCTCGATCTTCGAGGAGCAGACCGGCGCCACCGTCTCCTACAGCGGCGCCGGTGACGACCTCCAGACAGTCCTCCAGACCCGTATCCAGGGCGGCGATGAGCCCGACGTCGCGCTCATCCCGCAGGCCGGGCTCATCGAGCACTTCGCCGCCGAGGACGTCCTGGTCCCGCTCACCGACGACGTCGTCCAGACCGTCGACGAGAACATGGCCGGGGCGTGGGCGGACATCGGATCGGTCGGCGACACCCCCTACGGCGTCTACCTCAAGGTCGCCAACAAGTCCCTGGTCTGGTACAACGACGACCTCTTCGCCGAGACCGGAGCCGCGCCGCCGGAGAACTGGGAGGAGTTCGTCGAACTCTCCGACAATCTCTCGGACGTCGGCATCAGCCCGCTGTCCGTCGCCGGGGCGGACGGCTGGGTCCTCACCGACTGGTTCGAGAACGTCTACCTCCAGACGGCGGGCCCGGAGATGTACGACCAGCTGGCCACGCACGAGATCCCGTGGACGGACCCGTCCGTCGAGGTGGCCCTGGAGACCCTGGCCGAGGTGTGGGGCCAGGAGCAGCTCATGCTGGGCGGCGGCAGCGGCAGCCTCCAGACCGACTTCCCCACCTCCGTCGTGAACGTCTACAGCGACGACCCCGACGCCGCCATGGTGGTGGGCGCCGACTTCATCGGCGGGGTCGTCTCCGCCAGCACCAACTCCGTCGTCGGCGAGACCGCGCAGGTCTTCCCCTTCCCCAGCATCGCCGGTGAGGGCGACGCCGTGGTCGTGGCCGGAGACGCCGCCGTCGCCATGAGTGACAGCGAGGCCACCATGGAGCTCCTGCGCTTCCTCGCCTCCGAGGAGGCCGCGGCCGAGTGGGCGTCCATCGGCGGGTTCCTCTCGCCGAACATGCACCTGACCGCCGACGACTACGCCGACCCGGTCCTGGGTCAGGTCGCCGAGCAGATCATCGACGCCGGTGACAGCGTCCGCTTCGACCTCTCCGACCTCCAGCCCGCCGCGTTCGGCGCCACCGTCGGCGACGGCATGTGGCAGACCCTCCAGGACTTCCTGGCCGACCCCTCCGACGTCGAGGGCACCATGGAGCGCCTCGAAGCCGAGGCCGCCCGGGCCCACGGGAACTAGACGGAGCCCGCACACATGACCTCCAACGACACCGGGGCCGCCGACGTCGCGGCCCGCGCGGACGGGACCCCGCCCGGGAAGCCGGGGAAGCGGTCCAGCGGGCCGCCCGACGGCAGCCGCCCGGGTTGGCGGCGCCTGTTCGGCCCGGCCACCCTGTTCCTGCTGCCCGCCCTGCTCTTCCTCGGGGTGTTCCTGGCCTACCCGGCCGCCTACTCCGTGGTGCGCAGCTTCTTCGACGCCTCCGGTTCGCAGTTCGTAGGTCTCGACAACTACGGCCGGATGTTCACCGACGACCGCACGCTCACCGCCATCCGCAACACCGGCATCTGGGTCCTGGTCGCCCCCGCCCTGGTCACCGGGCTGGGACTGGTCTTCGCGGTGCTCACCGAGCGCGTGCGCTGGGCCACGGCCTTCCGGATCCTGCTGTTCATGCCCATGGCGATCTCCCTCTTCGCCTCCGGCATCATTTTCCGGCTGGTCTACGACGAGAACCCCGACCGCGGCGTCGTCAACGCCGCCGTGGTGACCGTGCACGACACGTTCGCCTCGCCCTCGGAGTACCCCGGGGCGCGGCCGCGCGGGGAGGAACTCGACACCGACCCCTCGCTGGGCGGGTTCACCTCCACCCAGGCGTACGCGCCGGGTGACACGGTCGCCCTGCCGCTGGTGGGCATCCGGCCCGGGGAGGTGCCCGAGCAGGCGACCCAGGCCGCCGATCCCGCGTCCTCCGGGGACACCATCGAGGGCGTGGTGTGGTTGGACGTGGCCCTCGGCGGCGACGCCGGGACCATCGACGACGGCGAGAACGGGCTGCCCCGCATGATGGTCGACGCCCTCCGGGACGGCCAGGTGGTGGCCAGCACCACCTCCGGCGACGACGGCCGCTTCACCCTCACGGGCCTGGAGCCGGGGGAGTACGAGATCCACCTGGCGGCGGACAACTTCACCGAGTCCTTCCGCGGCCTGACCTGGCTGGGCCCCACACTGATCACCCCCGTGATCATCTCCTCGTGGGTGTGGATCATGACCGGTTTCGCCATCACGTTCATCGCCGCCGGCCTGGCCGCGATCCCCAGGGACGCCCTGGAGGCCGCCCGGGTGGACGGTGCCACCGAGTGGCAGGTGTTCCGCAAGATCACCATCCCGCTCCTGGGACCGCTGCTGCTCGTGGTGTTCGTGACCCTGATGATCAACGTCCTGAAGATCTTCGACCTCGTGTTCGTGATCGCCCCGGGATCGGTCCAGGCCGACGCCAGCGTGGTCGCCCTCCAGATGTGGCAGGTGTCCTTCGGCGCGGGCGGCAACCAGGGACTGGGCAGCGCCCTCGTGGTCCTCCTCCTGGTCCTGGTCCTGCCGATCATGTACTTCAACATCCGCCGTTTCCGACGGGAGCGCTCGTGACCGCCACGCCCCAGAAGTCGCCCTCCGTCGTCGAGGTGTCGGTCTCCGGCGCGCCGCGCCGGGGACTGGCGTCCCGGCTCGTCTCCAAGCTGGGCTCGGGCACCCTCCAGGTGGCGCTGACCCTGGTCGCGCTGTTCTGGATGGTGCCGGTCATCGGCCTGCTGCTGGTGTCGCTGCGTTCGGAGGCCGACAACACCAACAGCGGCTGGTGGACGGCGCTGCTCAAGCCCACCGAGCTCACGCTGGACAACTACCGGTCGTTGGTCGACAACGACGTCCTCGTGCAGTCGTTCCTCAACACCGTCTACATCTCGGTCCCGTCGACCCTGCTGGTCGTGGGCATCGGGGCGCTGGCCGCCTACGCGCTGGTGTGGATGGACTTCCCCGGCCGCGACTGGATCATGGTGGCGGTGGTCGGCCTGCTGGTGCTGCCCATCCAGGCGGCCCTCATCCCCATCTCGCAGCTGTACGGCGCCCTGGGGATCTTCGGTTCCATCTTCGGCGCGATCCTGTTCCACGTGGCCTTCGGGCTTCCGTTCGCGGTGTTCCTGCTGCGCAACTTCTTCGTGAACATCCCGCGCGACCTGCTGGAGGCGGCGCGGATGGACGGCGCCAGCGAGTGGCGGATCTTCCGCCGGGTCGTGCTCCCGGTGGCCCGCCCGGCGCTGGCCTCGCTCGCGGTCTTCCAGTTCCTGTGGGTGTGGAACGACATGCTGGTCGCGCTGGTGTTCACCAACCCGGACTCCGCCCCGCTCACCGTGGCGCTGCGCTCGCAGCTGCGCCAGTTCGGCACCAACATCGACGTGCTGGCCTCGGGGGCCTTCCTGTCCATGCTGGTTCCGCTGCTGGTCTTCTTCGCCTTCCAGCGCCACTTCGTCCAGGGGGTGTTCGCGGGCTCCGGGAAGTAGCCCGAGCAACCCCTCGATCCACCCACGATGGCGCCTTCGGCGGCGCCGGGCCCCGCGGACCACGCCTCCGCGGGGCCCTCGCGTTCCCGGGGGGCGGGGGGCGGGACAGTCACCCCGACCAGGTGTCCATCACCGTGGCGGGCCGTTCGCCCCCACGGGCGGCCGTCCCCCGCCGATCCCAACGCAGGGCAGGTGTCAGCGGGGCGGCAGCTCCGGGGCGCGCTCCCCGGCCATCCACAGACCCAGGGCGTGCCGGTCCACCAGGACCATCCCGGCCCCGGCCTCACGAGCGGCCTCCCTGGTGAACCCGTTCGAGGCGACGAACATCCCGAGGTAGCCCTGGTGGCCCCCGGCCAGCGCCCCGAGGAAGGCCCGCACCTCGTTGGGCGGCACGGGCTTGCGCCAGCGCTTGCACTGCACGGCCAGCGGCCTGCCGTCGGGGGTCTGCGCCCGCAGGTCCACGCCCCCGTCCGAGGCGCCGCCGACCACCGCCACCCGGGTGTATCCGTTGGTGCGCAGCAGCAGCGCCACGTGGTGTTCGAACTCCGTCCCGGTCATGGTGTCGATCCCCGCGATCCCCGTCCGCGCGACGATCCACCGTTCCCTGGCAAGGCGGGCACGGGACCACGCCCACCAGCCCAGGCCGGTCGCCGCGACCACGGCCACCAGGCCGCCGACCAGCCACAGACCCGGACTGTCGGCGTTGTCGAACACCCACCCGAACGCCAGGAGGAGGGCGACCGCCGCCAGCGGCAGCGAGCCCCGCAACCTCCGCGCCCATCGCCGCCGTCCGCGCCGACGCTGTCGCACACTCACGCTTCTCCCTGGGGGGTGGGGGACATACCGGGGCACATCATTGCACGGGGTGATCGCCCTCCTCCACACGGTGACCCCACCCGGCCACCCCGGCCCGACGAGCGCGGACCGGACCGTCTCCGGTCGCTGCGACAATGTCCCAGTCGCGGTTTCGCACACGGGGGTGCGGGACCGGCCACGAGGACACGGGGGTGCGGCGGTGGCCGAGCGCAGGGCTCTGGATCTGGACGCTCTCGCGGTCAGTGACCGCTTCCGGCTGTTCAACTTCACCCGTCGCGACGACCACGTCACCTACCTGTGGATCCTGCGTTCGGTGGACCGCCTGCGCGAGGTCCACCAGGTCCAGGTCGGGGCGGACGAGGTTGAGGCCACCCTGCGCGAACTCGCCGCGGCCCACACCGAGGCGCCGGAGGTCCCCGCCCAGGGGCTGCGCCACCGGCTCGACGAACTCGCTTCGGACGGGGTGCTGCACCGCTTCGACGACGCCTCCCGCGCGGGCACCCTGGCCAGCTACCGCAACCGGCAGTCCGTCTACCAGTTCAGCGAACTCGGATACCGCGCCTACCACGCTGTCGAGAACCTCCTGGGCGCCCGAGTGGAGGACGTCAACCTCTCCCGCCTGGTCTTCTCCGACGTCCTGGAGGACCTCGGGGCACTGGCCGAGGCCAACCGCACCGGACGGGTCGAGGACGTCTACCGCCGTCTGTCCCGACTGGACACGGTGATGGAGGACATGGGACGGCGCTCCGCCCAGTTCCACGTCACCCTCGGGGAGATCCTGCGTTCCACCGAGGCGTCCTCCGAGGTGTTCCTGCGCCACAAGAACGCCCTCCTCGTCCACATGTCCGACTTCATGGCGGAGCTGGACCGCTACCTGCCCCGCCTGGACAGGGCCGTCCACGAGGTCGAGGCCACCGGCCTGACCACCCTGCTCTCCCGCGCCGCCGAGGCCGACGAACGCCTCTTCATGGACAGGACCGAACGCCTGGAGGACTGGTCCCGCCGCTGGTGGGCGGTGCGCGCCTGGTTCGCCTCCGAGAGCGGCGCGCCCACCCGCGCCGCCGAACTCGGGCAGGCCACCCGTTCCGCCGTCTCCGGGGTCGTGGCCCTCCTGCGGCAGATCACCGAGGCCCAGCGCGGCGGCGTGAACCGCTCCACCCAGCTGCGCCACCTCGCAGCCTGGGTGTTCGACACCCCCGACGACGGGTCCGCCCACGCCCTCATGGGCGCCGCGTTCAACACCCGCTCCGCCCGCCACCTCGGTGTGGCCCACGAGGACGGCGACGAGTTCGCGCCCACCGACTCCTGGCACGACGCCGCCGGAGTCGAGGTGTCGGTGACCCTGTTCCGCAGTGACCGCTCGCCCACCCACGGGGTCCCCAAACCGGTCCGCAGGGACACCGGAGCCCGCTCCGAACTGCGCCGACGCCAGTCCGAGGACCGCGAGGCCGAACGCGCCTCCGCCGCGCGCCTGATCAGTGAGGGCGCCCACCAGCGCGTCCTCGACGAGAGCGACACCAAGGTGCTGCTGCGTCTGGTCACCAAGGCCCTGGAGTCGCGCTCGGTGTCGTACGCGAAACGGGACACGTCACCGGCGGTCGTCGGCCTGCTGAAGTCCGCGACCGCCGACGACGCGGGCACCCTCATCAAGCTGATCCGCGACGAACGGGGCAGTAGCGTGCTCACCTCGCAGGGCCGGATCCACCTCCCCGGCTTCCGGGTGGAACTCGCCCCCCGCGCCGCCCGGACGAGCACCAGGAAGGGGAACCGATGACCCGGCACACCCGGCCCCGTGTCGAGACCGTCGACCTCGGCTCCTACCAGCAGGCCGTCCGCAAGGTCCTCACCTGTGACGTCATCACCGCGTCGCGGCCGCGCCCCGGCGTGCTGGACCAGGTCCTGTACTGGGCCGACCAGATGACCGAGGACCTGCGCGCCCTGTTCGGGTACACCCTCGTGGCCACCACCGACCACGTCCGCCTGGTCCGCGAACTCGACCTGCTCGACCCCACCCAGCGCCAGGAGTTCGCCCGCAAGGGCAGGCCCTTCGACCGCCGCCGCCTGGCCTACCTGTGCCTGCTCTTGGCCGCCTTCCAGCGCTCACAGGTCGAGATCAGCCTCGGCGACCTCGTCCGGGGGTTCACCCCCTCGGCCAACGAGATCGAGGGCCTGGGCTACGACCCCACCGACTCCACCCACAAGGCCGCGCTGGTCGACGTCGCCCACTGGCTGCTGGACCGGGGCGCCCTCCACCTGTCGGACGGCTCCGTCGAGGCGTGGGCCCGCGGTGGTGACCAGGGGGACGCGCTCTTCGACATCGACCACGAGATCTGCGAGGTCCTCTTCCGGCCCACGCGCCCCATCCAGCACCTGAACAGCGCCTCCGGCCTGCTCAGCGACCCGCTCGGACCGGACGCCCCGCGCGAACGCGCCGCCCAGCGCGCCCGCCGCCTGCTGCTGGAGTACCCGGTGGTGTACTACGCGGACGTCGAGCCCGAGGTGGCCGCCGCCCTGCGCGGCAGGGGACCTGCCGAGGAGGTGGCCCGCCTCACCGGAACCAAGCTGGAACGCCGCGCCGAGGGTGTCCTGTTGGCGGACGCCTCCGGCACCTTCACCGACCGCGCCTTCCCGGGCCGCGGCGGCGCCGTCACCCGCACCGCCGGGCTGCTGCTGGCCCAGATCGCCACCCACTTCGAGGAGTCCTGGGCGGCGCTGGGCCACCTGACCGCCCCCGGCCCCCTGCACGAGCACCCCGAGCTGGTCGCCCGGATCGACGCCGGGGTTCCCCGGGCGGGTGTCGTCACCGAGCTGGCCTGGGCCGAGACGGACCGGACCACGACGGTGGCCGAGCCCGCATCGCTGCCGCTGGTGGAGCGCGAACGCCTGGAGGACATGGTCGCCGATCTCTTCGAGGAGTTCGGCGCCGCCTCCTTCACCGCGACCTGGCAGCAGGACCCGCACGGCCTGCTCGACGCCGCCCTGGCCCTGCTCACCGACCTGGACCTGGTCAGACCGCTACCGGGCGGGGTCCTGGTCACCCCCGCCGCGCTGCGCTACCGCAACATCCGGGGCGCCCTGCCCGAACGCCCCGACACCGGACTGCTGCCGTTCGGCCCGATCGAACCGGCCGACGAACCGGCTGACGAGCCACCCCCGACCGACCCCGACGACACGCCCCCCGCCCCGCCCGAGACCGAAGGAACCGAGGAAACCGCGCCATGACCCGCAGGAGCGACCGCTTCCGGCCCAGCAGGGCCGGAGTCGTCAACGTCTGGGACTACGTCGACGAGGAGTTCGCCTTCGCGGACGGCCGCCTCGTCCTGCGCGGCCACAACGGTTCGGGCAAGACCAAGGCGCTGGAGGTGCTGTTCCCCTTCGTCCTGGACGGCTACACCGACGCCCGCAGGCTCGACCCCTTCAGCGGCCAGAACCGCACCATGAAGTCCAATCTGCTGTACCGGGGCGACGAGTCCAACCACGGCTACGTGTGGATGGAGTTCGCCCGCGCCGCCGACGGCGACGACGAGGGGACCGAGACCGTCACCCTGGTCATCGGCATGCGCGCGCACCGCCACCGCGACGGCGTCAACCCCTCCTTCTTCGTCACCGACCAGCGCCTGGGCGTGGACTTCGGGCTGCTCTCCACGGACGGGCGCCCGCTCACCGAACGCCAGCTCAAGGCCGCCCTCGGCGAGACGGCGCACCACGCCACCGCCGCCGACTACCGCCGGGCCGTCGACGCGCGCCTGTTCGGGCTGGGGGAGCGCTACGTCCAGCTCCTGGACCTCCTGCTGGCCCTGCGCCGCCCCCTGCTGGCCAAGGACCTGGACCCGGAGAAGGTCTCGCACACCCTCACCGGCGGGCTCAGCCCCCTGGACGACGCCCTCGTCGACCAGGCCGCCCGGGACTTCGCCAACCTCGCCGCCGTGCAGCGCCGCTTCGCCAGCGCCACCGCCGCCCACGAGGCCGCCCGCACCTTCACCGGCGTCTACGCCGACTACCTGACCGCCAACGCCCGGCACCGCCTGTCCAGGGTGGCGGGCGCCACTGAGCAGGCCGACACCCACGCGCGCACCGTCGCCGAGGCGGCCGATGAGCTCGACCGCGCCACCGCCGCGCGGGACCAGGCCCGCGAGAGCGTCACCGAACTGGCCGAGGACGCCGCGCGCCTGGATGCCCAGTGCGCGGCCCTGCGCCAGCACGAGACCCTGCGCGACCAGCAGGCCCTCCAGGTCAGGAGGGAGGGCAACGACAAGCTCGCCCGTCAGATCGCCACCGGCCAGGCACGCGTGGCGGCCCAGGAGGAGGAGATCTCCCGCCTGAGCGGTGAGGCCGCCCGGGTCGCCGAACGGGTCGGACACGAGCGGGCCCTGGCCGAGCGGCTGCGCACCGAACTCACGGCCGCCGCCGAAGGGTCCGGGATCGTCCACGACGCCGAGGGGGATGCGGACACCGGCGACGACCTGCCCGAGACCGCCAGGGCCAGGGCCAGCGCCCGGCTCGACGACGTCCGGGCCGTTCGCGAACAGCTCGCCGCCCAGGACCGCGCCGAGGACGGCCGGACGCGCGCCGAGACCACCGCCGCCCGGGCCGAGGACACCCTCTCCGGGCAGGAGGAAGCGTGCGCCGAAGCCGAGGAAGAGCTCGTCGGACTCCGCCGCGCCACCACCGAGGCCCTGGACGTGTGGTCCGCGCGGTGGGAGATCGCCGGGCCGGACACCCTCGTGGCCCTGCGGGAGACCGTGGAACGCTACGGGGAGGCGGGCACCCCCACCCTCGCCCAGGTGTTCAACGAACACCTGCACGACCAGCAGGTGCGGGCCGCCACCAAGGCCAACGCCCTGGAGTCCGAACAGACCAGCCTGGGCGAGGAGCTGGCCTCCGCTCGCCGCGAACGCGACCACATCGCCGCCGAACGCGACGACGCGCCACCGGCCGACCCCCTACGCCCCGCCCCGCGCGACGAGCGTCCCGGAGCACCGCTCTGGCAGCTGGTCCGCTTCGCCGACCACCTCTCCGACGACCACGGCGCCGCCGTCGAGGGAGCCCTGCACGCCGCCGGGCTGCTCACCGCCTGGATCCACCCCGACCCCGAGCAGACCCGCCGGGCCCTGGAACTCGGCGAAGCGGACGCCTACCTGCTTCCCGGTACGCGGGAGACCACCGCAACGACCCTCGCCGACGTCCTCGTCCCCGAGACCCAGGACCATGTCCCCACGGACACCATCGCCAGCGTCCTGGCCTCGATCCCCTTCGGTGGGGCCGAACCCCTCGCCGACCTCGGGGTGGACACGGGCGCCCGTTTCCGGCTGGGCCCGCTCACCGGCGCCCACCCCAAACCCGCCGCCGAGTTCATCGGCGCCACCAACCGCGCCCAGCGCCGCCGGGAACGCCTGGCCGCCCAGGACGCCCGCATCGCCGACCTCTCCACCCGGCACACCGAACTGGGAGAACGGCTCGCCCGCGCCCACGAACTCCTCAAGGACTTCGACCGCGCCCGAGCGGACCTGCCCGACGCCACCGGCGTGGCCAGGGCACTGCGCGCCCTCGAACGCCACTCCACCCTCCTGGCGTCGGCCCGCTCCGCCCGGGCGGAGGCCCGACGCGACCTCGACGCCGCCATCGCCCAGGTCGACGCCGAACGCCGCCAGGTCCGCGCCACCGCCGCCGAGCGCGCCATGCCCACGCGACGGGAGGACGTCGACGCCGTCGCGGTCGCGGCGCAGACCTTCCAGGACACCGCCCGGAAGCTGCACACCACCCGTGCGGACATCGCCGAGTACCAGAACGACCTCACCGGGCGCCAGGACACCGTCACCCGGCTGACCGAGGCGCTCGAGGGCGACCGCGCCGAACTCGACCGGAGCCGCGGCGACCACCAGCGCGAGGCCGAGGAACTGGCGACCCTGGAGGCGTCCGTCGACGCCCCGGCCCGTGAACTCCTCGACCAGCTGGAACGGGCCCAGGGGGAGCTCCGCGACGTCCAGGCGCGCAAGGAGAAGGCCGAGCAGGAGGCCGCCCGAGAACACGACCTCGCCGTGCGCTCCGAGACCCTCCGCGACAGCGGTCGGCAGTCCCTCGCCCGGGAGCTGACCACCCTCTTCGAGCACGCCGCCGCCTTCTCCGGACTCACCCAGCCCACCGTGCGCGAGATCGTCGGTGTCCAGGCCACCGGCACCTGGCCGCTGCCCGACCAGTGGCCCGACCCCGAGGAAGCGGCACGGACCCTGCTCACCGGCGAGGCCACCACCGTCCGCGAGGTCCTGCCCGGCGCTGCCGCCACCCTGCTCGACGCCTTCACCGAGGCGGTCGGTGGCAAGGAGGTCGGCGACACCGAACTCAGGAACGCCGGAAACCGCATGTCCCAGGCCCTGCGTACCTTCCAGGAGGCGCTCGGCGGTGACGCCGAGGGGTACCGGGTGGACCACGAGGTGGGCCCCAGTGGCCTGGTCACCGTGCACGTCAACGACGAGAACGGCCGCAACCCCGTCTCCTCCTTCGCCAGATCCGTGGCCGAACGGGTCGAGGAACAGGGCGCGCTCCTGCGCGAGGAGGAGCAGGGGGTGCTGGAGGACGAGCTCCTCGGCGGGATCGCCCAGCAGGTCCACGACCGCGTCCGCGCCGCCAAGCAGCTGGTCCGCGCCATGGACCGCGACACCCGCGCCCGGCCTATGTCCTCCGGCACCCGGGTGGGCATCCGGTGGTCGCGCTCCGACGGTCTCTCCGAGCCACAGCGCCTGGCCACCGAACTCGTGCGGCGCGACGGCGCCGGGCTCGGCCCCCGAGGGTTGGGGGAGCTCCGGGGCGTGCTTCGACGCATGATCCGCGACTACCACGCCACCCACCCCCGGGCCAGCCACAAGCAGGTCCTGGCGGCGGTCCTGGACTACCGCGACTGGTACCGGTTCGAGCTGCGCCTGGCCGAGCCCGGCAAGGACGAGGTCACGCTCACCAAGAACAAGCACGAGCAGATGTCCGGCGGCGAGAAGTCCGCCGCCATCCACCTGCCCCTGTTCGCGGCGGCCAACGCCCTGTACTCCTCGGCGGCGCCCACCTGCCCCCGGGTGGTCGCGCTGGACGAGGCCTTCGCGGGTATCGACGACCGCTACAAGCCCGAACTCATGGGCCTGACCGTGACCTTCGACCTGGACATGTTCATGACCGGCCACGACCTGTGGGTGCACTACGACACCGTGCCCATGGCCGCGCACTACGACATGCACCACGACAAGGCCAGCCACACCGTCTCGGCCCTGCTCATGCTCTGGGACGGCGAGCAGACCCTGGACGCGGACGCCGGATTCGCCGGAAACGAGGAACTCGCCGCGGAACTCCTCGGCATCACCCCCACCCGCTACGTGCCCCAGCCCACGGAGGGGACGCTCCTGGAGGAATCAGCGTGAGCGCGCACGACGACCTGGAGGTCTTCCGAAGCTCCCGGCTCCGGTCCCTGTTGGCCCGGACCCGCGAGGCTTCCCGGCGCATGTCCACCGTCGACCACCCCGGCCACGTTCCCACCGAAACCCGCGAGCTCGGAGGGACGGAACGCTTCACGCCCTGGGACCCCGCCCTCGCCGTGGCCATGCGGGAGAGAGGCACGGTGGTCTTCGAGGAGTCAGTGGACTCCGCCCTGCTGGAGGACCTGGCGGCCCGGTGACCCCCGGTGGACAAAACGGACGGCTCGGGGGAGTAGTGTTCCGTCATCGCGCCCGCGACGTGGGCGAACGTGGGGGAGAAGTACACGATGACGGTCGTCAAGAAGGTCGCCGATTTCGTCGGCAGGTGGTTCGCGGTCCTGGTGCTCGCCGGGGCCGTCGTGGGGTTGCTCGTCCCGGAGCAGACCACCCTCATCACCCCGCACGTGTCCCTGCTGCTCGGTGTGATCATGTTCTGCATGGGCCTCACCATGAGGCCCCAGGACTTCGCCGTCGTCGCAAAGCACCCCAAGGCGGTCCTCCTCGGTGTGGCCGCCCAGTACACGGTCATGCCGCTGCTGGGCTGGGGCATCGCCCACGCGTTCGGGCTTCCGCCGCTGCTGGTGGTCGGCATGATCCTGGTCGGCGCCTCCCCGGGTGGCACCGCGTCGAACGTGATCGTCTACCTCGCTCGCGGAGACGTCGCGCTTTCAGTGGCGATGACGTCCATCTCCACCATGCTGGCGCCCTTCGTTACGCCCCTGCTCGTCCTGGGGCTGGCCGGATCGACCCTGCCGATCTCCGCCGGTGACCTCTTCCTGTCCATCCTCCAGGTCGTGCTGCTCCCCGTCGTCGGTGGTCTGCTGCTGCGCCTGTTCGCCGACCGCTACGTGGTCCCGATCCTGCCCCTGATGCCGCTGGTTTCGGTGACCGGCATCGTCCTGGTGGTCTCGGGCGTGGTCGGCGCCAACTCCGACGCCGTGCTGACCACGGGTCTGCTCCTGGCACTGGCCGTCATCCTGCACAACACCCTGGGTCTGTTCCTCGGTTACCTCGTCGGGTACTTCGGGCGCCTGCCCGACTCCGCCCGCCGCGCGGTCAGCGTGGAGGTCGGTATGCAGAACTCGGGTCTGGCCGCGAGTCTGGCCACCACCCACTTCGAGCCCATCGCCGCGCTGCCTGGTGCGCTGTTCTCGGTCTGGCACAACCTGTCCGGAGCGGCGGTGGCCACCTTCTGGGCGCGGCGGGCACCCAGCGACGCCGAGGAGCGCGAAACCGTCTGACCGGGGACGCTTGCTCCGTGCCCGGCCCTCGTGACAGGCTCTGCCTTCGACATCCCCCGGACCGAGGACGGAACACGTGGCCGCCCGAAAGAAGAAGCGCAAGCCCGGACGCGGGAGGAACGACATCCGCCGGGGACCCACGCGCGATCCCGGCCCCACGGGGAACGTGGGCTGCGTCTTCATTCTGATCGCGATGGTGGGCATCGGACTGGTCGTCCTACTGCTGGAGCTTCTCACTTAGTCGCGGAATCGTCCCGTTAGCGTCCGGATCATTCGCAAAGGGGCGTGTCAGCGCACTGGTGTGTTCCACCTAATAGCCGATTCCACACCTGCGGTACCTGACCTGAACCGGCCACCAGTCGTCACGCGAAGTAGTCACGCGGGCACGACCCGACTGTGAAGCTGTTCGCATGCGACACTTCGCCCCCTGTTCCGGCCTGCTCGTGCTCGCCCTCCTGTCGACCCCCGGCCAGTTCACCGAACGCCTCGTCGCCTCTTCGCCGCCCCCGAACCCGCCGAGTGTCGCAGCGCCCCTCCAGTGTCCGGGCCGTCTCCGGGTGCCACGCCCCCGCAGGCCTCCGTGCTGCGGATACCGGTGACCCCGCGGGGCCCAGAAAACCGCTGACCCCCGTCGCTGCGCGACGGGGGTGCCAACTCGGGAATCTGCGGGAGAAACTCGGGGCTCAAGGACCGGATGGGCCCCGCCTGGATCGGGACCCCACAGGGCACCCGAGCCACCAGGCGCCCCGCACGTCCCAACCTCCGCGTCGCGAGTAGCGCCTGGGAGGATGGGACTTCCCCGAGAATCGCAAGGACTCCCGTGGTTGGAGTACCCAAAGGGTTTCGGACCCCGATCCTGGAAAATTCCAGAACCATTTCCGAACCCTGTGGAACCAAGATCACAGAACAACGAACTCGGACGCAATCCATTAAAAAAGGGTCGTTTCCAGGGTTTCACCCCTCTGGAAACGACCCGGCCCAGAAGCTCCGCAGGCCGTGGAAAGGTGGTTCTCCGCCCAGGTCCTCCTCACCCGTCGCCACCACGTGCGGCCGCGCTGTTGGCCCATGCGAACTCGAACAGTCCGAGGGCCGCGTCGTACAGCGTTCCCGAGGAGGTCAGATGGAGGCAGGGGGAGTGGCGGCCGTGTTCGTACCTGCTGTAGAAGGTGAGATAGGCGCCCGTGTCGGTGGCGATGATCCGGAAGGTGTTGGGCAGGTCGAACAGGCGCAGATCCAGAGCGGGGTTGCGGCGGCCGACTCGGTCCAGGTAGTCGATGTTGACTCTGACCTGCGCCCGTAACAGTTCCGGCCCGAAACCAGGATCCGTGTGACCCAGGTCCGTCCCCCGGTTGGCCAGCCAGGAGCCCGAGGCCGAGTCCGGGTCGGGTAACAGTACCTGGACGGGAGTGGGGGAGCCCGACCACAACGGGGCGAAGGTGTCCCTGGTGAGCACGTTGCCCCGCCCCACCAGAACCTTCACCCACCGGGCCCGGGCCAGATCCCGCGCCAGGTCCGCCTCGGAGGACCCCTGCCGCCCGTACAGCCGTGTGATACCGGTACCCGTGAGCCGGGAGAGCAGGCCCACGAGCCACCAGCGTGGTCTGCCGACGCGGAACCACCCTGCGACAAGGACGAGTACGGTGGCCAGCAGCGAACTGAGCACTCCGAGCAGGAAGGCGGTCATGGGGATCCCTTCGTCGCGGGGCGGACCAGCGGGACGGAGCCGCGCGGTTCAGCACAGGTAGGGAAGGAGTTCCTTCACCACGTGGGCCGCGTTGTGTGCGGCCAGGTCATGGCCGTCGTCGTTCTTCTCCTGGTCGGCGTTGTCGGAGATACCCCGTACCACCACCCAGTCGGGGTTGGGCTCCTCACCCACGGAGTTTTCCTGCCAGTACTGGCTGAGCCCGCCGGACTCCATGTCCACCGCCAGGACCTTGTCGTTGTAGCCCTCCAGGAAGCGGTGGACGTCGCTGTCACCATCGGCGATGACCGCCTCACCTGAGCCGATGAGCCCCGGGTGTACCTCGAAGGTCCGTTTGCGGTGACCGTCCGCCTGACCGCGGATCATCGCCGGTTCGCCCCGGTCGGTGAAGTAGACGTTCACCGCGTGCACGATCCGGGCGGGGGCCTGCCGTTCCTCGCCCCTCCTCTGGGCGTCGCCCTCGCCCCTGATCTTGCGTGAGTCGTAGTAGACGATCCGGGTGGAGACGATGACGTTGCCGATGCGCGCGTACTCGGGATGCAGCCCACCCCCGATGCCGACGAGGATCCACAGGCGAGGGGAGAAGTGGCGTCGCAGGTGGTCCAGAGCGGACATCACGGATCGCTGACCGGGGCTGTGGGTCTGCGTCGCGACGACGGAGACGGTACCGGCGTCGGTGGTGACCTTTCCCGTGGAGAAGAACAGCCCGTCGATCTTCTCCCTGCTCCTCAGTCCGAGCTGCTCGGTGACCGCCCGCATCTCCTTGGACAGGAAGGTGACCACCCCGACGTCCCAGCTCTGTGGTTTCTCCTCCACAGGCCGGGTGTCCACAGCAGAGAGGGGAGAAGACGGCGACACCCCGTGGTTGTTGACCTGTGTTCCGCTACCGAGGTTGTTGTTGCTGATGTCGTTGGTGCCGCCGAAATTGACGATGCCGCTGTTGTTCGGGAGGTTGTTCACGTCTGGTCTCCGTTCTGTGAAGTTCCCGGCCCCTGCTGGGGGCCGTGGTTGTTGACCTGGGTTCCGTCACCGAGGTTGTTGTTGCTGATGTCGTTGGTGCCGCCGAGATTGACGATGCCGCTGTTGATGATCTGCATCGCGCGATCGTCGAACTCGGAGATGTCGACCCCCCGAGAGTGGAGGAAGTCGCTGGTGGCCTTGAGCAGTCGCAGCTCGACGTTCTTGATGTGGCTGAGGACCTGGGTCTTGTCCAGCTGGACCTTGCTCCATTCCTGAGCGCGCTCCTGGCGGATGCTGAGACGGCTGCCGATGCAGACGTTGCGGATGGGGGAGAGGGTGAGCTCTCGCCGGTACATGAAGAGGGCCTTGGCCAGGAGGGCGGGGTAGCGCACCACGCGCCAGAGGTCGGTGGTCTCACGCGGGAGCCCGCGCAGGGCCCTGAACGCGGCCCATGCCACGGCCCGCTTGCCGTGCTGGCCGAACTCCTCGGCCTTCCGGAAACTGTCCGGGGTCCGGGTCAGGGCGCAGGCGGCGAAGAAGAGGTTGAGGGTGCGCCCCCGCAGGGTGGCATGCAGGAGGACCGTGGCCACCAGCTCGGAACCCGCGTCCGGGACGCTCACTTCGAGGAAGTGTTGGTGGGTGGGGCTCTGCGCGTTGATGAGGCGTCGCATCTTCAGCGGGTCGACCCTGCCGATCAGGGAGCGGTCGGTGGAAACGTCCGTGGACGCGACGAAGACCCGGTCCCGCACGTCCACGGGGAGTCGGACGTCCTCCTCGTCGTCGCGGAGCTGGAGGACTGCCTCGCGCAGGTGATCGATGAGTTCGTCGGTCCGGAAGGGAGGGTGGCGGTGTTCCCGCTCATGGAGGGGCTGGGTGTCCCCTCCCGGGCGCAGGAGCTGGATGCCCATCGGTGGGTTCCACTGGTGTATGAGCTCGCCCGCGCCGACGAAGGGTGACTCGTCACCGAAGAGCGTGAAGAGGGGGCTGTCCTCCTTCTCCTCCTTCCCCTGGTGCGCCGGACGGCGGTAGACGACGCAGGGATGCTTCTGCTGCTCGGCGACGACCGTCTCCCGCTTCGTGAGACGCCTCGGTCGTAGTCCGACTCCGGGCCTGTGGACGCGGTTGACGCGTAGCTGACTGACGACGCCCACGAACACCGCGACACCCAGGACGGCGGCTCCCGCGTACCCCGCGATCATGGCCTGCGTGTGAAAGGAGAACACCAGGACGATCATGGTGCCCCCGACGGCCAGGCCCGCGAGCCCGACCCTCTTGAGAGTGCGGACCTCGCCCATGATTCGCAGGTCACGCGCGGTGGGGATCCTCAGAGTGGGTTTCCGCTTCCTGTTCCTGCGCCGGGGGGCCAGCGGATCCTCGGTGCGGGCGATCACGGTGGACAGGGCGATCGCGTGGTGCAGGAGCAACAGGAGCGTGAGCCCGCTCGCCGTCAGCACAGCCGCCACCGTGTGGCCCAGGAGGAAGGGGGCGACGACCGCTGCCAGCATGGTGAGCCGGAGGAGCGCGTGCAGGTGGGTGGCCCACCAGGCGTGGCGCATGACGGGGACGTGGTCGAAGCCGTAGGAAGGGGCCACACGGCGGTAGGGGGTCGTGCAGATCTCGTTGATGACGAGATCACGGAACTTCTCGTCAACGTAGACGCCGGTGCACAGATGACGGGTGGCTCCGGTGGGTTTCTCTGTGGGGACGTCCCTGTCGGGTTCCGTGTGGACGGCGGTCATGCGGATCCCTGCCTCTGGGGGATAATGGTCACAGTGACCTTAATCAGGAAGGCGGGTTGAAGTCAAGATGACCTTTAAGGAGAATGCGGTGGATGACCGGCTGAAGGGGTCCACGGGGGTCGCGTTGTCGCTGGTGACCGTGGATCTGACCATCTTCACCATCAGGGAGGGCAGGCTGATGGTGCTTCTCGTGGAAAGGGGGACCGAGCCCTACCAGGGGCGCGCGGCCCTGCCCGGAGGGCGGGTGCGCGCGGACGAGACCCTGGACGAGGGCGCCCACCGGGAACTCCTGGAGGAGACCGCGATCGACGGCGCCCTGTTGCACCTGGAACAGCTCGGTGCCTACGGGGACCCTGGCAGGGACCCGCGGGGCAGGGTCGTCACGGTCGCCTACCTCGCTCTTGGACCGAACCTGCCCACCCCCGAGGGCGGTACGGACGCCGCTCACGCCTACTGGGCGGCCGTACCCGACCTCCTCGACCAAGGCGACGCGCTGGCCTTCGACCACGCCGGCATCGTCGCGGACGCGCTGGAGCGCACGAGACGGACCCTGGAGTACACCACCGTGGCCACGACCTTCTGCCGCGAACCCTTCACCCTGCCCGAACTGCGCAACGTCTACGAGGTCGTGTGGGGTCGTGCGCTGGACCCCAGCAACTTCCGGCGAAGAGCCACCAGAGCCGAGGGGTTCCTGGAAGCCACCGGTGACCAGCGCCCCCAGGCCACCGGCCGACCGGCAGCCCTCTACCGCAAGGGGGAGGCGACCCTGCTCAGTCCGCCGTTCCTTCGCTCGGCCAGCTGAACCACCGGGACGACGACGTGTCCCCCGGCGACGCCGGAGGACACGTCGGTCCGCTCGTCCTCACCCGTGCTGAGGCGAGGGGCTCTGGTACCTCTCAGAACTGTGGGGGAGCGGGCTGCTGCTTCTGGGGCAGGAGCGTGACGATCGCGGAGGCGACCAGTGCCAGGCTTGAGAGCCCCAGGAAGATCGCCCCGGCGCCGACGGAGCCGATGCCCTGGTTGTTGACGGAGGAAGCGGTGCCGAGGCCGTTGATCGTGCCGAAGAGCCCGGCGATGATGGCGATGACCGCCGCGGTGATGAGGGCCCACTTCTTCCCCGTCACCAGTGACACGACGCCGAAGACGATGACCACTACGAAGAAGGTGAGCATGATCGCCCCCTCGCCGTCGGGGGCCTCCGGGGAGAAGTAGTTGAAGCTCTCCGAGTACCCCCTGTACGACAAGGATGCGAGCGGCAGAAACAGCGAGATGATGGCGACGAGGGCGAGCGCGGGAATCGCGAACCGGAACCAGATGGACCAGTGCACGGCCCCAGGTGCCTGGCCGGACCGCTGACTGACGGTCTGGGCCGCGCCCACGGCCGCGGGGGCGACGGTGGTGGTGAAGTAGGTCTTGGCCCCCTTGGCCAGTTCCTTGGCCCCCGAGGCGATCTGTTGCGCGCCCTGTGAGGCCTGGCCCGGCTGGCCTCCGTGCGGCGCCGGGCCCTGCGGGTGCGCGCCAGGTGGCTGGAAACCGTGCGGTGGCTGCTGCTGGTGGCCCGTGGGCTGCTGAGGCCCCTGCGGCTGGACCGCGGGAGGGGTGTTCCGCCGAATGTATTCGGCGAGTTCCCTGTCGCAATTCGGGTGGTCGTGGATCAGCCGCCACAGATCCGGGCGCACGGCGCCGATCTGCCTCAGGGTCATCGAGTCGATGCGGGGGTCGGCCAGTTCCTGAGCGGAATAGCTGGCGGGATCGCGCGGCCCAGGCGGGTTCACTCGTGCTCCTTGGGGGTGTGTCAGGTGATACCCAGTGTGTCGATTCGCCAAGGTATCACCGCGGTGTAAGTCGATTTCACCGAGAGCCTTAAGCACCTGAGACTCGCGGCCATTGCGCAGGGCTTCCAACACCAGGAAGAACTGTGTGCTCGATGTTCCCACTTGTACGGGAGTCCCGGCCACGCAGCAGGTCGATCGTGTTCCATTCGGGTGCGGGGTGATATCTCCGCTGGTCAGCATATGTACTTGAGGAACTGGGTTCCCATGCTCGACTTCTGTTTGTCAGTGGTCGCTTCGACGGCCCGCGCGGGGAGTTCTTCTGGGAGGAGGTCCGGGATCGTGAGGTTATGAAGTCGTCGGGTACGAATGGTTGGATCGGCCTTGTGTGCGTGCTCACTCGAAGAAGGGAGAACCGAGATCGAGGACTGCCAGTCTTTCGTCCGGCGTTCACCCATGACGGTCACTCCTCGGCGAACTCCTTGATCACCGCCGGGAGGTCCCACTCACTGGCGTACTCGGTGAACACCCGGAGCAGGACCTCGCGGCGCTCGGGGAGGAACGAGCGCGGGTCACACACGATGTCGGGGAACTCCCGAACCATGCGCGCCCAGTCGAATCCGTCGCGGAGAACGTGGCGCAGCCGCGCGACCTGCCACGCCATGAGCCTCGGGTGGTCGTCCTTGCGTCGGGGAACACCCCTGACCGATGTGGGGATGTTCCGCCCGGCCGCGGCCAGGGCCTGGCGACGGAGGACACAGGAACTGCACCTGCCGCAGTGAGCAGGGGCATCGCCGCCTTCGTGGTGGGAGAAGCCGGTGTCGCAGGAGACCGAGGCGGCCAGGGCCCCGTCGAAGTGTGCGGGAACCCGTCGGACCATCTCGGCTTTGGTCCTTTCGAAGGCCCGGTTCTCGATCTGGAACTCGCTGTCCCCGGTGACCGCCCTGGCGAGATGTTCCATGTACCGCAGGGTCTTCGGGTGGACCGCCTTCGCTGCCTGGGCGCCGACCTGGCCCCGAGACAGCGCCAGGTTGAGCGCCCCCGGGCCGTTCTCATAGAGGCGGAGCGAGTTCGTGCCACGCGCGATCGCGGAGAGCACCCCCGCGGTCAGGAAGACGAATCCCCGTGAACGAGCGGTGCTCTCTCGGTTGCTCAGTCGGACCTGGAGCCTGAAGGGGCTCCAGGAACGCAGTCGCGAATCCGCGTTCCGGAGGGTGTCGTGGACGCGCTTCTGTTGGTTCTCCATGCGGTTGTTGGTGCTGACGGAGATGGCGTGGAGGGGATCGCCTTCTTCCTCGAGGTCGGCGATGATGCCGCACACCGAATCGAGCCCGCCGGAGAAGAGCGCCGTCGCGCCCTCGAGGTGGAGCTCCGCGTTGCTGAACAGGGACGCTTGGTTCGGGACCGGCCCGCCCTGTGTGAACTCGATGTGCCAGGTGTCGGCGGTCAGCCAGTTGAGTGGAGCCTCCACGTCAGCCGTGCGTTGGGCCCACCACGCGGGGTTCCGTACGGGGAAGGTGGTGCTGATGGTTCGGTGCCACTCCTGGCCCTTGCGCCACGAGTTCAGTGCCGGGCGTCGAAGGTTGCGGTCGACGGCGAAGGCCGTCGCGGCGATCGTCCACAGGTCCGCTGCCAGGTGGTCCTCGTCCAGGTAGTCGACGATCAACTCGGGGATGACCTTGAGGATTTCGGTGTCCTGGTCGAACGCCCTCAGTTCGGGTTCGAGGTCGGAAGAGTAGGTGACCCTGGTGGTCGCTTCGCGTGGCACGGGGGCTCCAAGGGAGGTCAGCGCATGAGGTCACTGACCAGTCCGCGCAGGATCGTCGAGGTGAAGGTGAGGTCGGCCAGTTCGAGGAGGTCCAGTGCGTCCTGCGCGTCCGGGCCGTAGTCCCCTGTGAACGGTGAGACACGGTCCAGGGCGTAGCGGCGTATTGCTCCGCGGGCGAACTCCTCGCCGATCCGCAGGGCCAGTCCCTCGTCGGCCTCGATGAGATCCTCCGGGGTGCAGCTGGCGAGCACGGTGCCGATCGCCTGGTCGACAAGGGCTTGCGTGCCCGACTTGCGGTGGCCGGCGCACAGGTCGAGGCTCTCCGGGCCGTCGTCCCTCAGGGTCCTGGCCAGCTTCCGCGTGCGCCGGGCGGCGTGGTCGAGGTCGGGTTTCCCGAGCTTCTCCAGGATCGTGTCCAGGGTCCTCCTCAACGGGGGCCGGACCTCGGCTTCGGGGATCGTCAACTGGTCCGGAGAGGCTCCGGATTCGCGACGCTTCCTCGCCCGCTCGCGTAGTGCGATGTCGAGGGGGTCCAGGGTGCGTACTCGGTCCCGTGTGTGTCGGTCGTCGTCCGGCACGCGTTGAGCTCCGATCCGGTCGGCTGTTCCGAGAATCACCCGAGTGATCACGGAAGGCAATGCCGGAGGAGACGTTGGCAACTTTCGGCCAAGGGGCGAACTGCCCGTTACCCGGCCCGCGCCAGTGGGCAGGGTGCGGCGACACGGAGGGAGGGTTGCGTGGGGCTCGGCCGAACCGCTGGAACTCTCCTCACGACCTGTGGGAGCCGGGTCACTCGCCGGTGGTGGTCCGGTCGGCGACTGCGGCGAGGATCGCGGCGACCAGCGCGAGTGCTGCTGGTGCCAGCAGGAGCAGGAGCAGGGCGCTGGCGGAGTCGATATCGCTGAGGGCCGGGCCTGCCAGGGAGGACACCAACGCACCACCGCCGATGGAGACCGCGGCGGACACGCCCAGCGCGGTGCCGGCCAGGGCCTCGTGCTCGGACATCACCGCCGTGTTGACGACGGGGGTGGTCAGCCCGTTGCCCACCCCGACGAACGCGCAGGAGGCGAAGAGGGCCAGTGGGTGGAGGTCCCAGGTCACAGCGATCACCAGGCCCGCGAGGAGGGCCGCGCAGGTGAGGGAGCGCGCCAGGACGAGCAGACGGGCGCGGAACACACGGGGGCCGAGGGTCCCAGCGAAGTAGCTGCCCAGGACGAACCCGCCGGGAAT
This sequence comes from Nocardiopsis sp. L17-MgMaSL7, assembly GCF_003182025.1. NCBI lineage: Bacteria > Bacillati > Actinomycetota > Actinomycetes > Streptosporangiales > Nocardiopsidaceae > Nocardiopsis > Nocardiopsis sp. L17-MgMaSL7. The sequence continues at coordinate 174,337 of NZ_QGTF01000012.1, read as the reverse complement.
CATGGCCATGTACAGGCCGAGGGCGACCCCCGAACCACCGAAGTCCCGGTCCATGACTAGTGGAGCGCCGCCCAGGAAGACGTAGAGGGTGCCCATGGAGCAGGCCATACAGAGGGAGTAGGTCCAAAAACGCGGTGAGGCCAGAATGCGCCGGAGCGCGGACGGGAAATCACGACCGGGCGCGTCCGAACGGATGGACGTCTCCGTCATGTGTCGCATTGACACCAGGAGAACCAATCCTCCGATGACCGCGAGCACGAAGAAGATCGAGCGCCACCCGAAGAGATCGTCGAGAGTTCCGCCGAGGATGGTTCCGAGCATGGGTGCGAGTGCCCAACCCATTCCGGCGAATCCGATTCTCCGAACGGCGTCGTCACCGCGCGACGTTTCCTTGATGGCGACCATCGCCACGGGAAAGCACGCGGCGATCGCTGCCTGCGACATTCGGCAGACGAGGAAGATCTCGATGGTGGGCGCCATCGCGCAGCCGAGGGAGGCGAACGTGAAGACCGTGACGGAGACGAGCACGACCGGGCGGCGGCCGTACCGGTCCGACAGGGCTCCGGAGGCCGCTTCGGCCGTCACGGTGGCGATCGCGTACCCGGCGATCGAGAGGTTGACCAGGGCGATGCTGGTCCCGTAGGCGGCGGCGATCTCCGGCAGGGCCGGAAGGTGCACCGTCACGGGGAGCACCGAGATCGCCGCCAGGAGAACGAGGAGGGAGCGGTGCGGAGGGGGCGTTGACCTCCGCGTGACAGTGGGGTCGGGCATGAGGTGTTCCTTCGTCGAAGCGTCGTGGGGAGCGGTCACCTGCCGTGTGGATCGGCCGTCGCACGGGAGGTGGGTGCGGCCGAGGGGGAGGCCGGGGGCGTGTCGTCCTCCGGGGCTCCCGGTGCCGGTGGTGTCGAGGTGGGACGCTTCCGGCGAAGGGAAGGGAATCTGTCTTCGAGGACAGTTCTCACTGTTGTCGAAGGTGATCCCGGAAGAGAATACCGCAGGGTTTTCAGTAGACCAGTCGCAGATCTGATAAGAGTCTTTCCAGTTTGGGGGTTCGTTCTGATGCGGTCCTGTCAGTACCAGTGGAGAAACCGGATTCTGGTACCCGGTTCCAAGGCTGGGAGAGGTCTTGACGGGCGAATTACGCGCTGCTTACTCTGCTCGGCAACAGGTTGAGGAATGACCGAGAATTCCGAATTCCTGTAGGCGCCGATCCTCGCGAACACAGGGAATTGTTCGACCCCATGGACGCGAACCGAGCCGTCCTGGGCCCGAGAACGGCCCGGGTCCCCCGCGACGACCCCGGCGCGCTCCGGGTGTTCGTGATCCCCAGAAGGGCGAGACCTGATGAAGTTCCCCAAGCTCCGTTCCACCGCCGCCGTGGCCGCCGCCACCGCCCTCCTCTTCACCCTGATGCCCGCCGGGACGGCGAGCGCCCACGGCTACATCTCCAACCCCCAGAGCCGGCAGGCCCAGTGCGCGGCCGGTGTGGTCGAGTGTGGTCAGATCCGCTGGGAGCCGCAGAGCGTCGAGGGCCCGAAGGGCCTGATGAGCTGCTCCGGTGGCAACTCGCGCTTCTCCGAGCTGGACAACAACAACTACGGCTGGCGCGTCTCGGACGTCAGCACCAACGCCACCTTCAGCTGGACGATCACCGCCGCGCACTCCACCTCCACGTGGGAGTACTTCATCAACGGCAACCGGATCGCCAGCTTCAACGACAACGGCGCCCGGCCGCCGGCGAACTTCAGCCACAACGTCAACCTCTCGGGCTACAGCGGACGCCAGACCGTCCTCGCCCGCTGGAACGTGGCTGACACGGGCAACGCCTTCTATGCCTGCGTCGACGTCAACATCCGCTGATGAGGGTGTGCTGAGACACGTCGCGCCCCGGCCCGTGCCAGTCCACGGGCCGGGGCGCCTTCTGTCACGGGGGTGGTGGGGCGGGCGCGGACGAATCGGGTGGCCGTGCCGATGTCGGTGGCGTGTGGTTGTCTCATCTCATGGGTGTTGAGATCGAGCGGTTCCTGCGGTTGGTGCGCGCGCTTCCCGAGTGTGATGACCAGGACTCGGAGCGCTACACGACGTTCCGTGTGCGAGGGCGGCCCTTCGGCTACCTGTGGCCGCTGACCGCCACGGTGGGGTTGAAGCAGTCGCTGATCGAGCAGGCGGCGTTGGTCGCCGAACGGCCCGAGGTGTTCGAGAAGCAGTTCACGGCGGGCGGGTTCGGGTGGGTGGTGGTCCGCCTGGACGGCGTCGACCTCGAGGAACTCAGCGAACTCACCCTGGAGGCCTGGTATCTGACCGCCCCCGAGGAGCTGCTCGTCGCACCGCCCACCCCGGAGGCGCTGGTGCGTGCCTGACTCGGATCACCGAGACCGTCTGTTCCCTGGTCAGCGTCGGCCGCCCCTTCTCCTGGTGGATGGGGGCCCGCCTCGCGGCCGACGGAACTGGCCGACGGTCCCTCCGGCGGCCGGGTCAGGTCCCGATGATCCCGCCGTCGTCCTTGCGCACCACCACGACCCCGCACCGGGGTCGGCCGACCGGGTCGAACCCCGGCCAGTTGCTCACCGCGCGCGGATCCTCCACCGTGGGCGCGCCCAGCTGGTCCACCGCCGAACCGGGCCCCTGCACCGTCACGAACAGGGTCCGCTGGTCGGGGGTGGCCGCCGTCCCCGCGATCCCGCAACCACGCGGGCCGGTCAGGAACCGGCGCACCTCCCCGCTCTCGGGGTCGGCGCACAACAGTGCGCTGTTGCCCACCTGTTCGCGCGCGCCCTCGGAGGTGTCGCCGAGCCGGACCACGTCGGTCCTGATCCACAGCCGGCCGTCCTCGCCGCAGTGGACCCCGCCCGGGGCGGCGAAGACCGCCGCCTCCCGTCCCTGCCCGGACGGTGCCCCGGCCCGCGCGAACTCCTGCCAGGAGAACAGGGTGGCGCCGTGGTCGCTGGCGCCCTCGGTCCACGACAGCACACGACCGCCGTCGTCCCCGGAGGCCTCGGTGCAGTAGACCGTCCCGGTCTCGGGGTGCACCGCGGGTGTCCCCGGTCCCCGCAGCTCGGTCGCCCCCACGGCGTCGGCGGCCTCACGTGCCCTCAGCAGCACGTCCGCCTGGTCGGCGAATCCGTCACCCGAGGTCAGTCCAGTACGACCATGGACGAGGGGGAGCCAGTTGCCCAGCCCGTCGGAGCCCAGGCGGGCGGCGTGGAGGACTCCCTCGTCCAAAGGACCCGGGCCCCGGGCGTTCTGTGCGTCCCGCCAGGGACGTTCGGCCACGAACTTGTAGAGGTGGGTCGGGTCGCTCATGTAGACCACCGCCCGGCCCCGTGACTCGGAGACGGCGGCGCCCCCGTGCGCGAGTCGGCCCATGGCGGTGTGCTTGACCGGGGCCGCGGAAGGGTCCAGCGGGTCGATCTCCACGGTCCAGCCGAACCGGTGCGCCTCGTTGGGCTCACGGGCCAGGTCGAACCGGTCCTCGTGGACATGCCAGCCGTAGGAGGCCTCACCTGGGCCGAGTCCGTACCGGCGCTGGGACTCGGTGGCGGTCCAGCCCTGGGTCCGGGTGCCGAAGAGGTCGGCGATGGCGTCCTCCCCGGTCAGGCAGGTTCCCCAGGGGGTGGTGGCGTGCGCGGTGCCGCCGACGACTCCGACCGAGTCGGCGGAGGTCTCCAGGCTCCGGTGCCCGGCGAGGGGACCGGACAGGGTGGTGGGGGAGGTGGCGGTGAGTCGCCTGTTGAGTTCGTCGTCGATCACCCGCCAACGGCCGTCCGTGAGTTCGACCCGCGCCACGGTCATCCCGAGGGAGGCCATCTCCTTGGCGGTGCGGGCCGCTGTGGCCGAGCGCCCTCCGTCCGCGTGCAGCAGCACCGGGTCCAGCCAGGAGTGGTTGAGTACGAGCAGTCCGCGTCGCCCGCCGTCGTGGCCGGGATGCAGGGGGACGTAGCGCAGTCCGCTGTGGCCGGTGCCCACCTGGCGCGCGGCCTCCGTCGCCGTGTCGGAGGCGTCGGGTCGCCACGCCGGGACGCCCCGGTGCAGTGGCGCGCCCCAGGGGAGCAGGACGCGGGCGGTGTACCCGGGAGGGACGGAGACACCGTCGGTGTGGGCGACCGGCACCCCGGTGAAGGTGGGGGCCGATCCGGTGTCGGGGGCGGCCATAGCGGGGCGGAAGGCGTCGCCGAACAGGGCGGCCGTGGTCAGGACCCCGAGCCCCGCTCCGCCACGCAGGACCTGACGACGGTTGGGTCCGTGTTGTGACGCCATGGTTCTCCTCCGGCCGAATGCTCGTGAACACGCTTTGTCATGAGGTAATCACAATAAGTAGTTTTTCCTGCGCATTCGGGCGTGTGGCGCTCCGTGGTGGCGTCATTGGGGGGCGTGGTTCGAGTGGGAATGAAAACCGTTATCGTGTGGTTGAAAGGCCTGACACCCCGAGGAGGCGCCCATGGCACGCAACGACGTTCGGCCCGTCATCAAACTCCGGTCGACGGAGGGCACCGGGACCACCTACGTGACCCGGAAGAACCGCCGCAACACCCCCGACCGCCTGGTCCTGAGGAAGTACGACCCCAAGCTCCGCCGCCACGTCGAGTTCCGCGAGGAACGCTGACCCAGGCCCGCACCCAACGGAGACCCACATGCAGAAGAACATCCACCCCACGTACCAGCACGTCGTCTTCCGCGACAAGGCGGCCGACTACGCCTTCCTCACCCGGTCCACCCGCGGCAGCGACAAGACCGTCGAATGGGAGGACGGCCGCACCTACCCGGTGATCGACGTCGACATCTCCAGCGCCAGCCACCCCTTCTACACCGGCAACGCCCGCGTGGTGGACACCGCCGGCCGGGTGGAGCGCTTCCAGCGCCGCTACCAGCGCAAGTAACCGCGACCCGACCGGGGCGACGGCACCGAGCCCGTCGCCCCGATCCACTGCCCGCCAGGGCTTCCCGAACAGAGAGGAACCGCTCGCATGGCCGTACCCAAGCGCAGGATGTCGCGGTCCAACACCCGCACGCGCCGCTCCCAGTGGAAGGCCAGGACCCCCGACCTGGTCACCGTCCACATCAGCGGCCGTGAGTACCGCGTCCCCCGCAACCTCGTTCGTGCCTACCAGCGCGGGCTCGCCCCCCTCCCGGACTAGAACGACCCACCCCCACGGCGCCGCCGGGAGACTCCCGGCGGCGCCGCGATGCGGAACGGGCAGGACGAAACACCCTCGGCCCTGACGACCGAATCCTCATGGGTCGGGCAGGCTAGTTTTCGTGACAACAACCCCAACCGACACACCGGCCCCCACCCCCGGCCGTGCCGCCGCGAGGGCACCACGCAGCCCCGTCGACCTCCTCATCGGGATCGCCGGGCTGTTCCTGGTCTTCGTGGTCCTACTCCTGGTGAGCGACGCCATCGCCGACGGCGCGCCCACCGACGACGCCAGCCAGCTCCGCGCGGTGATCCCGTCGTGGCTGCTGTTCGCCGTCGCGCTCGGCGCCAACCTGCTGCTCATTGTCCTGTTCGTCTACGTCGTCCTGCGCTCGCTGTTCGTCGCCGAGCTGCGGGAGCTGACACGGGCGATCGTCGCGGCGGTGGCGGCCTACGCGATGACGTCCTACGTGAACTCCGTCCTGGAGGACGCCACCTACAGTGCGGCCCCGCTGCCCGGCCTGCCCGACGACGTCCTCACCGCCGCCACCCTCGGCTACGTCGCGGCGGGAATCGCGTTCGCCCGCACCATGCCCACCGGGCAGCCCCGCGTGCGCACCCTGCTGTGGGGCACCAACGCCGCGATCGCCGCCACCTCGGTCATGGCCGGGGTCACCAGCATCCTCGCGGTCCTGTTCACCATCCTCGTCGGCCTCACCTGCGCCGCGCTGAGCCGCTACGCCGTCGGCACCAGCGTGCCGCCACCCGCAACCGGCCGCATCCACGCCGAGCTCCACCGCTTCGACCTGACCGCGGACCGCATCACCCCCGCCGGAACCGACCGCGGAGGTGACGCCCTCTACTTCGCCGACCTCGCTGACGGGCGCCAGATCGAGCTCTCCGTCCTCAACTCCGAGAACACCAGCGGGTTCTGGCTGCGCCTGCGCGACCTCCTCCTCCTGCGCGGCCCCGTCGCCCCCCGGATGCTCTACGGTGCGCGCAGACGCGCCGAACACGCCGCGCTCATGAGCGCCGCAGCCCGTGAGGCCGGGGTGGACGCCCCCCGCGTCCTGGCCCTGGGCGAACTCACCCCCGGCAGGATCCTCCTGGCCCGAGAACGCTCCCGGATCCGGGGCCTCGACACCCTGGAGCCGGGACGGATCAGCGACTCCCTGCTCGACGACCTCTGGCGCCAGCTCAGCCTGCTGCACCGACGCCGCGTGGCCCACGGAAACCTGAACGGCACCACCGTCGGGGTGCTCGACCGGCACGCGGAGGCCAGACACCCCGTCACCGCCGCACTCACCGGGGTCGACCGTGGCGCGGTGGCCGCGCCGCAGATCCGCACGGCCCTGGACACCGCAGCGATGGTCACCCTGTTGGCGCTGCACGTGGGCGCCGACCGCGCGGTGTCCTCGGCCGTGCGGGCCCTGGGCGTGTCCGCCACGGCCGCCATTCTCCCGATGCTGCAACCCGCGGGTCTGCCCCACGCGCTCCGGGCCGCACTGCGCCGAGCCGACCGCTCGCTCATGGGGGACCTGCGGCGCCACATCGCGGCGGTCTCCCCCGAGGCACCCACCGAACCCGCCCGCCTGGAGCGGATGCGCCCGCGCACCATCGTCAGCTTCGTGGTGGTCACCCTGGTCGGGCTCGTGCTGGTCTACCAGCTCTCCGGGGTGGAACTCGGAACCATCCGCTACGCGGACCCGGGATGGACCCTGGCGGCCCTGGCCATGGCCACCACCTGCATGGTCGCCGCCGCCATGGTGCTGATCGGCTTCGTCCCGGCACCCCTGCCCTGGTGGCGCACCGTCCTGGTGCAGTACGCGGCGTCCTTCGTGCGCATCGCCGCCCCGGCCGGACTGGGCTCGATCGCGATCAACAGCCGGTACGTGATCAAGTCCGGGGTGCCCACCTCACTGTCCCTGTCCGCCGTGGGCCTCACCCAGCTCGTGGGCTTCCTGGTCCACGTGCCGCTGCTCCTGGTGTGCGCGTACCTGACCGGGACCTCGTACTGGACGGGCTTCAGCCCCTCGCCTACCGTGACCGTCATCGCCATCATCGCGACCGTCAGCGTGGGCACCGTGCTGCTGCACCCCCGGCTGCGCCGAGCTGTCGGATCGCGTCTGCGCCCCTACCTCACCGGGACCCTGCCTCAACTCCTGGACCTGTTCCAACGTCCGGCCAGTCTCGTCCTCGGCGTGGGCGGAACTCTGCTGCTGACCGTGGCCTTCGTGCTGTGCCTGCACTTCTCGGTCCTGGCCTTCGCCGGGCCCGGAGTGGAGGTGAGCCTGGTCGCGGTGGCCGTGGTCTTCCTCGCTGGAAACGCCATCGGTTCGGCCGCCCCCACCCCGGGCGGCCTCGGTGCGGTCGAGGCCGCGCTGATCGGCGGGCTCACCACGCTCACCGCGATGCCCGCCGACGTGGCCCTGCCCGCTGTCCTGCTGTTCCGGGTGCTCACCTTCTGGTTCCCGGTCCTGCCCGGCTGGGCTGCCTTCAGCTATCTGCAACGCCGCGAGGCCATCTGAGCCCTCAGCGATCGGGGAGCTGGTTCGGCCGTGTCGATGTGTGTCAGGATGTGTGCCAGAGGACGCCGGTGCGATGATCAAGCGAAGATGACGGCTCGCGTTGCCGCAGGTCGTTAAGTGTGAGCCCCGCGCACGCGGGGATGGACCGACGTACACGCCCAGGTGGCGCGGGTCCATCTCGTGAGCCCCGCGCACGCGGGGATGGACCGATTCCTCGGGCGGCGACCATTCCCGCTTTCGCGTGAGCCCCGCGCACGCGGGGATGGACCGCTGTCCTAGGAAGGGCGGCGGGACGGCCTGGAACGAATCCCGCGGAGCCCGACGACGAAAACCGCCCCGTGCCAACTCAGCACGGGGTGAGAGAAGATTCCTCTGCAACTCAACGAATCTACGACGTAAAGGTCGCGACTTCAGTGTTGGTTATCGCGCCACCCCTTGCACGGCCTACCATCATGGGCATGCTTCGCCGGGCGAAACGTGGAGGTCTGGGGAACCCACTTATCGCAGGCCAGGCAGCGCATTTTTCCTCCACGCCGTTTCTTGGACTCGCTGATGGTCCGGTAGTTCGGCACGGCTCCTTGGTCGGAGGATCCTCGGCATTCCAACAGTGCGTAGGAGAGCAGCGCCCAGGCGCTCGTCTCGTTGATGTAGTGCTTCTTTCGGCGGCCGTCGGCCCGCGCGCCTATCCGGCGCTCGCAGTACGGACACACTCCGGGGGTGGTCATCCGTGCCTCCTCGTCAGCGGTTGAGAGCGGCTGCCAGGATCACCAGGCAGATGATGATGGCGGCGGTCCACGGCCAGTCTGAGTATTGGCCCTTGAAGTTGCGTGCGGCCACGGAAACCTCCGAATGCTGGGGGAAGAAAGGGCTGTACCTAGGTACCATCCGGCGACGAAGCTCTGCTGGGATTGGCCACAAGAGGTCATTGGATTGCTGGTGGATAGGCGATTCGACGACCATTTTTGTGTAGCAGTAGGGTGAAAGCGTTGCAGAATGTCATATTTCCACTGGTTACTCCCAGACTTCGTGTGCCGGAGATGAGTCGGGTGGAGACCGGGGCCAGTCGGGCTGCGAGGGCGTTCGATGAACCGGATTGAGAATGACGATCGTGACGAGGATGGTGGCCGGTTGCGGTTGACGTTGCGTCAACGCCTAGCGTCGTTTCTGGGGCCGGAAGGTCCGGTCTGACGAGGGGAGACGGGATGTCGTGGTCGATGGGTGAGGTCTGCCGGATGAGCGGGGTGACCTCCCGGACGCTGCGTCACTACCACCACGTGGGCCTGCTGCCCCCGGAGAGCACCGGGGCGGGCGGGTTGCGCAGGTACGGCGAACGTGAGCTACGCGGGCTGCAACGCATCCTGGTCATGCGCGAGCTCGGGCTGGGGCTGGCGGACATCCGCCGCGTCCTGGACTCCGAACAGGATGAGGCGGCGGCGCTGCGGCAGCACCTGCATGACCTCGAAGCCGAACGGGACCGTCTCAGTGTCCTCGTCGACACCGTGCGCCGCACGGTCGACACCCTGGAGGGAAACGACGTGACCAGCAGACCGGAGGAGCTCTTCGAGGGCTTCGACACCGCCCACTACTCCGAGCGGGCACGTGAGGAGTGGCCGGAGCAGTGGGAACGGGCTCGGGAGGCGGGGGATGCCATGACTCCCGCCGAGGCCGAGCGGATGCGCGCGGAGGCGGCCGAGGGCATGGGCCGGATGGCCGCTTTCCTCAGAGCGGGCACCCCGGTGGGGGCCGCGCCGGTGCAGGCCGAGGTCGAGTGGCACTACCGGCAGATCTGCCTGATGTGGACCCCGGACGCGGAGGCCTTCGCTCACCTGGGGAGGGTCTACGCGGAGGACGGTTCTTGGCGTGAGGTGTACGAGCGCGTCGCCCCAGGGCTGGCCGACTACCAGCGCGAGGCCATGGAGGTCTTCGCCGAGCACCGTCTGGGGGAGAGCTCGTGATCCCCGCGCACTGGACGGCTCATCGAAGGGAGGACGGGGAGGTACTCGGGTATCTGAGACCGGAGGGTGAGGGGTTCGTGCCGGTGAATGCGTTCGGCCACCCTGTCGGGGGCCCGGTTCCGGATCCTGAGGCCCGGGCTGTCCTGGATGCCTTGGGGTTGGCCTGTCTGGCCGAGCCCTGGCTCCTGACCCTGCCGGAGCGCGCGGAGCCGGTGACGGTTCGGATCGTGGAGGTCACTCCGGAACGCATGCGGGTGGCCAATGCCGACTACGGATACGAGGAAGCCGACATCGGCCACGTGTTCGTGCTGGAGGTCCCGGATACCGGACGCCTACAGAACGTCCGGGGAAGTGTCCAGTACGGTGCGGTCACGGGAGGCGACCAGGGAGAACCAGGCCTCGGTGCGGGGTAGTTCGTGGCGGAAGAAGTACGCGGCGGCGGCCCGCTTGCCCTCGTAGAAGGTGCCCTCCTTGCCGTGAGCCGCGATGAGCTGCTCCAGCCACATCCACGCCACCACCACGTGGCCGACCGCTTCCAGGTAGGGGGTGGCGTTGGCCAGGGCCGCTGCCGGATCCCCGTCGGACCAGGCGGCGGCGGTGGCCTCGGCCGTGCGGTCCAAGGCCGCTGACAGGAGTTCCGCGTACTCGGCCGGGGCGCCGCCCAGGGTGCGGGCGCGATTCACGGTGGCACGGGCGGTCTCCAACAGGAGTGACAACCGGGACCCGGCGTCCAGGACGGCCTTGCGGCCCAGTAGGTCGAGCGCCTGGACGCCGTGCGTGCCCTCGTGGATGGCGTTGAGCCGGTTGTCCCGGTAATGCTGCTCCACGTCGTACTCGCGCGTGTACCCGTACCCGCCGTGCACCTGGATGGCGAGGCTGTTGGCCTCCAGGCACCACTGCGAGGGCCAGCTCTTCACGATGGGGGTCAGCACGTCCAGGAGCAGGTGCGCCCGCTCGGCCGACTCCGGCTCTGCGCTGGCCTCCTCGTCCACGAGCCGGGCGCAGTACAGGACCAGGGCCAGAGCCCCCTCCACGTAGCTCTTCTGCGCCAGGAGCATGCGGCGCACGTCGGTGTGCTCGATGATCGGCACCTGGGGTTGTCCGGGGTCCTTCGCGCCGAGGAGGCGGCCCTGGAGCCGTTCGCGGGCGTAGCCGAGTGACTTCAGGTAGCCGGTGTAACCGGCCGCCATGGCTCCGGCCCCCACTCCGATCCGGGCGTGGTTCATCATGTGGAACATCTGCCGAAGACCCTGGTGTGGCTCTCCGACGAGGTAGCCGACCGCGCCGGGCGCGCCGCCCGGGGTGTGCCTGCCCTCGCCGAAGTTGAGGAGCGCGTTGACGGTGCCCCGGTAACCCATCTTGTGGTTGAGGCCCGCGGTGACGACGTCGTTGCGTTCGCCCTGTCCGTCGACGAGGTACTTGGGCACCACGAACAGCGAGATGCCCTTGACGCCGGGCGGCCCGCCCGGGATCTTGGCCAGGACCAGGTGGACGATGTTCTCGGTCAGCTCGTGGTCGCCCGCGGAGATCCACATCTTGTTGCCGAAGAGCCGGTATGTCCCGTTCCCGGCGGGCTCCGCCCGGGTGGTGATGTCGGCCAGGGAGCTGCCCGCGTGCGGTTCGGAGAGGCACATCGTGCCCGTGAAGCGGCCCTCGACCATGGGCCGCACGAACGTGTCGATCTGTTCGGGGGAGCCGTGCGCCATCAGGAGGGAGGCGTTGCCCGAGGTGAGGAAGGAGTAGGCGGCTGTGCCCGGGTTGGCGGCCTGGAAGTAGGCGTCGCAGGCGCTGGAGACCACCCGGGGAATCTGGCCGCCGCCCACGGAGGCGTCCATCGCGAGGGAGGACAGGCCGGTCTCGGCGTGGACGCTCAGGGCCCGGCCGACCTCGGGGATGACGTGCACGCGTTCGCCGTCGAAGCTGGGTTCGTGGGCGTCGTTGGTCTTGTTGTGCGGAGCGAAGTGGTCGGTGGCCACGCGTTCGGCCAGGTCGAGGGCGCCGTCGAGGGTCTGCCTCGAGTGGTCGGCATAGCGGGGGCGCCGGGTGAGCGCCTCGGTGTCGAGCCATTCGTAGAGCAGGAAGTGTAGGTCGCGCCTGGACAGCAGGGTGGACGCCACGGGTTGCCTCCCAGAGTGATTGACCGACTGGTCGGTATGGTATCGGCCCTTGGTGGCCGGGACCACCGCGGGTCTACGCTGGTCCCACCATCCAGAGACGAAGCCAGGGATCCGAGCATGTCCGAGAACACGCCCACCGTGCTGTTGCTGAACGGCCCCAACCTCAACCTGCTGGGCACCCGTGACCCCGAGCAGTACGGAACCGTCACCCTCGCCGAGATCGAAGGGCGGGTGACCGCCCTCGGGAAGGAACTGGGTGTGGAGGTCGTCTGCGCGCAGACCAACAGTGAGGGCGGCATGGTCGACCACGTGCACGCGGCGCGGCACTACGCGGGCGTGGTGATGAACCCCGGCGCCTACGCCCACTACAGCATCGCCCTGCGCGACGCCGTGGACGCGATCGAGGCACCCGTGGTCGAGGTGCACATCTCCAACATCTACGCCCGTGAGGAGTTCCGCCACACCTCCGTCACCGCGCCGGTCGCCGCCGGATACGTGGCGGGCTGCGGGGTCCTCGGCTACGAACTCGGCCTGCGCGCGGTCCTGTCCCGCGCGGCGGAACGGGCGGCCCAGCCGGGGGCCTGAGCCCCCGACCGGTTCAGCCCCACAGCAGTTCCTGGCCGGGGACCTGTTCACCGCCGGAGCCGGACCGCCTCGACCTGCACCGCAGACAGTTCACCGGGTGGGTGGACGGGCGCAGCCGCATGGGGTCGTCGGCGGCCGCGCACACCACCGCCGGGATCTCCACTCCCACCCAGACCCGGGTGGTCAGTTCGTGGACGATGCTGCCGTCGCCGATCCGGGCCGCCTTGGCGTCGGCCAGTTCGGACCGGCGCCGACGCAGGGTGGCGGCCAGGTGCTCGACCTCGGGGGAGGGGCCGGTCTCCGGCCCCGGACCGGCCTCCTGAGTGGGTCCGGTGGCCTCGGAGGAGCGGACCTCGGGCGCGGGGCCGAACCCCGGAAGCGGGACGGAACCCGGGACGGGCTCGGTCTCCGGCGCGGGCTGGACCCGTGGTACGGGGCCGAAACCGGGGAGGGGGACGGAGCCCGGAATGGGGACGGAGTCGGAGGCGGGGTGTTCGGTCATGCCCTCCAGAATGCCCTGCTCGACCCGGCCTCGCACACGGGCGCGCGGTCTGCTTCGGGCTGCCCGCGCGGGGGCTTGGCCGAGTTCGCTCCTACCGCATCGCGCACTCGTGGCGGGGCGCCCCGGCTCCACCGGGGCGCGCGAGCCAGCGGCGCTGGGGGCGGCCGGTTCCGGCCGCCTGCGCGGAACACAGAACCGACCGGTCGGTATGAGGCGGGTCCGAACAGGCGCCGCTCAGCGGAAGGTCATCAGTTCCGGGTCGCCGCGCTCCAGGTGGGCGTGGTCGTTGAAGGAGAGCAGCCGGGTCCCGCCGCGCCCGTGCACCAGCTTGGTCACCGATCCGTTGACCACCACCCGGTTCATCGCCACGAACACCGGATCGGGGGCGTTCAACAGGGACGCACAGGCCGCCGCGACCACCCCCGCCGAGGTGAACACCAGCGCTGTCCGTCCTCTCTCCAGGGAGGCCGCGAGCTCGTCCAGTGCCGCTCGCACACCGTCCCGGAACGCGTTCCACGAACCCTCTCCCGTCGCACCCGACGAGGTCCACGCGTGCAGGGAGGCGTCCAGCCGCTCCTGGAGCGTGCCCGCTCCGATCGGGTGGAGGGCCAGCAGCCGCAGGTGGTCGTACTCGTTCCACCGCGGGTCCGTCACGGGCTCGACGTCGAGGGCGGTGACGGCGGTCCCGCGCTGGCGGAGCAGGGTCCCGCTCACCACGGGGCCGAGGTCCAGGTCGCGCCGGGCCAACTCGGCCCCCACCAGGCGGGCCTGTTCGTGTCCGATGGGGCTCAGTTCGTCGTAGTCCGCCGCCTCAGGGGAGGCCTTACCGTGGCGGATCAGGTAGATCGTCGGCATGGCGTCACAGTACGGGCGCCCCCGCTCGGCTGGGCGGGCCGGGCCCACCTCGGCGCGAAACACCGGGCACGGTACCCACACTTCTCCCCTTCCTGCCGGTATCAATGGAACCGGCGGCCCCCCACCCCCGAAGGTGTGTCCCTTCGTCGGTGAGGAGAACATGGGAGAGCAGCCCCCTGAGGGCCACACCCCGCGGAGCCGGATCCGGGCCGTGACGGCGGAGGTCCGCGCACGCCTGTCCGCCAACTCCGCCCTGATCGTGCTGGCGGTCATCGCCGCCACCCTGGCCTGGACCATCGCGGGTGGCCTCGTCCAGGACCACCGGCCCTTCTTCGCGCCCATCGCCGCGGTGATCGCGCTGAACGCGGCCGGGGGAGAACGCGGCGCCCAGGCCCTGCGCCTGCTCATGGGCGTGTTCATCGGCATCCTCGCGGGCGAGCTCAGCCTGCTGATCACCGACTTCAACGAGGTGGCCATGGTGCTGGCCACCGCGTGCGCCATGACGGTCGCGGCCGCGATCAACGCCGAACGGATCATCATCGGCCAGGCCGCCGCCAGCGCCATCCTCACCACGATCTTCGTCGGCGGCGCCAGCCCCGGCATCGACCGCCTGGTGGACGCGCTGATCGGTGCGGGTGTGGCGCTCGCCTTCAGCCAGCTGTTCTTCCCGGCCCGGCTCGTGGCCATGCTCCGACGGATCGAGGAGGACGCGCTCAACGAGATGGCCAGCATGCTCGCCCTGGTCGGCCGCTCCCTCGAGCACGGTGAGACCTCCAGCGAGCAGGTGGTCAACCGGCTCGGGGACCTGAGCCGACCCATGGCCGAACTCAGCCGCGCACGCGAGAGCAGCAGGTCCACGATCCGGCTCTCCACCATCCGCTGGGGCGATCCGAAGCCCGTGCTGGAGGAGGACGAGGTCATCGAGCGGCTGATCCTGCTCGGCGAGAGCTGCCTGTTCCTGTCCCGGACCACCACGGCCATGGGGGTGGAGGAACAGCGGGAGCTGGCGCCGATCGTGACCGACATGGCCGAGGTGCTCACCATCCTGGCCGACGACCTCAGCAGTCGCGAGGCCCGGGAACAGGCGGTGGAACAGGCGCTGACGGCCGCGCGCGCCTACGGAGCCGGTCTGCCCGAGGACGACCCGGTCACCCACGCCACCCACCTCGCAGTGGAGATGGTCGCCACCGACATCATGGTGTTCGCCGGGATCAGGTTCGAGGAGGTCGAGGACGTCCTCCTTGGAGAACTGGAGGACCCCACCGTCCCGCACCCGCCCGGTGAACCGTGGCTGCCGTGGCTGCGCTGGCGACCCCGCTGGCGGGTCCGGGCCCGCCTCCCGTGGCGCCGTTACGGGGGTCAGTGACCGGACGCCCCGAAGACGAGGAGGCGGTGCACGGAGCTCCCCTGTGCCGGGGCGCGACAGGGGTGCGGAACCGGCGCGGAGGGCCCCCGAGTACGGATACCCGGGGACCCTCCGACAACCGGGGCGGGACGGTCGCCCGGCTCAGCTGGCCTGGGAGGACGGCTCGAAGCGCACCACCACCGACTTCGACGTGGGCGTGTTGCTCACGTCCGCGGTGGAGTCCAGCGGCACCAGCACGTTGGTCTCCGGGTAGTACGCGGCCGCGCTGCCACGGGCGGTGGGGTAGTGCACCACCCGGAAGTGCGGTGCCCGGCGCTCACGGCCGTCCGACCACTCACCCACCAGGTCCGTGTACGCCCCGTCCGCCAGCCCCAGCTCGGCGGCGTCCTCAGCGTTGACCAGAACGACCCTTCGGCCGTCCTTGATGCCGCGGTAGCGGTCGTCCAGCCCGTAGATGGTGGTGTTGTACTGGTCGTGCGAGCGCAGCGTCTGCAACAGCAGCCGCCCCTCGGGGACCTCGGGCGCGTACGTGCCGTTGGCCGTGAAGTTGGCCAGGCCCGTGGCGGTCGGGAACTTCCGGTCGTCGCGGGGAGCGTGCGGCAGGGCGAACCCTCCGCGCCGTCGCGCCTTGGCGTTGAAGTCCTCGAACCCCGGCACGACCCGGGCCACGTGGTCGCGCACGCGGTCGTAGTCGGCCATCGCCTCCCAGTCCACCGGGGCGTTCCCGAACATCCTCCGGCCCAGTTCGAGGACGATGTCCACCTCCGAGCGCATCCCCTCCGACAGCGGCGCGAGCACCCCGTGGGAGGCGTGCACCAGGCCCATCGAGTCCTCCACCGTCACCCACCGCTGATCCCCGCCGCGCTGGTCGCGGTCGCTGCGGGCCAGGGCGGGCAGGATGAGGGCGCGGGTGCCGGTCACCACGTGCGAACGGTTCAACTTGGTGGAGACGTGGACCGTCAGCCCCACCTGACGCATCGCTTCCTCGGTCACCTCGGTGTCCGGGGAGGCTGCCACGAAGTTGCCGCCCATGGCGAAGAACACGCCCACCTCACCGCGCGCCATCGCCCGGATCGCGTTCACCGTGTCGTGCCCGTGTTCGCGCGGCGGTTCGATCCCGAACTCCGCGCCCAGCGCGTCCAGGAAGGAGTCCGCGGGCCGCTCGAAGATGCCCATCGTGCGGTCGCCCTGCACGTTGGAGTGGCCGCGCACCGGGCACACACCCGCGCCCGGACGTCCCACGTTGCCGCGCAGCAGCAGGAAGTTGACCACCTCGCGGATGGTCGGCACCGAGTGCTTGTGCTGGGTCAGCCCCATCGCCCAGCACACCACGATCCGCTCCGAGGCGACCACCATCGCGGTGAGCTCCTCGATCAGCGAGCGGGACAGCCCGGTGTCGCGTTCGGTCCGGGCCCAGAACTCGTCCTCAGGCTCGGCCAGCAGCGCCTCGGCGAACTCCTCGAACCCGTGCGTGAACGAGTTCACGAACCCGTGGTCCAGGACCTTCTCCCCGCGCTGGTCGGCCTCCAGCAGGAGCCGGTTGACCGCCGAGAACAGCGCGAGGTCTCCGCCCACCCTGATCTGTGCGAACAGGTCGGTCAGTTCGGTCCCGCGCCCCACCAGGCCCCGGGCGTACTGCGGGTTGCGGAACGCCTTCATGCCCGCCTCGGGCAGCGGGTTCACCGTGACGATCCGCGTACCGCGCCGCTTGGCCTTCTCCAGCGCGGACAGCATCCGGGGGTGGTTGGTGCCCGGGTTCTGACCGGCCACGATGATGAGGTCGGCCTCGTACATGTCCTCCAGGGACACGCTGCCCTTGCCCACTCCCAGCGTCTCGGTGAGCGCGGAGCCGGACGACTCGTGGCACATGTTCGAGCAGTCGGGCATGTTGTTGGTGCCGAGCTGGCGTGCGAACAGCTGGTACGCGAAGGCCGCCTCGTTGCTGGTGCGGCCCGAGGTGTAGAACACCGCGCCGTCGGGCGTGTCCAGCCCGCGCAGCTCATCGGCGATCATGTCCAGCGCGCGGTCCCAGGAGACGGGTTCGTAGTGGGTGGCGCCCTCCGCGAGGTACATCGGCTCGGTCAGCCTGCCCTGCTGCCCCAACCAGTACCCGGAGCGCTCGAACAGGTCCGTGACGGGGTGCCGCGCGAAGAAGTCCGGGCCGACGGTGCGGCGGGTGGCCTCCTCAGCGACCGCCTTCGCGCCGTTCTCGCAGAACTCCGCGCGGTGGCGCTTGCCCGGCTCCGGCCAGGCACAGCCGGGGCAGTCGAAGCCCTTCTTCTGGTTGACGGCGAGCATCGCGGGCAGCCCGCGCAGCACGCCCGCCTGGTCGTTCACATGGCGCACGCTGTTGAGCACCGCGGGGATGCCCGCCGCACTCTCCTTGGGAGGCCCGACCTCCGGCGCGTCCTGGGCGGGGTCGGGCATGTCCGAGTCGTGGTGTGTCACAGTTCGAATTCTCTCACCGAGTCGCCCTCTGTCCAGAGGTCCCGAATAGTTATGGCCCTGAATGGGCCGAACGATATCAAGAACTTGGGTGTTGTTGTTCCCGGGGGTCTGGCGCATGTATTCTTGCGCGATGTTGCTGAGCCAGCTGAAGTACCTGACAGCGCTGGCCAAGGAACGGCATTTCGCCCGTGCGGCCCAGGCGTGCCACGTGTCCCAGCCCGCGCTGTCCGCAGCCATCCGCAAGCTCGAGGCCGAGTTCCGCGTCCCCATCGTCAGACGGAGCAACCGGTTCATCGGGTTCACCCACGAGGGGGAGCGGATCGTCGCCTGGGCCCAGCGTGTCCTGGCCGAACACGACATCCTGGTGGAGAACGTACGGAGCCTGCGGGAGGGACTGAGCGGTCGTCTGCGGATCGGGGCCATACCCACCACCCTGAGCTCCATCTCCCTCATCACCAGCGCCTTCTGTGAGCTCCACCCGCTGGTGACGCTGTCGGTGGTCTCCATGACCTCCAAGGAGATCGAGCGGGGCCTGGCCGACTACCAGATCGACGTCGGGCTGACCTACATCGACAACGAGCCCCTGGAGAACGTGCGCCAGCAGCCCGTCTACCGGGAGCGTTACGCCCTGCTCACCGACGAGCAGGGCCTGCTCAACGGCCGTGAGACCATCACCTGGGCCGAGGCCGCCGAGGTACCGCTGTGCCTGTTGTCCCCGGACATGCAGAACCGTCGCATCGTCGACCAGGCGTTCCGTCGGGCGGGCGTCGAGGCGGTGCCCAGGGTCGAGACCAACTCGGTGAGCGCGCTGTGTTCGTACGTCAACGAGACCCGCTGGTCAGCGGTCATGCCGCACGCCTGGTTGTCCCTCCACGCGGTTCCGGACGGCATGCGCGCCATCCCCCTCGTGGAACCCGAGGTCAGCAAGCAGATCGGCCTGGTCGTCGCCGACCGGGACCCCGAACCCGTGCTGGCCCGCGCCCTCCTGGACACCGTGGCCGTCGCCGACCTCCAGGCACGGCTGGACCACCACCACCCGGCCGGGCTTGCTCCCGGAGTCACACTCTGAGCCCCGCCAGGGCCCGCTTCCGGGCCCTCGATAACCAGAACCTATCGTTCGACAATGAACGTGTATTTGATTCTCGTCACACAAGGTGTGACGATGGCGCATGCTTGTGCCGCTTCCCCGGAATACCCGGGAAAGCGGAAGCGCATTCCGGTCGGAAATCAATCATGAGGATGAGTAGTGCTGTCGTTTCTCGATCGTGACAAGAGTGTCGCGCCGCCCGGATACAGCCGCTGGTTCATCCCACCCGCCGCGCTCGCCGTACACCTGTCCATCGGCCAGGTGTACGCCTTCAGCGTGTTCAAGACCCCGTTGGTCGAACGCTTCGACACCACGCTGACAGCGATCGGCGTGGTCTTCAGCATCTCCATCGTGATGCTGGGCCTCTCGGCGGCCTTCGGCGGCAAGTGGGTGGAGCGCAACGGTCCACGCAAGGCGATGTTCGTCTCCGGACTGTGCTGGGGCACCGGCTTCCTGATCGGCGCCCTCGGAGTGGCCACCGGCCAGCTGTGGCTGCTCTACCTCGGCTACGGCGTGGTGGGCGGGATCGGCCTCGGTATCGGGTACATCTCCCCGGTGTCCACCCTGATCAAGTGGTTCCCGGACCGGCCCGGCATGGCCACCGGTCTGGCCATCATGGGCTTCGGCGGCGGCGCGCTGATCGCCTCGCCGCTGTCCGCCGCGCTCCTGGACCGCTTCGGCGACACCCCCGCCGACGCCATCGTCCCCGCGTTCCTCATCCTCGGCGCCGTCTACTTCGTCGCCATGATGCTCGGCGCGATGACGGTCAAGGTCCCGGCGCCCGGGTGGCGCCCGGACGGATGGCAGCCGCCGACGGAGTCCCCTGGCACACCCGCCGTGGACCCCGCCACCGAGGGCGTCAGCGTCGAACGGGCCTTCCGCACCCGCCAGTTCTGGCTGCTGTGGATCGTGCTGTTCTGCAACGTCACCGCGGGGATCGGCATCCTCGAACAGGCAGCGCCGATGGTCCAGGACTTCTTCACCGGGGTCGGACCCGCCGAGGCCGCGGGCTACGTCGGTTTCCTGTCCCTGTGCAACATGCTCGGGCGCTTCGTGTGGTCGTCCACGTCGGACCTGCTCGGCCGCAAGCGCACCTACATCGGGTACCTCGGACTCGGCAGTCTGCTCTACGTGCTGATCGCCGTGGCGGGGACCAGTTCGGTGGTGCTCTTCGTGGCGGTCACCGGAATCATCCTGTCCTTCTACGGCGGCGGTTTCGCGACCATCCCCGCCTACCTCAAGGACCTGTTCGGCTCCTTCAACGTCGGTGCCATCCACGGCCGCCTGCTCACGGCCTGGTCGTGCGCCGGAATCGCCGGGCCGCTGATCGTCAACGTGATCGCCGACCAGCAGCTGGCGGCGGGCCGCTCCGGTGCCGACCTCTACACCTTCTCGCTCTACCTGATGGTGGGCGTGATGGTGGTCGGTTTCGTGGCCAACGCTCTGGTGCGCCCCCTGCCCAAGGCCGCCCCCGAGGCGACGCCGCAGGACGCCGACCCGTCCCGGGCGCGCGTGTGAGCGCCGACGGCCGCGGGGCCGTGGACCACAGTGCAGACCGAGGGGCCCCGTCGGGGTCGGTGAAGGAGGATCCGATGGAACAGAGCACACGTGACCGGGCGTCGAAGGCCGCCGCACTCTTCCTGTGGGCGGTCGTCATCATCGCGCTGGGTTACGGGGTGGTGCGGACCGCGATCCAGGCGGCGGCCCTGTTCACCGGGTAGGACACGACCCGCCGGTCTCAGTCGACGGATCCCGCGAAGGTGACCGGCGGGTACAGGGGGACGAAGTCCTGGTCGTGGAACTCGACCGTGTACTGGACCTGGTGGTCGTCCTCGTCGGCCCAGCAGTCCTCGTCCCAGGCGCCGGACTGGCCCGGGGCCAGACTCTCCGGCGGGTTCACGCTGTCGCCCAGCACCGGGGAACCTGACTCGCGGAGCGGGTCGCCCACCGAGCACGACCTGGTCACCAGACCGGACAGCACGGTCTCGGACCCCTCGTTGACGACCTCCACCGTCCACGACAGGTAGGGCAGGTCGCCCTCCCCGCCGGTGGCCGGGTCGACCCCGCCCTCCTCGACACGGCGCTCGAACCCGCTCAGCCCGATGGAGAACCCGTCACCGAAGTCGTGGGTCTGGTCCAGGTCGACGACGACCGCCTCGAACCCGTCCTCGGGCCGCTCCTCCACGTCGTCGGGGTGGGTGCTCCGGGCGGAGGGCGGGGTCGGGTCCGGTTCCGCCGACGACGACCCCTGGACCCACCATCCGGCGCCGAACCCGACGATCAGGGCGACCACGGTACTGATCGCGGTCACGATCCAGCCGGTTCTGGTCATGCGGGGGTGTCCTTCCCAGGGCGGGCCCGAGGGCCCGGGGCTCAGGGCGACCGTACCGTACACGGACGCGCGGGGGAGGTCCTGTGGTGAGGGTGCGCGAGGCAGGGCGGGGGAGAGGTGACGCTCCCTGGCGTAGGTGGTCGATACCTGGGGCGGACGCGCGCGGAGTCCCGGTTACCCAGCATGGGGGCATGAACCCAGCAGACAACCCCACCCCGCCCCGCCGAAAGCGTCCGGGGCTCCCGTTCCTCGCCGTCGTCCTCCTGGCCCTGCTCGCCGCGCCCCGGGTGGTGCTGCACGACCTCGGGATCATCCAGGAGGGCACCCTCGTCAACGCGGTGTTCGTGTTCGTCCCGCCGCTCGTGTGGATCGCCGTGGTGCTGTGGCGCCGGGTCCCGAACCCGTTCCTGACGCTCCTGGTGGTGGGGGTCGTGTACGGGTTGTTCCTGATGGTCGGCCACCAGATCCTGTGGACCACGGCCTGGGACGGCGATCCGCCGACCCTCGGCGGCAACCTCAGCGAGCTCCCGCCCGTTGCCCACGCGATGGTCACACGCGGTTTCGCGGCGCTGAGCAGCGTCGTCACGGGGACCCTGGTGGGTGCGGTGTGCGGTCTCCTGGCCTGGGGCGCCAGCAGAGTGATCCATCGGCGGCGACGCGCGCCCACCGCCTGACGCGCGGCCGCTCCGACTCGGGGCCGCTCCGACGCGCGGCCGGACCGGCCCCGCGGCCCGGCCCACGGGGCGGTGTCAGTTGACCTCGACGGAGGTGCCGCCGGTGATGCGGAGCAGTTCGGCGTGGTCGGTGGGGAAGATGGTGTTGGGGGTGCCGCCCGCCGCCCACAGCTGGGGGTAGTCCGCCAGGGCGGGGTCCACCACGGTCTCCACGGGGGAGGGGTGGCCGATCGGCGCCACCCCACCGATGGCCTGGCCGGTGGCCTCCCGGACCTGCTCCGGGGTGGCGCGTTTGATCTTCGTCCGGCCCAGGCGTTCGGCCAGGAGGGCGACGTCCACCTTGTGCCGGCCGCTGGTCATCACCAGCAGGGGCGCGCCGTCGGCCATGAACACCAGGCTGTTGGCGATCGCTCCGACCTCGCACCCCAGGGCCTCGGCCGCCTCGGCGGCGGTCCGGGTGGAGGCGGGCAGCGCGCGCACCCGGCCGCTTGCTCCCAGCGAGTCGAGCGCCCGCGTCACCTCGCGACTGCGTTCGGGTAGGTCCTGGACCTGGTCCATTTCGATCCCTTCGTCGATTCCCGCCGCAGGTTATCGGAGAGGGGACGGACCGCGCTCGCGTACCGCCGCCTCCGAACCCGCCGAACCCGCCGACCCCCTGACGCCCGGCCGACCTCGTCGGGGCCGTGCCCGCCTTCGCCCAGGGACGCCCCAGCCTTCCGGACGCTGCTCGCCCGGACTCCGCCGGGAACACCACGCCGCACCCGCCACCGGTCCACCGCCGCGCGCCTGCCCGGGCCGTCGGACAGGGGCTCCCTTCTCCCAACCCCGGCCCCACCCGGGACCCGCAGTGACCAGGACTGATGTTGCGCCCTCACCCGGGTCCTGTGGCGGGACCCCGGGCGCGGTGTACGTGGAGAACGGAGAGAGGTTCCTCCCACCCTTCCCCTGAGCCCGAGTACCGCGCCCCGTTCAGGGCGTGATCAGGTGGCCGTCGAACCCGGCCGCGACCAGGAAGGTGTAGGCCTCACGCACGCGGTCGGGGACCTCCTGCGGGATGGAGAAGCCCCGGGCGGGGTACTCCATCACCCGTTGCAGGTCGCCCACCATCGTGTCCATCACGAGCCAATCGTCCCCCACCGTCTCCAGGTAGTCGTCGAACCCGGTCCGGGCCGAGGCGCGCACCGTGTCCGCCTCGGGCCAGAGCACGCGCGCGGTGGCGTGCGCGCGCCGCTCCATGTAGGGCTTGCACACGAGCATGACCGAGCCGACGCTGATCCCCGCCTCCGCCAGGAGCGCCCGTGAGTACCGGAGGTTCTCCCCGGTGTTGGTGGCCCCGTCCTCCAGCAGGACGGCCGAGTCCGGAACACCCAGCTCCAGGACGTGCTCGCGGTAGTGCACCGCCTCACCCCTGGGGAACCGCGCGAGGGTGGAGGGGCTGTTGGCGCCGGTGATCACCATGCGGGGGAAGAACCCCTGCCGGTACAGGTCGGCGGCGCACGTGGCCACCCCGAGGTCGTGGCTGCCCAGGACCACCGCCACGTCGCACCCGTGCGGCTCCTGGCCCATGCGCAGGTAGTCCCAGACGATCCGGGCCCGCTGATGGACCTCCCCGGTCAGCTCCACTCGCGCGTTCGCTTCCACACCGATCCCTCCGCCGCCGTTCCGTGTCCCTCGCACCCTAGAACGGCGGCGGGGAGGTCAGCAGACGCTGTCGCCGGGCTTGGGCACACCCAGGCCGAAGAGGGTGCGGGCGCGCAGACCGGCCCAGGTCCCGGCCAGGGCGAAGGCCGCCCACAGCCAGCCGTGCAGGCTGCCCGAACCGATCCCGGCCAGGTAGGCGCCGATGTTGCACCCGCCAGCGAGCCGCGCGCCGACGCCCATCAGGATGCCGCCGACCAGGCCCGCGGCCACGAGGTTCCAGCTCAGACCGGTGTGCCACTTCCAGGTGCCCGCCGCTCCGGCGGCCACGGCCGCGCCCAGGATGATGCCGATGTTGGTCAGGCTGTTCTTGTCCTGGAGGATCGGTCCCGCCAGCTGCTCGGCCTGGCCGGGCTGTGACCAGAACGCCCAGGTCTCGGGCTGGAGCCCGACCAGCTGGAGGGCCTTGGCCCCCCACAGGTTGAAGGCCGAGGTGATCCCCCACGCTCCGCCGGAGACGACCAGCACGGCGGCGCCCAGGGCGGCCAGCACCAGGGCTCCGGCCACCAGCGGCCAGCTGCCGCGCACGATCCGCGCCACTCCCTCAGCGGAGGGCGGGGCGCCCACGGGCGGCGGGACGCGCCGGTTCTGCACGAAGCGCGTGAGGACCACCATGGCGACCAGGGCGGCGATGGTGATGAGCCAGGAGCCGCCCCAGCCGACGTGGTCGGAGAGCAGCACCGGCGGGATCGCGGGCAGGTCGGACACCAGTGGCCAGGCAACGCTGTAGATCTGCGATCCGACGATGAAGCCGAAGAGCGTGATGAGGATCGCGGACTGGCCGGAGCCCACGGCGAAGAGCGTGCCCGAGGCGCAGGCGCCGCCGAGCTGCATGCCGATTCCGAACAGGAACGCCCCCGCGAACAGGGCGATGCCGATCGGTCCGGCCGAGGGTGAGGGCTCGTTGCCGAACAGGCCGGTGCCGGTACCGATGACCAGCGCGAAGAGGGTGGCGGTGGTACCGAGCAGGACCGCGTGGGCGCGCAGGCCGGTGCCGTTGCCCACCGCGAGGAACTGGCGCCAGGCGGAGGTGAAGCCGAATCGTGAGTGGAACAGCGTGAAGCCGAGGCCGGTGCCCAGGAGCAGGAGGACGGCGGGCAGGGCGCCGTGCTCCGACCAGACGAAGGCGGCCAGGCCGAGGGCGCCGAGCAGGGCGATCCCCAGCGGCCACCAGCGGACCGGTTCGGCGGAGGGGGCCTGCGGTGGCGGCACCGAGAGAGTGGGGTTCCACTTCAGGGCCAGGGCGGGAGAGACGTCCGAACCGGAGTTCCCGGTCGGTTTGGTGGGTGTTGCGGTCACAGGGATGTGTCCAAACGTGACGGGGTGGGGCGACTCGGGGTCGCGGGAACGCCAGGGGCACACCGGTGCCGCGTCGGAGCGCGGGAGACGGGTCGGGTCAGCGCACGCGGAGACGGCACCGGCGGCGACAGAGGCCGTCATCGGTGCTCGTGAGCGACATGGAGATCAGAGCCATGCGCAGGAAACGGGTGGGGCCGGACATGGGGGAGATTCTAGGGCATGTCCCGGACCGGCCCCGGTGGTGGGGTCCTGGCCGGGGTGTGCCCGGGGTGCGACGGAGCCCGGACCCCGGCGACATCCCGTCCTTGGGCTCCGGTCCCGGCCGCTCCGGCGCCCCTGCGGGGTACGGAGGGGGAGCGCTACGCGGACCGGTGTCCCGTCCGGGGTGGACGGCGGGAACCACGAGACCACCGGGACCGGGGCGTGGGGGCGGAGGGGCCTCGCACGCGGAACGGGGCGGACGTCGGCCTGGGTGGGAGAGGGGAGACCGCCGCCGGGGTCAGGGGCGGTCAGGGCGGGGTCGGTGCGGCGCGGCCCCCGCTCCTCAGCCGATCGGGTCCAGGGTGATCGTGCCGTTGTCGGTCCGCGCGGTGACCGTGCTCGTGCTGGAGTCGTCGGTGGGCAGATCGTTGACGACCTCGCCGTTGTCGGAGGTCTCGAACACCGCGTAGGGCCCGCCGGGCATCGCGACCGTCGCGGTCCCGTTGTTGGTGCTCACCTCCACCTCCGTGGGCGCCTCGCTGAAGACGGCGTCGATGCTGCCGTTGTCGGTGGCGGCGCTGACGGAGTCCGAGCCGATCTCGCTGAGGTTCATGTCGCCGTTGTCGGAGGTCAGGGTGAGCGGCCCCGTGACGTTCGCGACGTCGACCGTCCCGTTGGCCGAGGTGACCTCCAGGGGTGCGGTGAAGCCGGACACGGACACGGTGCCGTTGTCGGTGTCCACGGCCAGCGCGGTGTCGGCCGGGACGAACACCTGGTATCTGACCCGGCAGTTGGAGACGGCGCCGCACGTCATCTCCAGGGAGAGGGTGTCCCCGGTCAGCTCCCAGTCCCCGCCGGCGTCGCCGGTGTCCTGACGGACCACCCTGACCTGGTCGGTGTCGTGGGGGACGACTTCCAGGGAGGCGTTGTCGACCTCGACGATGAGGAGTTCGGGAACGTCGTCGTAGGTCTTCTCCTCAGCGTCGCCCAGCTCGGCGGGCTGACCGCACGCCGTGAGCAGCCCCAGGGCGAGGAGGGTCCCGCCTGTGGCGAGCGCGGCGCGGGTGATGGGCGGGTTCATGGGGTCTCCTCGTGTTCGGCGCGGGCCGTGAACCCGGCCAAGGTGGCGATCAGGGTGTCCTCGATGGCCAGCGCGTCCACGGCCTCGGGGTCGGCCAGATGTTCCATGGACAGGCCGTTGGTGAGGCAGTGCAGGGCCAGAGCGACGGTCTCGGGAGAGGCGGTGAGTCGGACGCCGTGCCGCTCGGTGAGTTCGGTGACCAGCGCGGTCACCGTCTCGCGCTGGGTGCGGCGCATCCGGGTCATGGCGCCCGCGGTCGGGCCGTGCCGGGTGGCGTGCGCGGCGAACTCCAGCCCGAGGCGGCCGCGCTGGGTGTCCTCGGTGAGGAGCCGGGCGATCGTCCGGGCGATCCCGGCCACCGCGTCCTCGGGCGCCTCGGACCGTTCCAGGTCGGCGGCGGCCGAGGCGAACCCGTGGACGGAGCGGTCGCCGAGCACGGCGGCGAAGAGGTCCTGCTTGCCGCCGAAGTTGGAGTAGACGGCCCCCTTGGTGAACCCGGCGGCGCGCGCCACGTCGTCCAGGCGGCTCTCGGCGTACCCGTGCTCGGCGAATACGCGCGCGGCGGCGGCGAGCAGGCGGCGGCGCACCTGCGCGCGGGGCACACGGGAGATGGGTTCCGGTGGGCCGTCCATGGGGCGAACCTAGCATGCCCGTCGGTACCGGATACCCGCTGGTATCGGGGTGTCCGGACACCAAGAGACGGGGCCCGTGGTCGACGGGCCCCGTCCCTTCACTCTGCGGGATCTACTCCGTGTCGTAGACGCGGACGTAGTCCACGACCATCTCCTGCGGGAGCTGGGTGGAGTCGTCCGGGTAGCCGGGCCACTCGCCGCCCACGGCGACGTTGAGGATCATGAAGAACTCCTGGTCGAACACCCAGTCGCCGCTCACGTCGGCGGGGGTGACGGTGTTGAAGGGAACGTCGTCGACCGACCAGGTGATGGACTCGGGGGTCCAGTCCACCGCGTACACGTGGAAGTCGTCCGGGAACGCCCCGCCGTCCGGGTGGTCGTAGGAGGCGCCCACGCCCCCGCCGCCGGAGTAGCCGGGACCGTGCACGGTGCCGTGAACGGTGCCGGGCTCGCTGCCGATGTGCTCCATGATGTCGATCTCGCCCGAGTCCGGCCACGGGGTGTCCGGGAAGTCGGAGCCGAGCATCCAGAAGGCGGGCCAGACGCCCTGGCTGGTCGGCACCTTGATCCTGGCCTCGATGCGGCCGTAGGCGTGCTCGACGTTGTTCTGGGTGGTCAACCGCGCGGAGGTGTAGCCGCCGTCGGCTTCCTGGCGCGCGGTGATGACGAGGTTGCCCTCGCCGTCCAGGGCGGAGTTGTCCCGGCTGGTGGTGTAGTTCTGGAGCTCCTGGTTACCCCAACCGTGGTCGCCGGTCTCGTGGTTCCAGTTCGCGGGGTCGGGGGCGTCGCCCGCCGCGCCGTCGAACTCGTCGGACCACACCAGCGCGGCCTGTGAGGCGTCGGTGGAGGTCAGTTCGCTGTTGTCGGTCACGTCGCTTCCGGTCCAGGTCAGGGCGGTGACGGTGAGAGCGAAGGCGGCTCCCAGTCCCACCGTGGTGGTGACGGTGCGGCGGGCGGTGCCGCCGCTGCGGGGGTTCGCGGTCGATCGGTGGCCCATGGTGGTTCTCCAGGGGGTCAGGGGGCGGGGCCGGACCCGGGGCACGCGCGGGCTAGCGGGTCTCGCGCGGATCCGAGGGGCTCGGCGCACTCTGCTGAATGAGTGTTAAGCGACTGTACGGTCGCGCTCCGTGTTGTTTCAAGGGGGTGTCGGGAAGATTCTGGGAACGCTCCCACTCCAGGGGTCGGGTGTCGACCGCACAGGGTCGCCTCTCGGGTGTCCGGCGGGGTGGCCGAGGGTGTGGGTTCGCCTGCCGCCTGCCGTCTGCCGCCTGCCGCCTGCCGCCTCGCGCACCGCCCGGTCGGCAGGCCCGTTCACGTCCGGAGTCGGGCCCCGTGGCTCCCCAAAAATAATTAATTAGTATTTATTGTTGACGTTACCTGGATCACTCTGACATTCTCGACTCCAGTCGAAGTGGCTGTTCACGCAGGTCAAAAGCGTGTGCCCAACGCCAAGGAGTAGGCCATGGTCAGGCGACCACCACCCCCGACGAGCCGAGCGCTCGTGTCCCTCGCCGCCGCCCTGTGTGTGCTGGTTCTCGCCGGATGCGGCGCGCGACTGGGAGAGGACGGCCGTATCGGCGTCGTCTACATGGACGCCCAGGGCTTCTACGCGGGAGTCCGGCAGGGCATGCAGAACCACGCCGAGAACTCCGGACGCGAACTCCAGCTACTGGAGCTCAACGCCCGCGGAGACGCCTCCGAGGAGAGCACCTTCGTCGACGTGGCCTCCTCCGCCGACGTCGACGTCCTGGTCCTGTCCCCGGTCTCGGCCACCGCCTCCATCCCGGCCCTGCGCCTGGCACACGAGAGCGGGATACCCGTCGTGTGCTACAACACCTGCGTCGAGGACGAGGCCGCTCGGGAGTACGTGACCTCCTACATCCTGGGGGACCCCCACGAGTTCGGCCGCCAGCTCGGCGACGCCGCGGCGGAGCACTTCGAGGACGAGGGCGTGCACGACCCGGAGATCGCCGTCCTGAACTGCGAGTTCGTCGAGGTCTGCGTCCAGCGCCGCGAGGGGTTCGAGGAAGCCCTCTTCGCCCGCCTGCCCGACGCCCGGATCGTGGCCAACCAGGAGGGCGCCACCATTGACGACGCCGTCGACGTGGGCGAACGGCTCCTGACCGCCCACCCCGACCTGGACGCCTTCTACGGCGAGGCGGGCGGCGCCACGATGGGCGCGGTCCGAGCCGTCGGCAACCGGGGCCGCGTCGGGGACGTCGTGGTCTTCGGCAGCGACATGTCCACGGACGCGGCCCGGGCCCTGGCCGACCACCGCGTCCTCAAGGCCAACGTCGACATCTCCGGCACCGCCGTCGGACTCCTCGCGGGAGAGACCGTCGAGCGCATCATCGCGGGGGAGGAACCCGAGGAGTTCGTCACCCCGGCCCCCATCGACCTCTACACCACTCCCGAGCACGGCGAGGAATGGCTGGAGGAACACCCGGACGGTATCCCGTGACCGGCCTCCGAATCCCGTGAACGCCCCCCGTCCGACCTGTGGAGCACCCATGAGTGACATCTCCGCCGACACCGCGGCTCCCGACACCGAAGTCGTGGCCCGCGTCCGCGGCGCCACCAAGAGCTACCCCGGAGTCACCGCGCTCGACCACGCCGACTTCGAGATCCGCGCCGGAGAGGTCCGGGCGCTCCTCGGGCGCAACGGCGCTGGCAAGTCCACCCTGATCCGCCTGCTGGCCGGTGTCGAGACGCCCGACGAGGGCCGGATCGAACTTGGCGGAGTCCCGTTCGACGGCGGGGGCGTCCGGCGTGCCACCGAACTCGGAGTCGGAACCGTCTACCAGGAACTCAGCCTGGTGCCGGAACTCTCGGCCGCCGAGAACCTCTACCTCGGCTCCTGGCCGACGGGCGGCGGACGCGTCGACTACGCCGCGATGCGCGCCGGCGCGAAGGAGATCTTCGGCGAACTCGGCGTCGACATCGCCTCTGACACCCGGGTCGGGGAACTGCCCCTGGCCCAGCAGCAGCTCGTCGAGATCGCGCGCGCCTTCCTGGCGCGGCCCCGCCTGCTGATCCTGGACGAACCGACCAGCGCACTGGCGGCGGCCGAGGCCGAGGCCGTCCTGGACGCCGTCACACGCGTGGCCTCACACGGGGTCGGTGTCATCTACGTCAGCCACCGGTTGGAGGAGATCCGCCGCGTCGCCGACTCCGTCACCGTCATGCGGGACGGCGCGGTCGTGGAGACGGTGCCCGTCCGCGGCGCCACCACCGCCCGCATCGTCTCCCTCATGCTCGGCGACGGGGGCGAGCGGGCACAGTCCCCGGCGGTGCGGACCACCGCGGCCAAGGGACCCCCGCTGTTGTCGGTCCGCGACCTGTCGGTCCCACCCAAGATCGAGAAGGTCTCCTTCGACCTCCACCAAGGGGAGGTCCTCGGGCTCGGCGGGCTGATGGGGTCGGGCCGCACCGAACTCCTTCGGGCGCTGGCCGGTTTCACCCCGGCCCAGGGCGTCGTCGAGGTCGACGGCACCACGGTGACCCGCCCGACCCCGCACGAGATGCGTCGCCTCGGTGTGGGCATCACACCCGAGGACCGCAAGGGAGAGGGCGTGGTTCCTCTTCTGGGTGTCTCGGAGAACATGGTCATGAGCTGGTTCGGAGGGGCGTCCAGGGCGGGAACGGTACTGCCCTCACGTGTGTCCTCCCTCGGGCGCGCGCTCATCGAGCGGTTGTCCATCAAGGCGGCCGCGCCCGACACCCCGATCGTCAACCTGAGCGGCGGCAACCAGCAGAAGGCCGTCATCGGCCGCTGGCTGCACGCGGGGAGCCGCATCCTGCTCCTCGACGAGCCCACCCGCGGTGTGGACGTGGAGGCCAAGGCCCAGATCTACGGCATCGTGCGCGAACTCGCCCAACAGGGCGCGGCGGTTCTGTTCGTCTCCAGTGAGCTGGAGGAACTGCCGCTCGTGTGCGACCGCGTTCTGGCCCTGCGCGGAGGACGCCTCGAGGGCGAGTTCTCCGGCGACGACATCACCCTGGACAACATCATGGCCGCCGCGATGGCGGCGTGAACGGCGAGGTAGGAATGACCACCACCACCAAGGTCACCGGCGAGGCGGTCTCCGCCCGCGGCGACCTCATCGGCCGCTACGGCCACCGTCTCAACGAGATCGGCCTCCTGGCCGCCATCCTCATCCTCTACGTCGGTCTCGGCCTGTCGGCCTCCGGCTTCCTGAGCCTGGACAACCAGCTCGGCCTCCTGCGCAACGCGGCCACGATCGGCATCGCCGCGTGGGGTGTCACCCTGGTGATCATCGCCGGTGAGATCGACATCAGCATCGGCCCGGCCGTGGCCTTCGCCTCGGTCATCGTCGCCACGGGTGCCACCGAGTGGAACCTCGGAGTGATCGGCGCCATCCTGCTCACCCTGGCCATGGGTGTGCTCTGGGGTGGCCTCGCCGGATGGCTCAGAGCCCGGTTCAACGTGCCCTCCTTCATCACCACGCTGGGCCTGTGGAGCGTGCTCGGCGGTTTGGCGCTCTACATGACCGACGCGCTGCCCGTGCCCCTCCCCGAGAGCGCGCTGCTCGACGTGCTCGGCGGCTCCGTCATGGGCGTGCCCACAGCCGCGATCGTCATGCTCGTCCTCTTCGCGGTCTTCGCCTACGTCGCCAAGTACACCGCCTACGGGCGCTCCGTCTACGCCACCGGTGGCAACGCCGCCGCCGCGCAGCTCGCGGGCATCAACGTGGCTCGGGTGCGCGTCCTGCTGTTCGCCACCACCGGCCTGCTGTCCGCCATCACCGGTGTGCTGCTCGCGGCCCGTCTCGGCTCGGGGAACGGCGGCGCCGCCTCGGGGCTGGAGTTCGACGTCATCGCCGCCGTGGTGATCGGAGGGACGGCGCTCGCGGGTGGGCGCGGATCGCTGGTCGGCACCCTCCTCGGAGTCGTCTTCATCACCGTCATCGCCAACGGGCTCGTGCTGCTCGGCGTCAACTCCTTCTTCCAGGACGTGGTCCGCGGCCTCATCATCGTGGGGGCCGTCCTCATCAACGTCATCATCAGCAGGCGCAGTGCGGCCAACCGGCTCGCCTAGACCGAACAGGGGGACACCACCATGAACGCAACCGCCTTCGGCGCTCCGCCGCCCGCCACCATGCGCGGGGTGAGGCTTCCCGGCGACTCCACCGCGGTCGTCGACACTCTCCCCGTGCCGGAACCGGGGCCGGGCCAGGTTCTCCTGAGAGTGGGCGCCTCCGGGATCTGCGGCAGCGACATCGGGTTCATCTACCACGAGCACAGGACGCACCGGGGGATCGACGGCCCCGCCTACCGCGGGGTCGTCGCCGGACACGAGCCTTCTGGCACGGTCGTGCAGGCGGGCCCCGGGTGCCGCAGGTTCGGTCCCGGCGACCGGGTCATCGTCTACCACATCGCGGGATGCGGGCTGTGTGACAACTGCCGCCGCGGCTACATGATCAGCTGCACGGACCCCGGCCGGGCCTCCTACGGCTGGCAGCGCGACGGAGGCCACGCCGAGTACCTGCTGGCGGAGGAGTCCACCTGTGTCCCCCTGCCGGACGAGCTCTCCTTCGTGGACGGCGCGCTCATCGCCTGTGGGTTCGGCACGGCGTACGAGGGGCTGCGGCGCATCGGAGTCAACGGTGACGGCGACCTGCTGGTCGTGGGTCTGGGCCCGGTCGGGCTCGCGGCGGGCATGATCGGCCGCGGCATGGGCGCGTCCCGCGTCATCGGGGTCGAACCCAACGGCAGGCGCCGGGACTGGGCCGCCACTCTGGACGTGTTCGACGCCCTGGCCTCCCCGGAGGAGGCGGGCGAGGAGATCGGCCGGGCCACCTCCGGCCGGGGCGCGGCGACGGTCATCGACTGCTCGGGATCGCGCGCGGGCCGCTCGCTGGCGCTGGAACACGCGGCGGAGTGGGGGAGGGTCTCGCTGGTCGGCGAGGGAGGCACCCTGGAGACCGAGGTGTCCGACACCCTCCTGCACAAGCAGCTCACGCTGTACGCCTCCTGGGTCACGTCGCTGCCCGCCATGGCCGAACTGTCGGTGAACCTGGTCCGGTGGGGCGTCTCGCCCGAGCGCGTGGTCTCCGACCGCTTCGACCTCGCCGACGCCGACACCGCGTACCGGCTGGCCGCGGGGGAGAGCCGGGGCAAGGTGTGCCTGGTGAACCGGGAGGAGGGGTGAACGCCCGCGTCCGCGTCCGGCGCGAGGGCTCGGAGGCACACGAGCGGATCGTCCTCGACAACGGAGTGGTGCGGGTCGTCGCGGCGCCCGGTCTGGGCGGCCGGGTGCTGTCCGTGCGCCACCGTGACCGGGAGCACCTGTACCGCAACGGCAGTCTGCTGGGTGAGGACCTGCGTCCGGTGGAGGGGGTGTCGCTCGGACCGGTCGACGGACCGATGAGCGCCTGGAACAACGTCGGCGGAGACAAGACCTGGCCCGCGCCGCAGGGGTGGGACGGGCCCGGACAGTGGGCCGGTCCGCCCGACCCCGTCCTGGACTCGGGCGCCTACGGAGTCCGGCTCCAGGACGGCCCGGGAGGCTCCGTCGTGCTCACCCTCACCAGCGGGGACGATCCGAGGTCCGGTCTGCGGCTGTCCCGTCGGCTCACCATGGAACCCGGGGTCGCCGGGTACCGGTTGGACCTGGAGGCGTTCAACGCCTCCACGACGGACCGCCGGTGGGCGCTGTGGAACGTGACCCAGATCGACGGGTCCGGATCCGCGGGCGAGGCCACCGACGGTGTCTTCGTGGGAGTCAGGGGCGGGGGCCCGCACACGGTGCCGATCGTCTCGGGCAACGGCTACCCGCGGGTCGTGGAGCACACGCGCGCCGCTCTGCGGGTGCCGCCACAGGACGTGGTCGGCAAGGTCGGCTTCCCCACCGCCTCCGGCTGGTTGGCCAACGTGGGGGCCGCGGGCACCCTCACCCAGCGCTTCGACGTGACCGAGGGGGCCGACTACCCGGACGCGGGGTCCCCTGCCGAGGTCTGGCTCGAAGCCCCGGTGAGCCGACCACTGGAGCACCTGGGCGGCCTGTGCCCGGTGGACCGCGTGATCGAGGTCGAGGCACTGGGACCCCTCACCGAACTGGCCCCCGGGGAACGGGTGGGCCTGGGGATCGACTTCGGCTTCGGTACGGGCCGGGAGCCCGTCTCCGAGGTCACTGCCGACGGCTTCTGGAGCGAGCGACCCCACTGGGACGGTCGCGGGCCCGAGGGAGCGCGGCTGGTCGGCTCGTTCACCTCCACACGGCACGGCGCCCTGGTCCACCGCCGGTCCGGGCGCACCGTCGCACGGGTCGCACCGGGTGAACCAGCCGGGTTCGCCGTTCCGGTTCCGGAGGCCGACCCGCGTACCGACCCCGACGTCGTGTTCACGGCGGCGCGGCCGTGACCGAACCGCGGACCGGCGCCTCCGTGACGCACCCACCAACTGATGGAAGAGACATGACGAACACCAGGCACGAGGGAACCACGGCCGTGGTCACCGGAGCGGCCCAGGGAATCGGTGAGGCCACCGCCCGACGCCTGGCGGCGCAGGGCGCCTCGGTGGTGCTCACCGACCTGTCACCCCGTGTGGAGGAGGCCGCCGAACGCATCCGCTCCGAGGGCGGACGGGCCCTGGCGATCCTGGCGGACGTGAGCGACGAGGGCTCGTGGGAGCGTGTGGTGGAGCGGACCCGCGCCACCTTCGGTCCCGTGGGGATCCTCGTCTCCAACGCCTACACCTTCGAACAAGCGCCCGCCCACGAGACCGCGCTCGCCTCCTGGGAGCGCCAGATCGGCGTCAACCTCACCGGCGCGTTCCTGGGCGTGCGCGCCTGCCTGGACGACCTGACCGCCTGCGGCGGCAGCGTCGTCATCGCGTCCTCGGTCCACGCCTGGTTCGGGCTGCCCGGCCGACCGGCCTACGCCACCAGCAAGGGCGGACTGACCGCCCTGACCCGCCAGCTCGCCGTCGAGTACGGTCCGCGCGTGCGGGTCAACTGCGTACTTCCCGGCCCGGTCCTCACCGCTGCCTGGGAGGGCGTGAGCGAGGAGGACCGCCGCGCCAGTGTCGCCCAGACCGCCGCCGGGCGTTTCGGCGATCCCGACGAGGTCGCGTCCGTCATCTCCTTCCTCGCATCCTCCGAGGCCTCCTACGTCACGGGGGCGAGCCTTCCGGTCGACGGAGGGTGGAGTATCTACAAGGCGTCGTCGTGACCGGGCGCCTGGAACGGAGGACATGATGTCGGCCTATTCGGGGCGCGGTGTGCACGGCCAGACGGTGCGCTTGCTCGGTGAACGGGTCCTCGCCGGGGAGTTCGCGGAGGGGCAGACCATCGACCTGGTCGAGCTCAGCGAGGAACTCGACCTGAGCCTGACGGCCCTGCGCGAGGCGATCAAGGTGCTCGCGGCCAAGGGGCTGGTGGGCTCACGCCAGAAGAAGGGCACCTTCGTGCGCCCTCGCGGTGACTGGAACCTGCTCGACCCGGACGTGGTCCGTTGGCAGGTGGCGGCGGGCGCCGGTGACGTCTTCTTCCGCGATCTGGCCGAGCTGCGCGACGCCCTCGAACCCGCCGCCGCCCTGCTCGCGGCACGGCGGCGTGAGGACGGCGACGTCGCCGAGCTGCGGGCCGCTCTCGGCGAGATCGCCGACACCGTGGACGGCCAGGCCGAGGACGCCGTCCGGGCCGACCTGCGCTGGCACCGCGCGTTGTTGGCGGCCACCCACAACGAGCTGTTCACCCGCACCGACGTCTTCTTCTCCGCGGGGCTCTCCGAACGCGACCGCCTGGTCCACGAAGGCGACCACGATGACCCGGTGCCCAGCCACGAGGCGGTCACAGAGGCCATCGCGGCCGGAGACCCCTTCGCCGCCGAGGCCGCCATGCGCTCCCTGCTGACACAGGCCAGGCAGGACCTGCTCCGCGTCACCGAACACGACGTGCCCGAAGACAGTTTGGAGAGACCCGAGTGAGAATCACCCGTATTGAGACCTTCCTGGTCCCGCCCCGGTGGCTGATGTGCCGGGTGGAGACCGACGAGGGGATCGTCGGCTGGGGCGAGCCTGTGGTCGAGGGGCGGGCGGAGACCGTGCGGGCGGCGGTGGAGGAGCTGTCCGAACTCCTCCTGGGCCAGGACCCCGCCCCCATCGAGCACCATTGGCAGCGTCTGACCAAGGGCGGTTTCTACCGGGGCGGCCCCGTGCTGTCCAGCGCGGTCGCCGGGCTCGACCAGGCCCTGTGGGACATCGCGGGCAAGAGCCTGGGCGTGCCCGTGCACCGCCTCCTCGGCGGTCCCGTCCGCGACAAGGTCAGGGTCTACGGTTGGGTCGGCGGCGACGACCCGGCCGAACTGGTGGACAGGGTCAGCGCGCGGGTGGAGACCGGCCTGACCGCGGTGAAGATGAACGGATCCGGGGTGATGGGGCGCTCGGCGACCGTGCGCGAGATCGACGGGATCGTGGACCGGCTGGCGAGCGTGCGCGAGGTGCTCGGCCCGGACCGTGACGTGGCGGTGGACTTCCACGGCCGCTTCAACGCGGCCACGGCCCGTCGCGTCCTGCCCCTGCTGGAGCCGCTGCGTCCCATGTTCGTGGAGGAGCCCGTGCTACCCGAGTACGGTCACCTGCTCGGCGACGTCGTGCGGAGCAGCCCCGTGCCCATCGCCACCGGTGAGCGCCTGTTCAGCCGGACCGACTTCCTGCCCGCCCTCCAGGCCGGTATCTCGGTGGCCCAGCCAGACCTCTCGCACGCGGGCGGGATCTCGGAGGTCCGCAGGATCGCCTCCCTGGCCGAGACCTACGACGTCCTACTCGCCCCGCACTGCCCGCTCGGTCCGCTGGCCCTGGCGGCCAGCCTCCAGGTCGCCTTCGCCACCCCCAACTTCCTCATCCAGGAACAGAGCATCGGCATCCACTACAACCAGGACGCCGAACTGCTCGACTACGTCCTGGACGCCGGGGTCTTCGCCTTCCCCGACGGGCACATCCACCGGAGCGACGCCCCGGGCCTGGGAGTGGAGGTGGACGAGGCCGCCGTGCGCCGCGCGGACCGCACGGGCCACCGCTGGCGGTCGCCCGTGTGGAGCCACGAGGACGGATCGTTCGCGGAGTGGTGATGAGGGAGGAGATGACACGCGTGTCGAGGGAACCGTGGAGCGCGGACCGCTTCGAACTGGGAGAGGGGCTGCGCCGACACGGTCGGCACCTGCTCATGGTGGACATCCTCACCGGGAGGCTCCTGCGCCTGGACCCGGGCTCGGCCGGTCCGGCCGAGGTCGTACTCTCCCTGGACGCGCCGCTGGGGGCGGTCGCCCCCGTACTGGACCGTCCGGACTCCTACGTCGCGGCCGTCGGAACCGGGGTCGCCGTGGTCTCCGCGAACGGCGGTGTGGAGTGGCTGGCCAGGCCGGAGGACGGCGCGGCCGCGCCGATGCGGATGAACGACGGTTCCTGCGATCCGTCGGGCAGGTTCTGGGCCGGGTCGATGGCCTACGACGGTACCCGGGGCGCCGGTTCCGTCTACCGCGCCGACCCCGATGGCGGATTCACCCGTGTCCTGGAGGGCTACACCGTTCCCAACGGCCCGGCCTTCAGCGCCGACGGCTCCCGCATGTACCTGGCGGACAGCGCCGACGGGCGTATCGACGTCCACGACGTGTCCCCTGGAGGAGAACCCGGGGCTCGGGCGGTCTTCGCCCGTGTCACGCAGGGCAGTCCCGACGGCATGCAGGTCGACGACGAAGGGCACCTGTGGGTCGCGGTCTGGGGTGCCGGTGAGGTGCACCGCTACGACCCCGACGGAACCCTGGAGAGCGTGGTCGCGGTCCCTGCCGCCCAGCCCACGAGCGTGTGCGTCACCCAAGGTCCGCGGCCGCGGCTGTTCGTCACCACCGCGACGGTCGGCCTCGACCGTCCCGGCCCCGGTGACGGCGCCGTGTTCTCGGTCCCCGTGGGGGTCGGCGGACCCCGGGTCCAGCAGTTCGGGGGTGCGGCGTGAGCGCTCAGATCGCCTGTGTCGGCGAGACCATGCTGCTCCTCACCGCCGCCGACCCGACCCCGCTGGACCGGGCGCCGCTCCTGACGATGGGGGTCGCGGGTGCCGAGTCCAACGTCGCCTCCGGCCTCGCCGCCCTCGGGCACCGGGCCGCCTGGATCAGCGCCGTGGGGGACGACCCCTTCGGCCGCCTGATCACGCGCACCCTCCGTGAGGGCGGCGTGGACGTGACGGGGGTCCGGGTCGACCAGGACCGTCCCACGGGCGTGTTCGCCAAGGACCCCTCGCCCGCGGGGAGCACCGTGCACTACTACCGGACCGGGTCCGCGGCCTCCGCGCTCGGCCCCGAACTGGTCGGGGACCCGAGGGTGCGGGCCGCTGGCAGGGTCCACCTGTCCGGGGTCACCCCCGCGCTGTCACCGGCGTGCGACGCCCTGGCCCAAGGGCTGCTGGAGGCCCCGGGCCTGACGGTGAGCTTCGACGTGAACCACCGGCCCCGACTGTGGGGGCCGAACGAGGCGGCCCCGCGTCTGCTCGCGCTGGCCCGGCTCGCCGACACCGTCTTCGTCGGCAGGGACGAGGCCGAGGAGCTGTGGGGGACCTCCACCGACCACGACGTGCGAGCGCTCCTGCCCGACGTCGAACGCCTCGTGGTCAAGGACGCCGAGCACGGCGCCAGCGAGTTCCACGGCGACACGCGGGTGTACGTGCCCGCGCCCACCGTCGAGGTCGTCGAGCCGGTCGGGGCGGGGGACGCCTTCGCCGCGGGATACCTGGCGGGGGACCTGCGCGGCCTGGACGGCCGGGGACGTCTGCGCCTGGGGCACCTGTGCGCCGGACGCGTCCTTCGGGTGACGGGGGACCTGGCCGACCCGCCTCCCCCGCACGAGGTGGACGCGCTGGTGGCGGTGGCCGACGAACACTGGCCCGTACAAGCCTCCGCGGCCGTGGCCGCGGTGAGAGGAGACAACAGTGAGTGACAAGGGTCTGGACGGTCTGTTCGCCGATCACAGCGTGCTGGCGATCCTGAGGGGCATGCCGGTGCGCACCACGGTCGAACTGGCCGAGCGCGCCTGGGACCTGGGTGTGACCGCCATCGAGGTGCCCGCCCGCGACGCCCGGGGGCTGGAGGCGCTGCACGCCACGGTCAGAGCGGGCGCGGAGCGCGGACACCCGGTCGGCGCGGGCACGGTGATCACCCCCGACCAGGTCCGTGCCGTGTCCGAGGCGGGCGCCGCGTTCACCGTCGCGCCGGGGTTCGACGCCGAGGTCATGGGCCTCTCGGAGGCCGCGGGTATGCCCCACCTACCCGGTGTGGCCACGCCCACCGACATCCAGAAGGTGCTCAGGGCGGGCGGTCACTGGGTGAAGGCCTTCCCCGCCACGTCGCTCGGCACCGACTGGTTCCGGGCCATGGCCGGCCCCTTCCCCGACGTGCGGATCGTGGCGACCGGCGGCATGGACGCCCGCAACGCCCGTCAGTACCTCGACGCGGGGGCGCGGATGGTGGCGGTCGGCTCCGCGCTGACCGATCCCGAGCAGATCCCCCTCCTGGCCGCACTCGTCTGAGTCCTCGCGGGCGCGGTCCTGGAGCGCGCCCCCCGGCGACGGTGTCCGCGCCGGTACGGGGGGCGCGCCACACACTCGGTGGGGCTCCGGGAGCGGGCCCGGAACGCCGGGGACGACCACCGCGGCCAGGGAGCCGGGACAAGGCCGGGCGGCCGTGCGGGTCCAGCGGCGGGGTTACCATCGGGCCGGGGTCCGACGCCACCGCAACCCTGTGACCTGGGCTCTCATCGCTCTCTCATCCCTTTCGGCTGTGATGGACGGACCATGCAAGCCAAGATCCTCGTCGTCGACGACGAACCCAACATCCTCGACATGGTCGCGACCGTGCTGGAGTTCCACGGATTCGAGGTGCGGACCGCCGCCACCGCCGCCGAGGCCCACACCGCCGCACACGTGTTCGGACCCGACCTGGTCGTGTTGGACGTCATGCTCCCGGACGGGGACGGGTTCGACGTGTGCCGGGCACTGCGGCGTTCGCGGCCCGACCTGGGCATCGTCTTCCTCACCGCCAAGGACGCCCACAGCGAGCGGATCGCGGGGCTCACCTACGGTGGGGACGACTACGTCACCAAGCCGTTCAACACCGACGAACTCGTGGCCCGGGTACGGGCGGTCCTGCGCAGGACACGACCCGGAAACGGCCCCGAACCGGGCGAGGGCGTCCTGCGCTTCGCCGACGTCGAACTCGACGAGCGCGCCTGCGTGGTGCGTCGGGCAGGGAACCCGGTGCCGTTGTCGCGCACCGAGTTCGACCTGCTCCGCTACCTGATGCTCAACAGCGGGCGCGTGCTCTCACGCCCGCAGATCATCGACGAGGTGTGGAGCGACGGATACTCGGGCGGCTCCAACATCGTCGACACCTACGTCGGCTACCTGCGCCGCAAACTCGGCGCGCACGGCCCCAACCTCATCCGGACCCAGCGGGGGTTCGGCTACGCGCTCCGTGAGGGTGACCCCGGATGAGGGCACCGTGGCGCACCCTGCGCGGCCGCATGGTGGTGGTCAACGCCGTCCTGATGTTCCTGGCCCTGAGCGTCGTCGCCGTGGCCAGCTCCATGTTCCTCGCGTCCTACCTGGTCGACCGGCTGGACGAGCGTATCGAGACCAGCGCGTCGTTCGTGCGCGCCAACCAGGACGAGATCTTCGCCAAGAGCCCCGACCAGCTCGTGGAGCAGATCCGCGCCCCCAGCGAGTTCGTCGCCGAGTTCGTCACCCGAGTCCCGGGCGACAGCCACCCCAAGGTGCACCGGCTCCAGGGATCGGGCCCCACCCTGGTCCGTGACATCGACACCGACAGCGCGCCCGAGGGCGTGTTCACGGTCGAACACGACGGTGCGGAGTACCGGGTCAAGGTGCTCCACCTGCCGGAACAGGACACCGTCGTCCTCATGGGCGAACCCCTGCGTCCGGTCACCGCCACCGTCCACCGGCTGGTGGCCATCCAGGTGTCGGTCGGCCTGGGCATGCTCGGGATCGCGCTGATCGCCGGAACCGCGGTCATCCGCCGGGGTCTGCGTCCCCTGGACGACGTCGTGGAGACGGCGGAGGCCATCGCCCTGGGCGACCTGGAACGCCGTGTCCCCGAACCCGCTCCGGGCGCGGCCGACGAGGTCAGCCGCCTCACCCTGTCCATCAACCGCATGCTCGCCCGCCTGCGCGGAGCCCTGTACGCGCACGAGCACTCCGAGGAGCGGCTGCGCCGGTTCGTCTCGGACGCCTCCCACGAACTGCGCACCCCGCTCACCTCGATCCGGGGCTACCTGCAACTCGTGGCCCAGGGGGTGGTCGACGTCGCCCGGAGACCGGACGTCATCACCCGCTCCCAGCAGGAGTCCGAGCGCATGGCCGCCATCGTGGACAACCTCCTCTACCTCGCCCGGCTCGACGAGGGGCCCGCGCCCCGGCACGAGGTCGTCGCCCTCGGCCCGATCGTGTCCGACAGCGTCTCCGATGCCCGCGCCGCCCAGCCCGAGCGGGACTGGCGGACCGAGGTCACCGCCGACGGTCTGGTGGTCGGGGACGAACAGGAGTTGCGCCAGGCCGTCTCCAACCTGCTGGCCAACGTGCGCGTGCACACCCCGGCCACCAGCCCGGCGACCGTCCGGCTGCACCGCCGTGACGGACGCGTGGTCCTGGAGGTGGCCGACGAGGGCCCCGGCGTGGCCGAGGAGAACGCGGCCTTCGTGTTCGAGCGCTTCTACCGGGCCTCCGCCGCGACGGGCCGCCCCGGCAGCGGGCTCGGGCTGCCCATCGTCCGCGCTGTCATGCGGGCCCACGGGGGAGAGGCGGAGTTCGTCTCCACCGCCGCCGAGGGCACCACGGTCACCCTCCGCTTCCCGTCCCCGCCCGACCCGGACACGGGCTCCCGAGCTGGTCAACGTGACGACGATCTCACCGGTGGTGCGGCGTTCTCATCGAACTCTCATGATCCTCGGCATTTCACCTCATCGGCGTCGTATGAGCTGGAAGGCAAGCGTAAGTCGGGGTTGAGAGGAATGAGTATGGCTGGGCTGCTCTATCGTCTGGGTGGGTTCGCCTACCGACGACGATGGCTGGTCGTGTTCTCGTGGCTGTTGGTCCTGGTGCTCGCGGGCGGTGCGGCGCTGATGTTCCGCGCCCCGCTCAACGACGCCCTCAGTATCCCCGGCACCGAGTCGGAACAGGCCACCGACCTCATGGAGGCGCGGTTCTCCACCACCGGTGAGTCCGTCACCGCCGTGCTGCGCGCCCCCGACGGCTCCGACGTCATCGAGGACGAACAGTACGCCGACGCCGTGCGCGCCACCGCCGACGAACTGGCGGAGATCGACGGTGTCGACGAGGTCTTCAGCCCGCACGGCATCCTCGAGGACGCCCGTCAGCAGTACGACGACGGGATCGCCGAGGGTGAGGAACAGGCCCTGGAGGCCGCCCGCGAGCAGGTCGAGGGACTGGTGCCGCCGGAGACACCCGGCCGCGACCAGGCCGTCGAGGAACTGATGGTCGAGGCCGAGGAACAGGCGCTCGCCGCCGTCGCCGAGCAGGCCCCGGACTTCGACGAGGAGGAGGTCCTCGAGCAGGTTCCGCAGCTCTCGGACGACCGCGACAGCGTGATGATCCAGGTACAGCTGGAGTTCCGCAACGGCGAGGTCCCGTCCGAGACCGTCGAGGCCATTCTCGACACCGGTGACGAGGCCCGCGCGGCCGGCATGGACGTGGAGTTCAGCGGCCCCTCCATCACCCAGCAGGTGCCCGCCATCATGGGCCCGAGCGAGGTCGTCGGCCTGGTCGCCGCCCTCGTGGTGCTCATCATCAACTTCGGCGCCCTGGTCACCGCCGGTCTGCCGATCCTGCTCGCGCTGATCGGCGTGGGCGTGGGCATGCTCCTGCTCTACGCCTCGTCCAGCCTGATCGAGCTCACCAGCACGGCCCCGATCCTGGCGCTCATGCTCGGGATCGCCGTGGGCATCGACTACTCGCTGTTCGTGCTCTCCCGCCACCGCAAGCAGGTGGCGCAGGGCTGGGACCCCGCGGAGTCGGCCGCCCGCGCCATCGGCACCGCTGGCAGCGCCGTGGTCTTCGCCGGGATCACGGTCATCATCGCCCTGCTCGGTCTGTCAGTGGTCCAGATCCCGTTCCTGACCCTCATGGGCGTGGCCGCCATGGTCACGGTGGCCGTGGCGGTGCTCGTGGCGATCACGCTGCTCCCCGCCCTCCTCGGGTTCGTGGGCCACCGTGTCACGGCAGGGCGTCTGCCGGTGCTGGGCCGCCGCGCCGAGAGGGCGATGGTCTCCGAGCGCACCATGAGCGCACGGTGGATCGGCATGGTCATCAAGCGTCCGGTCATCGCGATCGTCGGCGTGACCGCCGTCCTGGGGACGCTCCTGCTTCCCCTCGGCAGCATGCACCTGGGCCTGCCCAGCGACGAGACCAGCTCGACGGACACCACCCAGCGCCAGGCCTTCGAGATCATCAGCGACGAGTTCGGGCCCGGACACACCGCGCAGCTCGCCGTGGTGGCCGACCTGACCGGCCTGCCGGACATGCCCGCGGCCGCGGACGAGGTCGCCGAGCGCATGGAGGGGGTCGACGGGGTCGCGGAGGTGTTCCCGCCCCAGCTCAGCGACGTGCGGGACACGGCGATCATCGTGGTCATCCCGGAGACCGGCCCCTCGGACACCGCCACTGAGGACCTGCTGCACGACGTGCGTGGACTCCAGGGCGAGATCGAGGACGAGATCGGTGCGAAGATCGTGGTGGCCGGTGCCGCCGCCATGGCGATCGACGTCTCCGAACGCCTCGCCGACGCGCTGCCGGTGTTCGCCGCCGTGGTCATCGGCCTCGCGCTGGTGCTGATGACCGTCGTGTTCCGCTCGATCCTGGTGCCGGTGAAGGCCGCGCTGGGGTTCGTACTCAGCGCGGGCGCCTCCCTGGGACTGACCGTGGTGGTCTTCCAGTGGGGCTACGGCGCCGGGCTGTTCGGAGTGGAACCCGGTCCGCTCCTGGCGTTCATGCCGACCCTCATGATCGGCATCCTCTTCGGTCTGGCCATGGACTACGAGGTCTTCCTGGTCTCCCGTATGCGGGAGGACCACGTCCACGGCGCCGAGCCGATGGCCGCGATCTCCACCGGCTTCACCCAGGGGGCGCGCGTGGTCACGGCGGCCGCGGCGATCATGATCAGCGTCTTCGCCTCGTTCGTCTTCGGCCACGTGGAGATGCTGAAGCCGATCGCGTTCGTCCTGGCCGTGGGCATCCTCATCGACGCCTTCCTGGTCCGGATGACGCTCGGCCCGGCGGTCATGGCGCTGTTCGGCCGGGCCACCTGGTGGCTGCCGACGTGGCTGGACCGCCTGCTCCCCAACGTGGACATCGAGGGCGACCGGCTCGCCCCGGTCGCGCCCGTCACCGCGGAGGGCACGCGTGAGGGTGAGAGCTCGGCGAACGACGCGGACGACGGCGACCCCCGGGAGGCCGACGCCGCCGCCGGAACCTCCCGGTAGGGAGAGCCGAACCGGTCGCGACGGAACCCCGGAGAACGGCCCCGCCAGGCTCGGCGGGGCCGTTCCCGTTCCCGGGGGCCCGGCCGCGGTGCGCGCTGCGGGCCGTGACTAATATGACCCGGATCACCCACCAGACGCCGGGAGTCCGCACGTGCCAGTAGCGCCAGCCCGACCGCGCACCGTCCTCGCCGCCTCCGCCGCCTCGCTGGCCGTCCTCCTCGCCGCCGGTTGCTCGGGGGCGGACTCCGACGGCTCGGCCCACCCCGAGACCACCACTTTGGAGGGGAGCAGGCTGGACGAGGTCCTGGAACGCGGCTCGCTCAACGTCTGCACGACCGGCGACTACCGGCCCTTCACCTACCTCGACGCCGACCCGGACGAGTTCACCGGCATCGACGTCGACATGGCGCGCGACCTCGCCGACGAGCTCGGCGTGGAGATCGAGTGGACCCGGACCACCTGGGACGACCTGATGGACGACTTCCTCGCCGGTTGCGACATCGCGGTCGGCGGCATCTCGGTCAGCACCGAGCGCGCACAGCGGGTGTACTTCTCCGCGCCGCTCATGGAGGACGGCAAGACCCCCATCACCCTGTGCGAGAACGTCGACGACTACCGCACCATCGAGCAGATCAACCAGCCCGGGGTGCGTTCGATCATGCCCAGCGGCGGCACCAACCAGGTGTTCGCCGAGAAGCACTACCCGGACGGCGAGCTCGTCACGCACGACAACAACACGATCTTCGACGAGATCGTCGCGGGCAGGGCCGATGTGATGACCACCGACGCCTCCGAGGTGCTGTGGGTGGCCAACGAGTACGAGGAGCTGTGCGCCGTCAACCCCGAGGAGCCCTTCGACT
Source organism: Nocardiopsis sp. L17-MgMaSL7 (assembly GCF_003182025.1). Lineage (NCBI taxonomy): Bacteria > Bacillati > Actinomycetota > Actinomycetes > Streptosporangiales > Nocardiopsidaceae > Nocardiopsis > Nocardiopsis sp. L17-MgMaSL7. The sequence continues at coordinate 129,463 of NZ_QGTF01000012.1, read as the reverse complement.
TCTTCGAGAAGGCGTTCATGCTGCCCCGGGGCGACGAGGTGTTCAAGCACTACGTGGACCAGTGGCTGAACATGGCCCTGAACGACGGCACCTACGACCGCATCGTCGAGCCCTGGTTCGGAGAGGACGTCCGACTCTGACCGGGTGACGGGGTCCGGGCGCGCCGCACCCGGACCCCGTGGTCACACCCCCAGCTTCCGTTTGAGGACCTTGCCCATGTCGTTGCGGGGCAGTGCGTCCACCACGTGCAGACGGCGGGGGCGCTTGTGCGGGGCCAGCCGCGAGGACACGAGTTCCGCCAGTTCCTCCAGGGTCGGCGGTACCGGGCCGGTCGCGACGATCCAGGCGACCACGCGTTCGCCCAGGTCCGGATCGGGCTCCCCGGTGACGGCCGCCTCCGCCACCCCCGGGTGGTCCAGCAGCGTGTTCTCGATCTCCCCGGCGCCGATCTTGTACCCGCCGCTCTTGACGAGGTCGGTGCTCCGGCGGCCCACCAGCCGCACCCGCCCCTCGGCGTCGCGCACGGCCATGTCGCCGGTCCGGAACCAGGTGCCGTCCATCGCCTCGGCGGTGGCCACGGGCCGGTTGAGGTAGCCGCTGAACAGGTTCGGGCCGCGCACCTGGACCTCACCGATCTCCTCGGTGCCGAGCCCCAGTTCCGCGCCGTCGTCGTCGACCAGGCGCAGCTCCACCCCGTCCAGCGCGACGCCCACGGTGCCGTGCCCGGACGGGTCCCCCGGACGCACGCTGGTGTTCATGAGGGTCTCGGTCATCCCGTACCGCTCCACCACCCTCTGTCCGGTGGCGGAGGTCAGCCTCTCGTGATCGGGCAGCGGCAGCGCGGCCGAGCCGGAGACGAGCAGCCGCGCCCGGGACAGCCCCTCAGCCAGGGCGGGGTCGTCCTCCACGGCCAGCGCGAGCCGGTGGTACATGGTCGGGACACCGAACACCATGGTCGCCCGCGCCGTGAGGGCCCGGGTGAGCTCCTTGGTGTCGAACCGGCCCAGGTGGATCAGGTCGGCGCCCAGGCGCAGCGGCCCGAGCACGCCCAGGACCAGGCCGTGCACGTGGAACAGGGGCAGGGCGTGCACCAGGACGTCCTCGCCGGTCCAGGCCCAGGTCCGGGCGAGGGAGTCCAGGGTCGCCGCCACCGCGCGCCGGGAGAGGAGCACCCCCTTGGGCGGCCCGGTGGTCCCGGATGTGTAGACGACCAGGGCGGTGGCCTCGTCGTCCATCTCGCGGGTGAACGGAGGCGTGCCGGGGCCGGGGGCGGCGTCCACCTCCAGTCGGGGTAGCGCTCCCAGGGCCTCCGGGGTCCGCTCGCCGGGCGCGTGGAGCAGGAGTTCGGGGGCGCTGTCGTCGATCACGTGCCGCAGCTCCTGGTCGCCGGAGCGCGGGTTCAGCGGGACCACCGGTACCCCGGCCAGGAGCGCGGCGGTCACGGCGACGCAGGTCTCGAGGGTGGGGGTCGCCCACACCGCCACCCGGCCGTCCCGGGGGAGTCGGGCGGCGAGCCGTGACGCCGCTCCGGAGAGCTCCTCGTAGGAGAGCGCGCGTTCGCCGAAGGTCAGGGCGGGGCGGCCGTCTGGCTCGGAGACGTAGGGGAGCACGGGGGCGCCTTTCCGTGAGAAGGGGCTGGCCGGGGCTGCCGGGAGGTGGTCAGCACGAGCGTACGCTCCCTCTCGCGGGGCCCACTCCTTTCCGGAACAGAAGCCTGCCGCAAGAGCCAACACGCTGTGGTGAACTGCCAACCTGGATTCGGTGTCCCAGAGGAAGAGGAGCAGGAACGGCGATCTCCAGCACTCCTGGGGACTGGACGTCCACCCCTTCTATCGGGACGGCGCGTTCATCGTCGCCCGGTTCGAGGCCACCCACGAGGGAGTTCCCCGTCCCCTCCACGACCAGCCCCTTCGGATCGGGTCGTACTTCGAGTTCAGCGCCTTCGACCCCGCCACCGGGACCGTCCACACCCAGGCCTTCGACGGTGAGGACCCGTCCTTCATCGAGCGGGTGGGATCGCCCCTGTGGCCCGCCGCCACCTCCCCCGGGTCCACCCAGTACGGCTACCTCCACCTGACCGCGCCCCGGTGGAGGCCACCGAGTTCACTTCGACGCGGGGCCGTTCGGGATCCCGATCGAGGGGTGACGGCGGGCCCGGCCCTGGGACCGGTGCCCGCCCGGGACCGACCGGTCACCGCACCCGTGTCAGCCCCGCGCGACGGCGGCGAAGTGCGCCATCATCCGGTCGTGGTCGGGCACCATGCCCGTGATCAGCTCCAACGCCTGGGCGGCCTGGAACACCGCCATGCCGCCGCCGTCCAGAGTGGCGCACCCGATCCCCTCGGCCTCGGCGAGCAGCGCGGTGCGCAACGGCCGGTAGACCACGTCGGCCACCCACAGGTGCGGGCGCAGGAGCTCCGGGGACACGGGAGGAGCCGGGTGCTGGGCCATCCCGGCCGGGGTGGCGTTCACCAGCCCGTCCGCCCGGGTGAGCAGGCCGCCGACCTCAGAGGGAGGGGCCGCCTCGCAACGATGCCCCGGAAAGCGTTCCGCCAGGTCCCGGACGAGTCCGCTGGCCCGGTCCTGGTCGGTGTCCACCACCGACAGGTCCCGAACACCGGCGGTCATCAGGGCGTGGGCCACCGCCGCACCGGCCCCGCCCGCGCCCAGCAGGACCACCCTCTCCCTCGGCACGGTGGGCAGCCCCAGTTCCAGGGAGCGGGCGAAGGCCGACCAGTCCGTGTTGTGCCCGACCGCGCGTTCACCGTCGAACACCACGGTGTTCACCGCTCCCAGCGCGGCGGCGTCGGGGGTGAGTTCGTCCAGGTGGGGCAGGACCAGCTGCTTGCAGGGGTGGGTGATGTTCAGCCCGTCGAACCCGTAACGCGGGGCCGAGCGCACGAGTTCGCCGACCGACGACGCCGGCAGGTCCCAGGCGTCGAGGTCGATCCTGCGGTAGACCAGGCGGCGCCCGAGTTCGGCGGCCTCCGTCTCGTGCATGGCCGGGGTCAGGGAGGGGCCGATCCCCGAACCGATCAGCCCGACCAGGAAGGAGGGGACGTCCTGGGTGGGGGAGAGCGCTCGAACGCTCCCGCCGTCGCTCGTCCGGCCCGTCACGTCCACTGCTCCGAACGCTGCGCGGCCCGGTGCGCGGCCATCCGCACCGCTGTGTTCGCCGCCCCGTACCCCTCGTACCCGTTCACTCGCTGCACGACCTCGAAGAACAACCGGCCGCCCAGCAGGGGTGTGTAGAGGTGCCAGAACTCCCCCGCGCCGTCGGTGTCGTGGAGGATGCCCAGGCCGCGCATGAGCGCGAGCCGGGCCGGTGACAGGTCCGACCTGGCCGCGAGGTCGTCGTAGTGGTTGTCGGGGACCCGGATCGGAGGCTCCCCGGCGGCCACCATCGCACGGGCGACCGCGACGATGTCGTCACAGGCCAGGGCGATGTGCTGCGATCCGCCGGTGGCGTCGGCCTGCGGTCCGCGTCCCAGTACGGACACGTTCAGCGCGATGCGCGGTCCCGACCCCGGGTCCGGCCTGGTCAGGACGCGGCTCCGGACCAGCCCGTCGGGAGAGGACAGGTCGGTGTTCTCCGACGGGGAGAGCCCGAACAGGGTCCGGTAGAACAGCGAGGCCTCGTCGAAGTGGTCGAACGGCTGGTACAGGCCGATGTGGTCGATGCCGGTGAGCGGGGTCGGCGCACCCTCGTTTCGGTCGCCGACCGCGGGCGCGGAGAAGTCCTCCGTCCAGTCCGCCCCGCCGGACGCCTCGGGCGGGCACAGGAAGACGGCGGTCCCGTCGGGCGCGGCGACGGCACGTATCCGCGCCTCCGAGGGGTCACGGCGGCGGGACAGGGCGGGAGCCGAGAGGGCCTCGGCCCTGGCCGCCGCCCGGGCCGGATCGGGGACCTCGACGCCGAGCGCCGTCACGGCGGCGTCGCCGGTCCAGGTGTGTCCGAGCCGGGGGTCGGCGGAGTTGAGCAGGATCCGCGTGTGCCCGTGCTCCCACAGCTCGACGGGTTTGGACCGGTGGTCGCGGGTGTGCGCGAACCCCAGCGCCGACAGCACGGAGCGGGTACGCCCTGCGGCCGGATCAGCGGCCGCGATCTCGACGAACGCCAGGTCCTCGGGTGGCACGAGGTCCGGGAGCCGGGTCAGGTGAACGGCGCCGTCGCGGTGCCGGTCCGTGAGCTGCCCGGGGTCGACGGGCTGCCTTGTCCGGGCCACCGTGTCCTCCAGGGCGGACAGCGAACGCAGGGCGTCCGCTGCCGTCCGGTCCGGGTCGGAAGCGCGGAAGACGTCGTTGAACACCTCCAGGGACAGCGGTCCCCGGTAGCCCGCGGCGATCACGTGGCCGGTGAACGCCGCCAGGTCGAAGCCGCCCTGCCCGGGGAAACAGCGGTGGTGGCGGCTCCACTGGAGCACGTCCATGTCCATGGGCGGAGCGTCGGCCAGCTGGAGGAAGAGGATCTTCTCCGAGGGGATGTCCCGGATGCCCGAGGGGTCGTCACCCCTGGAGAGGATGTGGAAGCTGTCCAGGCACAGGCCGAGTGAGGGGTGGTCGGCCGCCTCGACGATCCGCCACGAGTGCCCGTAGGTCGAGACGCGCCGCCCCCAGGCGAGCGCCTCGTAGGCGACGCGCACCCCGTAGGGCTCGGCGGTCTCGGCCAGGGCACGCAGCTGGGCGGCGGCCAGAGCGTCGTCGTCGATCGCCGAGGCGGTCGCGTTGGAGCAGACCAGCAGGGTGTCCACCCCGAGTTCGACCATCAGCGCGAACTTGGCCTCCGCGCGCCTCAGGTTGGCCGTCAGCTGGGTGTCATCCACGCCCTCGAAGTCGCGGAAGGGCTGGTAGAGGTCGATGGTCAGGCCGAGTTCCCCGGCCAGGGCGCGGATCTCACGGGGGGCCAGGGGGGAGGCGAGGAGGTCGTTCTCGAAGATCTCCACGCCGTCGAAGCCGACCTTGGCGGCCGCGCTCAGTTTCTCTTCCAGGGTTCCGCTGAGGGAGACCGTGGCGATGGATCGCCGCATGTCCTTCAGACTCCGTTTCCGTTCGCGGGGCGGGGTGTGCTCACGCCGCACCGGTGTCGGGCCGGTGCGGAGGTGGAGTGGAACGGGCCGGCGGCGTCGCGCGCCCACCGGCCCGTGCGGTCAGGCGGACTCCCGGAAGGCCTCGTAGAGCTCCAGTGCCTCGCCCTCGAGCGTGGACAGGAAGTGCTCGTGGACCTGGGTGCGGAAGGCCTCCACGTCCACGTCGTCGACGACCTCCATCGCGCCGCTGGCCTCCCACTCGGCGAGGACCTCGGCCTCCGCCTCCTCGATGCAGGCGCGGTTCTCCTCCCGGACCTCGCTGACCGCCTCCTGGAGCACCTCCTGCTGCCCCTCGGAGAGCCGGTCCCAGGTCTGACCGGAGACCACGATCATCTGGGATCCGATCTGGTGCCCGGTGAGGCTGACATGGGACTGCACCTCGGAGTAGTTGTCGGCGGCGACGGTCGCGATCGGGTTCTCCTGGCCGTCCACGGTTCCCTGCTGGAGGGCCATGTAGACCTCCTCGAAGGCGACCGTCGTGGGGCTGGCGCCCATCGCCTCGGCGTTGGCGAGGTAGATGGGGGAGTCGGGGAACCGCATACGCAGCCCGGAGAGGTCGGCGGGGGTGCGGATCGGCTGGTTGGCGGTGAAGTGCCGGTCCCCGAAGTACCAGACGTCGAGGATCTTCGCCCCGGTCGCCTCCTCGAACCCCTGCTTCGTGGCCTCGGCGGCCTCCGAGTCGAAGAAGGAGAACATGTGGTCGGCGTCGTCGAAGGCGTACGCCGCGTCGAAGACCCCGATCGGCTGGTGGGCGGAACCCAGCGCCGCCGAGCCCTGGACGTCCATGTCGATGTCGCCGGACATCACCGACGCGAAGGTCTCGGTGTTGTCGCCGAGCTGGCTCCCCGGGAAGGTGTCCACGCGGAAGCCCGCGTCGGCGTCGGCCACGTGCTCGGCCACCAGGTCGATGCCGCAGCGGGTGTGCGGGTGGTCCTCCGTGTAGCTGTTGGAGAAGGTCAGGACGGGGCCGTCGGTGTCGTCGCCCGCACCGCAGGCGGTGAGGACGAGGGCGGCCGCTGGCAGGAGCGCGGCGAAGCGGAGACCGGTGTTCATGGTGGGACCTTTCGGTGGCACGCGGGGAGTGGGTGGGGTCGGGGAGTCGTGGGCGGCGAGGTCCGGTGGACGGTCGCTACAGGCCGAGCTGGCCGGGGAGGAAGAGGACGAGTTCGGGGGCCACGGTGAGCAGTCCCAGCACCGCCAGAAGCGGGATCAGGAACGGCGCGGTACCGCGGAACACCTCGTGCATGGGGGTTCGGGTTGCCGAACCCAGGACGAAGAGGACGCCGCCGAGTGGTGGCGTGAGCAGGCCGATCATCAGGTTCACGATGGCGATCACACCGAAGTGGACCGGGTCGACGCCGAACTGCACGGCGATCGGCAGGAGGACCGGCACCGTGATGACCAGAGCCGCGATGGGTTCCAGGATGGTGCCGATCAGGATGAGCGCCACGTTCACCAGCAGGAGGAACACGACGGGGCTGTCCGTGAAGCCGAGCAGGAACGAGGCGATGTCCTGCGGCACCCGCTCGCGGGCCAGCACCCAGCCCAGGAGCCCCGACGCGGCGAGGATCAGGGTGATCGACGCCGCCGTGGTGGCGGTCTCGACGGCGATGCTCCACAGGGAGCGCAGGGTCAGGCGCCGGTAGCAGAACCCGAGCACGAGGACGTAGGCGACGCCGACGGCGGCTGCCTCGGTCGGTGTGAACAGGCCGCTGAGGATGCCCCCGAGCAGCAGCACCGGTGCTCCCAGGGGGCCGACGACGCGCAGGGCGGCGGACCGGAACTCGCCGGGTGCCGAGCGCCGTCCGGCGAGCTGGGGCTGCTTGCGGCTCCACACGAAGACGTACAGCGCGAGGCCGCCCGCGATCAGCAGGGCCGGGACCACGGCGGCGGCGAACAGCGCGGCCGTGGAGACCGCCGCCACCGAGGCGTAGACGATCGCGGGGATGCTCGGCGGCATCACCGGGCTGATCAGGCTGGAGGAGGCGGTCAGTCCGAGGGCGAAACGCCGGGGGTACCCCCGGCTGGTCATGGCCGGGACGAGCATCTTGCCCATACCCGCGACGTCGGCCAGGGCGGTGCCGCTGATCCACGAGAAACCGACGCTGACGCCGATGTTCACGTAGCCCAGACTGGCGCGCACCCGGCCGAACAGCACCTGGGCGAAGGCGAAGATGCGGTCTGCGATCCCCGTGTGGTTGGCGACCACTCCCAGCAGGATGAACAACGGGACCGCGAGCAGGGGGAAGCTGTTGACCTCCTGGGCGGCGGTGCGCAGGCTCAGACCCGTCGACTGGTCCGTGACGACCATGTACAGCAGGGTCGGGCCGAGGATCGCGAAGGCCACGGGGACCCGCAGCAGCAGGAGTACGAGAATGCCGGTGACGACCAGCGCGGCGCTCATTCGGCACGCTCCTCGGGGGTGGTCTCCAGGGCCGGGGGCGCGGGAAGCAGGGTGTTGGCCAGGGCGCGCAGCGCGGCCAGGGACAGCCCGACCATGGGGATGACGTAGGTCCAGGACAGGGGGACGTTGAGGGCGGGTGTGGTCTGCGGGGAACCGCCGAAGACGAGTTCGGCGGCCTCGAACACGAACCCGACGGCGACCGCCGCGACGACGAGGTTAGCCAGGACCCACACTCCGCGCAGGACCCGGCCGCGGGCCACGTGGTCGACGAGCTTCAGAGTGATGTGCTCGTCCCGGCCCACCAGGTATCCGACCAGGGAGAAGGTCAGCCACACGAGACCGAACCGGGCCAGTTCGCCGGTCCAGACCCAGCCGGAGACCGGCAGGTGGCGCTGGGTCGCCTGGACGAGCATCAGCGTGAAGATCAGGGTGAGCAGGAGGGCGCCGACGACGAGTTCGGCCCTCTCCAGGCAGCGGACCACCGTCCGCGCGGGACTCGGGGGCCCGGTGTCGTTCGGTTCGGGGGGTTGGGTCATCCCAGTCGGCTCCAGTCGGGAGTACACGGCTTTGCGCTGATCAGCGGCCGTGGACGTGGTGGGTGTCACACTTTTGTGAACTCTAGGTTTCCGTTCACATCAGTGGCAAGCGATTGCCAAAAGTTGTCACAACCCGGTAGGAAGGGGGCGAGATGAAGACTCCCAGGCGCACGACCATCTACGACGTCGCGGCCGAGGCCGGTGTGGCCGCCTCCACGGTCTCCCGGACCTTCGGCAACCCCCGCCGGGTGAACGCGACCACGCGCGACCACGTGCTGCGGGTAGCCGAACGGCTCGGCTACCGGCCCAACCCCCTGGCCACGGCCCTGCAGTCCGGGCACAAGGCGACCATCGCGATGCTGGTCCCCGACATCACCAACCCGCACTTCTTCGGCACGATCCGGGGCGCGGAACGGCGTGCCAGCGAGGCGGGCGTCACCTTCATCCTCGGCAACACCGAGGAGTCGGCGGCCAACGAACGCAACCAGATCGAACGGCTGGACCACTCGGTGGACGGCTTCGTGCTGGCGGCCAGCCGTATGAGCGACGAGACGACCGTGGGGATCTCGCAGAGCCACAACCTGGCACTGGTCAACCGCGAGGTCGACGGCCTTCCCGGCGTGGTGGTCGACAGCGGACCGGGGAGCTGGCAGATCGTCGAGCACCTGGCCTCGCTGGGGCACCGGTCGATCGTCTACCTCTCCGGCCCGCACCAGTCCTGGCTCGCCAACGAACGGTGGAAGGCGCTGAGGGCGGCAGCGGAGCGGCGCGGGCTCGCCGTCGCCCGCCTGGGTCCGTTCCCACCCAGGGTCAGCGGCGGCGGAGCCGCCGCCGACGCCGCCCTGGTGTCCGGGGCGACCGCTCTGGTGGCCCACAACGACCTGCTCGCCATCGGTGTCCTGCGTCGCCTCTCCGAACGCGGGGTCGCGGTTCCCGGAGAGGCCAGCGTGGTCGGCTACGACGACATCTTCGGCGCCGACCTGTGTGTTCCCGCCCTGACCACCCTCGCCGGTCCCGAGGACGAGGCGGGCCGGGTGGCGGTGGAGCTCCTGCTGAGGAAGGGGTCGCTCTCCACCGCGCACCCCGCCCCGCAGCGGGTGGTCCTGCCCACCCATCTCGTGATCCGCGACTCCACGGGCCCCGCCGCCCGCTGAGGCCCCTGGCGGGAAGCCGTCGCCACCACCAACGGACCCCGATCCGAACGTGGAGCCGGGAGACGGGTCGGCCCGGGGGCCCGCGCCGTCACGCGCGGGCCCCCGGGCCTCGGGGGGCTGCCCCCGCCGTGCGACGGGGTGGAGCAACGACCCAGAGCGTGTTCGGCGGACACACGCCCCGCGTCGCCCCAGCGGCACCGGCACGGCGTTCTGGTCAGCCGACAGCCACACCCGGGCCGACCCCCCGCTGTGCGACACCGCGGAGCTCGCGGAGCGGCGCACAGGAGGGGCGCTCCCGCTTCGGGCATGTGCCAGCAGCACCGGATGCACCGCTCGCCACGGCAGCATCCACCGAACAACGCCCTAGTGGGCGACGCCGCTCAGTTCGTTGGGGGCCTCGTCCAGGGTCACCGAGCCGGTGACCTCACCGAAGGCCAGGTCCACCGCGTGCACCTGGTTGGTGGACGGGTCGCTCACGTAGGCGGTGCCACCGCGCACGAACAGCGCGGGCCGGGGGTCCTGCCACTCCAGCGGCTCCTCCCAGGAGTCCATCAGCTCGATGCTCCGGGTGAGCTCGCCCGAGTCGGGGTCGATCTCGTGCAGGGAGCCGTCGGTTCCCAGCACCAATGCCTCACCGGCCGGGCCCCGGCCCAGGGACCGGAAGGTGTAGCTGGAGGGCAGGTCGACCAGCTCCAGGTCGCCCTCGGCGGTGTCGACCAGGGCGATCGACTCGGGGCGCTCCAGTTCGGCGTCCGGGTCGGTCTTGTAGTCGCCCAGGATGACGGGCGACTCCTCGGAACCGGCCTGGTTGCCGATCCGCCCGTAGTCGTCGGGGCTCTCGACCTTGGTGAACGCGCCGTCCTGGTAGATCAGCACGCCGTCCTGGCACCCGATGGCCACGGCCCCGCCCTGGGCCGCGCTCTCCCCGTGCACGCCCGGGCACTCCTCGCTGCGGGCGATCTCCTCCCCGTCGGCGTCCAGGACCAGGGCGCCCACGCGCTCCTCCTCGTTGCCGAGGGTGAGCAGGAGTTCACCCTCGTCCAGCTCGACCGCCACGCCGTGGTGGGCCTCCTCGGCGGTGTGGACGTCGGTCTCCTCGGGCAGACCCGAGCCCAGCGCGTCGGTGTCGAAGGCCGTGACCTCGCCGGTGCCGTCGGCGAACAGGACGGTCCGGCCGCCGTGGCGCACCACGTGACCGGGGGTGTCGGCCGGGAAGAGGGTGTCGGTGAGCTCCGCGCCGGCCGCGTCGAGGACCTGGAAGCCCTCGGAGGTGGAGACGAACACGTGGCGGTCGTCCCCTGCGGGGTTGACGCGGTTGAAGCCCTCCATCTCGATGTCGGCGACCACTTCGAGGGACTCGCCGTCCAGGACGTACAGGCCGCCGTCGTAGGTGGTGACGAGGGGCTCCGTCGCCACGGCCTCGGCCGGGGTCGCCTCCTCGTCGGCGCTCGCGGCGCCGTCGTCGGAGCCGGTTCCGCAGGCGGTCAGGAGGAGACCGGCGGACAGCAGAGCGGGCAGGGCCGCCGCTCGGGTGGTTCGGTTGGGGCGCATGCTTCTTCTCTCTCAGGGATGGGTGTTGGTGCGGGGGGTGACTGGGGGGTGGTCGGAAGGCGGGCTCAGTCGTCGCGGAGCCCGGCGGTGATGGCCTCGGTGTTGGCGCGCATCATCTCCAGGTAGGTTTCGGCGCCCCCGCCCTCGCGGCTCAGGGACTCGGAGTGGAGCGGGATCACCTCGATCTCCACCCCGGCCTCCTCGGCCATGACGGTGGCCAGCCGGTCGGGCTGGGAGGAATCGGCGAAGACGGCGGAGACACCGGCCTCGGCCACGGCGTCGGAGAGGTCCTTGAGGTCGGAGGTGCTGGGCGAGGCCAGGGTGGTCCCACTGGGGATCACGGCTCCGATGACCTCGAAGCCGTAGCGGTCGGCGAGGTAGCCGAAGACGTGGTGGTTGGTCACGAGCCTGCGGCTCTCGGCGGGCAGGGCGGCGAACTCCTCGCCCATCCACGCGTCGAGCTCGTCCACCTCGGCCGCGTAGGCCTCGGCGTTGGCGCGCACAGTGTCGGCGTCGACCCCGTCGACCTCCTCGATCACTCGCTCGGCGATGAGGTCCACGGCCAGGCCGACCCGAGCCGGGTCGGTCCAGAAGTGCGGGTCGGGCTCGCCCTCGCTCTCGTCAGACGTGTACGGCAGCGGATCGACTTCCGCGCCGACCTCCAGGGCGGGTACCCCGGCCTCCTCGGCGGCGGCCACGTTGCGGGCGACCCCCTCCTCCAGGCCGAGGCCGTTGTGCACGACGAGGTCGGCGTTCTCCAGGGTCGCGGCCTCGCGTGCGGAGATCGCGAAGGAGTGCGGGTCGGTGTCGGGCGGCATCAGCACGGTGACCGGTGCCTCGTCGCCGACGATCCGTGCCGTGACGTCGCCGAGGATGTTGGTGGTCACCACGATCCCCGTGCCCTCCTCCTCCGAGGAACAGGAGGCCAGGGTCAGGGTGAGCGTGGCGGCCGCGAGGGCGGCGAGGGGACGTCGGGGGAGCATGGCGTTCACCGTCCGGTCTGGATCATCAGGTGCGGCGCGATCCCCGGTTCGAGGGTGCGGGCCACACGCAGGTCGTCGGCGTAGTCGATCTCGTGCACGACCCCGGCTGCGGGGTCGCTGACGTAGGCGCGGGAGGTGTCCGCCAGGAGGGCTGGCGGCAGCTCGGGATCCACGGTGTCCAGCAGGGCGGTGGACGCCTCCTCCTCCCCGGTCTCCGGGTCGAGGGAGTGCAGGGTCCCGTCATCGGTCAGGACCAGGAGCGGCCCCTCCTCGCCGACCGCCGTCGCCGCCACGGCTCCGGGCCGGTCGTGGGAACGCCACTCGCCCTCGGCCAGATCCAGGACCCACACGGTGTCGTCGGCGGGAAGCGCGGCCAGGACGGCGGAGCCGGAACGGTGGAGGAAGGGGCCGCCGCGTTCCTCACCCGGGTGGGAGAGGGGCGAGGCGGTCAGTTCGCCGTCCTCCTCGGTGACGTGGAGCGTGCCCTCGGCACAGTCGATCACCAGACCTCGGCGGGTGACGGCCGCGCCGTCCGGTTCGGTGCAGGTCGCATCCGGGGTCGCCTGCGGGGCTCCGTCGCGGTCGAGCACGCGGACCGTCCCGTCGTCGTCCACGGTGACCAGTGCCCCCTGGTAGGGGAGGACGATGGCCCCCTCGTCGAGCGCGATGTCGGCGGTGGCGACCGTCCCGTCCTCCAGTTCCGCCCTGTCCAGCAGCAGCGACGCCCCCGGGCCAGCGGTGACCGACGTCAGCGCGGTGTCGGTGACGACCTGAGCGGGGCCGGGGAGGTTCAGGGAACCGACGTGTCCGGAGCCGGTCCGGTAGTAGTGGTTGTGGTCGCCGTGGTCCACGGTCCACACACCGCTGTCGAAGACCTCGGTGGTCCCGTCATCGGACGAACTCAGGTAGGCGAAGCGGCCGTCGCCCACGACGCCGTCCACCTCGGGGACCTCGCCCAACTCCGAGACCTCTTCGGTGAGCAGGTCCAGGAGCCGCACCTGGCCGGTGTCGGTGTCGGCGAGGACCAGCCGGAGCTGTGGCTCGGCGGTCTCCTCGGCCCCCTCGACGTACCCGTGGGGTGTCTCCTCATCGGAGGGCTCGGGTTCGGCGGCGCCGCCGGAGCAGCCACCTGCGAGCAGGGTGACCAGGGCCGCCGCTCCCAGGGCGGCGGTGCGGCGTCGACGGTTCACGGTGTCACCGTTCCTTCCAGGGTGGTGGGCAGGGGCGCGGGGTCGGCGGAGCGCTCCTCGGTCGGGGGGTGTCGCCTGGCGAAGCCGCGTGACCGCAGGGCGGAGGCCAGGGCCGAGACGAAGAAGAAGGCCACCGCCGTGGCCGCGATGCTCGCCCCGGCCGCCGTCTCCCAGTGCCAGGAGACGAGCAGTCCGACGTAGGTGGCGATGCCGCCCAACAGTGCGGCGGTGAGCATGATCCCCGGGATGCTCCTGGCCCAGAGCAGCGCGGTGGCGGGCGGGGCGATGAGCAGCCCGAACACCAGCAGCGTGCCGACCACGTGGAACGAGGCGACCACGGCGAGGGTGACCAGGCCCAACAGGGCGGCGTGCGCGAAGCGCGGCGCCAGACCCAGGGTGTGCGCCTTGCGGTGGTCGAAGGCCAGCGCGACGAACGCCCGGTGGCCGACGACCGCGACCACCAGTGCTGCGGCGAGGGAGAGCCCCAGGTGGAGCAGGTCCCGTTCCCGCACGCCCAGGACGTCGCCGAAGAGGAATGCGGTGAGGTCGACCGCGAACGACGCCGAGTGCGAGACCAGGATCACGCCCACCGAGAGCATCCCCACGAACAACAGGCCGATGCTCGTGTCCTGGGACAACCGGGGAGAGCGGCTCAGCGCGGTGACCCCGGCGGCCATGGCCCCCGCCGCCAGCGCTGCGCCCACGAACAGGCTCTGCCCGAACAGGGCAGCCAGGGCGACCCCGGGCAGCATGCCGTGCGACATCGCGTCCCCGAGGAAGGCCATGCCCCGCAGGACCACCCAGGTGCCGGCGATCGCGCAGACGGCCGAGACCAGGAGGCCCGCCCAGAGCGCACGCTGGACGAAGGTGACCCCGAAGGGTTCGATCAGTGCTTCCATGATGGGACACTCTACAGCGATAACCATTATCGTTTTCACATCGGGTCGGGTCGGGCGAACCCGGACACACGAGAAGCGGGGGTCACCAGCGATGAGGATCGACAACCTGTACGCGGGCTACGGGGGGACGGACGTCCTCCGGGGGGTCACCGCCGAGATCCCCGAAGGGGCGGTCACCGCCCTGGTGGGGGCCAACGGCGCGGGCAAGTCCACCCTGCTCGGGGTGCTGGCGGGCACGGTCCCGCCCCGGAGCGGAACGGTGGTCCCGGCGGACACCCGCCGCCCCGCCTTCGTCGTCCAGCGCAGCGCGGTACCGGACGCCCTGCCGCTCACCGTGCGCGCCACGGTGGCCATGGGGCGCTGGGCGCACCGGGGCTGGTGGCGTCCGCTCACCCGCCACGACCGGGCGGTGGTCGACAGCTGCCTGGAGCGCACCGGGGTCGCGGACCTGGCCCACCGGAGGCTGGGGGAGCTCTCCGGAGGGCAGCGCCAACGCGCCCTGATCGCCCAGGGGCTGGCGCAGGAGGCGGGGCTGTTGTTGCTGGACGAACCCTCGGCCGGGCTGGACCACCGATCCATGGGCCGGGTCCGGGAACTGGTCTCCGAGGTCGCGTCCGAGGGGGTCACCGTGGTGCACGCCACCCACTTCGCCGAGGAGGCGCGGGACGCCGACCACGTCCTCACCCTGGAGGCGGGCCGCGTGGCCCCGACCGGAACCGCGGTGTGACGCGTCCGACAGGGGGCTGAGGCCGGGCAGCCCCTGGTTTGGTCCTCGCGGGGTGGCCCCGCATAACCTGTGTGACGTGGTCAGACAAGACAGGGCGTCGCACCGTGGGGCGGTGCGCGAGCGTGCGGACGCGGTGGAGAACCGCAGCCTTCCCTCCTACGGTGCGGGGGAGATCGACGTCCCCTACGTGGTTCACGGCACCGACGAGGTGATCGCGCGCGACACCTACTGGGAGGAGCACTCGCACCCCACGCACGAGCTGCTCTGGAACCTGCGCGGCGCCTCCACCGCCACCACCGGGACGCGTGTGTGGACCATCACACCGTCGGTCGGCCTGTGGATCCCGGCCGGAACCCCCCACTCCGGGTGGACCCCGGCGGGGACCTGGCACCACGCGGCCCAGTTCAGCGTGCACGCGGTCCCGGCCATCGCGGACACCACCGTCGCGGTGGAGGTCACCCCGCTCCTGCGGCTCCTGCTCGAACGGCTCAACACCGACGGGCTGGGCCCTGGGTCACGTGCCAGGACCGAGGCCGTGGTGCTCGACCTGCTGGCCCCGGCCCCGGTCGAGCTGCTGCTGAAGATCCCCGAGTCCCCGCTGCTGGAGCCCATCGTCGCGGCCGTGCGCGACGACCCCGCCGACGACACGACCCTGGCCTCGTGGGCCGCGCGGCTCGGCGTGAGCACCCGAACCATCACGCGGGCGTTCCGAGCCCAGACCGGGCTCGGGTTCAGCCAGTGGTCGGCAGCCGCGCGCGTGCAGCACGCGATCACCCTGCTCTCCCTGGGGGAGGAGATCGAGGAGGTGGCGGAGAGGGTCGGCTACCACTCGGCGAGCGCGTTCGGCACGGTTTTTCGGAGGGTGACGGGCATGAGTCCCGGGCGGTTCCGCGTCCAGTGACAATGACCCCATGTCCGTTTCGCGAGGTTCCTTGTCCCTTTCGAGCGATTGCGAACCAACTGAGTGCACCCTAAATTCGGTTAGGCAAACCTAACTCCCGGTTTCCGGGGTTGGTCACCACCGGAAGGACACCATGACCCGCGCCCCACGGCTGGCCGCGATCGCCACCGCCGCACTCATCCCCCTCACCATCGCCGCGTGCTCCTCCTCGCCCTCCGGGGAGAGCGACGCCGCCTCCGGCGACTGGACCCCCGTCACCGTCGAGCACGCCCTCGGAACGACCACCATCGACTCCGAGCCGGAACGGGTCGCCACGGTCAATTGGGCCAACCACGAGGTCCCGCTCGCCCTGGGCGTCGTCCCGGTCGGCATGGCCGCCGCCACCTTCGGTGACGACGACGACAACGGCGTGCTCCCGTGGGTCGAGGAGAAGCTCGAGGAACTGGACGCCGAGACCCCCGTCCTCTTCGACGAGACTGACGGCATCGACTTCGAGGCCGTCGCCGACACCCAGCCCGACGTCATCCTCGCCGCGTACTCCGGGCTGACCCAGGAGGACTACGACACCCTCAGCGAGATCGCCCCCGTCGTCGCCTACCCGGAGACCGCCTGGGGCACCTCCTGGCGCGACACCATCGAGCTCAACAGCGCCGCCATCGGCAGGGCCGACGAGGGCACCGAGCTCATCGCCGACCTGGAGGCCGAGATCGACGCCGCGGTCGCGGAGTACCCGCAGATCGAGGGCGCGGCGGCGATGTTCATGACGCACGTCGACACCACCGACCTCAGCGAGGTCAGCTTCTACACCACCCACGACACCCGCGCGCTGTTCTTCGAGGACATCGGGATGGTCACCCCCGAGAGCGTCGCCACCGCCTCCGCCGAGACCGACCAGTTCTCCCTCACGCACAGCGCCGAGCAGGCCGACGCCTTCGACGACGTCGAGGTCATCGTCACCTACGGCGGCGAGGAGCTGGTGGAGGCCCTGGAGGGCGACCCGCTGCTGTCCCAGATGCCCGCCGTCGAGAACTCCGCCGTGGTGAACCTGCCCGGCGACAGCCCGCTCGGCACCGCCGCGAACCCGACCCCGCTGTCGATCTCGTGGATCCTCGACGACTACCTGTCGCTCCTGGCCGAGGCCGCTGACGGGGCGCAGTGATCACCCAACAGTCACCCACCGACGTGGGGACCGCGGTCGCGCGGTCCCCGCGCCGGGGCCGGCCCCTCTGGCTCCTCGTGGTCCTCGCCGTCCTGTTGGGCCTGATGTTCCTCTCGGTCTCGGTCGGCTCCCGCGACGTCCAGTGGGCCGACATCGTGGCGGCCTTCGGCGGATCGGCCGAGGGCTTCAACGAGGCCGCCGTGGCCAAGCGCATCCCGCGAACCCTGCTCGCCGTGCTCGTCGGCGCGGCGCTCGGGGTCTCCGGCGCGGTCATGCAGGGCGTGACCCGCAACCCGCTGGCCGACCCCGGCATCCTCGGCGTGAACATGGGCGCCTCGCTGGCCGTCGTCATCGGCATGGCCTACTTCGGCCTGGCCACGGCCACCGGTTTCATCTGGGCCGGAATCGTCGGCGCCGCCGTCACGGCCCTGTTCGTGCACGTCATCGGCTCCTTGGGCCGGGGAGGCGCGAGCCCGCTGAAGCTGGCGCTGGCCGGTGCGGCCACCTCCGCCGCGCTGTCCTCGTTCATCAGCGCCGTCGTACTGCCCCGCAACGACATCGCCGACGGGGTCCGCTCCTGGCAGATCGGCGGTGTGGGCGGCGGCACGTTCGCGGCCATCTCCCACGTGCTGCCCTTCCTGGTGGTCGGGTTCGTCGTCTGCCTCCTCTCCGCTCGGGGCCTCAACCTCCTGGCACTGGGCGACGACCTCGCCGCGGGCCTGGGCGAACGCGTCGCGATCTCGCGGGTCACCGCTTCGGTCGGCTCCGTCGTGCTGTGCGGCGCCAGCACCGCCGTCACCGGCCCGATCGGGTTCGTCGGCCTCGTGATCCCCCACGTGTGCCGCCTGCTCGTGGGGGTCGACCACCGCTGGCTGCTGCCGTTCTCGGCCCTGACCGGCGCCGCGCTGCTGACCGCCGCCGACGTGGTCGGGCGCGTCGTGGCCCGCCCGGGACAGATCGATGTGGGGATCGTGACCGCGCTGGTCGGTGCCCCCTTCTTCATCTACATCGTCCGACGTCAGAAGGTTCGTTCCCTGTGACCACCTCCACCGTCGAGACCGTCACGCGCGGTCGTGCGCGCCGGGCGCGCCGACGGCACACCGTGATCGTCATCCTCGCCGCCCTGCTCGTGGTCGGCTTCGCCGTCACCCTGATGGTGGGACAGACCTTCTACCCGCCCGGCGACGTCGCCCGAGTGGTCCTCGGACAGGACGTCCCCGGCGCCTCGTTCACGGTCGGGCGGCTTCGCCTGCCACGAGCCGTGCTCGCGATCACCGCCGGGGCGTGCTTCGGGCTCGCCGGAGTCACCTTCCAGACCATGCTGCGCAACCCCCTGGCCAGCCCGGACATCATCGGTATCAGCGCCGGGGCGAGCGCGGCGGCGACCTTCGCGATCGTGGTGCTCTCCCTGGACGGGGCCGGGGTGTCCGTCTTCGCGATCGTCGCCGGACTCGGCGTGGCCATGGTCA
Organism: Nocardiopsis sp. L17-MgMaSL7; assembly: GCF_003182025.1. Taxonomy (NCBI): domain Bacteria; kingdom Bacillati; phylum Actinomycetota; class Actinomycetes; order Streptosporangiales; family Nocardiopsidaceae; genus Nocardiopsis; species Nocardiopsis sp. L17-MgMaSL7. The sequence goes on along the minus strand of NZ_QGTF01000012.1, from coordinate 111,403 downwards.
TCTACCTGCTGTCGTACAAGGACGGGGTCTCGGGCACCCGGCTCATCCTCATCGGCATCGGCGTCGCGGCCATGCTCCACAGCATCACCTCCTACATCCTGGACCGCGCGGCCACCTGGGACCACCAGGAGGCGATGCGCTGGCTCACCGGCAGCCTCAACGGCGCCGGATGGGGAGCGACCGTGCCGGTCGTCATCGCGCTGGTGCTCATCGCCCCGGTGCTCCTGGGACAGGCCGGGAACCTGTCCGCGCTCCAGTTGGGCGACGACACCGCCTCGGCCCTGGGTGTCCGGGTGGACCGGACCCGCCTCCTGGCGGTGGTCGGAGCGGTCGGGCTCATCGCCTTCGCCACCGCCGCGGCCGGACCGATCGCCTTCGTGGCCTTCCTGTCCGGGCCGATCGCCGCCCGGCTGGTGGGCTCGGACGGCTCTCTGCTCGTGCCCTCCGCCCTGGTCGGCGCACTCCTGGTCCTGGTCGCCGACTTCTGCGGCCAGTTCGCCTTCGGGACCCGGTTCCCGGTCGGGGTCGTCACCGGCGTGCTCGGCGCCCCCTACCTCGTCTACCTCATCATTCGCAGCAACCGCGTGGGAGGCTCCCTGTGACCACGGACCACTCGCTCCTCGTCGAGGAACTGACGCTCGGGTACAAGGACCGCGACGTCATCGACTCCCTGGACCTGGCCGTGCCGCCCGGCCGGATCACCGCCATCGTCGGCGCCAACGCGTGTGGCAAGTCCACCCTGCTGCGTTCCATGTCGCGGTTGCTGGCTCCACGTTCGGGCCGTGTCCTGCTCGACGGCCGGGAGGTCCACCGCACGCCGCCCAAGGAGGTCGCGCGGACGCTGGGTCTGCTCCCGCAGTCGCCGGTCGCCCCGGAGGGCATCACCGTGAGCGACCTGGTGGGCCGGGGCCGCCACCCCCACCAGCGCATGTTCACGCGCTGGAGCGGGAAGGACGACGAGGCGGTGGCCGAGGCGCTGGAGGCCACGGGGACCGTGGAACTCGCCGACCGGCCCGTGGACGAGCTCTCCGGCGGGCAGCGCCAGCGGGTGTGGATCGCCATGGCGCTGGCCCAGCGCACGGACCTGCTCCTGTTGGACGAGCCGACCACGTTCCTGGACGTCAGCCACCAGGTGGAGGTCCTGGACCTGCTCACCGACCTCAACGCCTCGCGCGGGACCACCATCGTGCTGGTCCTGCACGACCTCAACCTGGCGGCTCGCTACGCCGACCACCTCATCGCGCTCGCCGAGGGCGGGCTCCACGCGGCGGGCCAGCCGGAGCGAGTGCTCACCCCGGAGACGGTGCGGGCTGTGTTCGGGATGGAGAGCCAGATCATCACCGACCCCACCTCGGGGAAGCCGCTGATGCTCCCCATCGGCAGGCACCACCGGGCGGCCGGGGGAGTGACGGGTGCTGGACGGGTTGACAGAACCGCGATGTGAGTGTGTACTCACACCCATGAGTCCGAAAGAGGGCGGCGGCCGTTCCACGGCGGAGGCGCGCCGGTCCCTGATCCTGGGGCACGCGGTGACCGCCTTCGCCAAGGGCGGCTACCGCGCGACGCCGGTGACCGACATCGCCGACGCCGCCGGGATCTCCCAGGCCTACGTCTTCCGCCTGTTCGGCAGCAAACTGGGGCTGTTCACGGCGACGCTGGAGCTGTGCTTCGAGCGCATCGAGCAGGCCCTGCGCGAAGGGGCGGAGGGTTCCCTCGGGGGTTCGGCCGCCCAGGTCCTGGAGGGGATGGGCGACGCGTATGCCGCGCTGATCGCCGACCGCGACCTGATCATGCTCCAGGTGCACGCCCAGAGCGCCACCGACGTCCCCGAGATCCGCGAGGCCGTCAGGAAGGGGTACGCCTCGGCGGTGACCCTCGCGCACTCGCTTTCCGGGGGGACCCGGGACCAGGTCCAGCACTTCTTCGCCATGGGCCTGATGTGCCACCTGATCACCGCCCTCGACCTGGACGCGGTGGACGCCCCGTGGGCGCGCACCCTGGCCAACGGCATGACCCATCCCCCCCGCCCCGCGGGGTGACGTGGGCCAGAACGGCCCGTCCCCCGGCGCCCTCCTGAACCGTCCCCTCCTCGCTCGTGTCCGCTGTGGGAGCGGGCACTCTTGCGATCCGAGCTTGTGAGTGAGTGCTCACACGGCACCGAGTGAGGCCGTCCCGATAACGGTGCCGGGACGGCCCCGGGGCCGTCGTCCTCAGCCCCCGACGAATTCCGCAAGGTGCTGGCCGGTGAGCGTGGAGCGGTCGGCGACGATCTCCGCCGGGGTGCCCTCGAAGACCACCCGCCCACCGTCCTGGCCCGCACCCGGGCCGAGGTCGATGATCCAGTCGGCGTGCGCCATCACCGACTGGTGGTGCTCGATCACGACCACCGACTTCCCGGACTCCACCAGCCGGTCCAGCAGGGCCAGCAGGTGCTCGACGTCGGCCAGGTGCAGGCCGGTGGTCGGCTCGTCCAGGACGTACACTCCGCCCCGGTCCGCCATGTGGACGGCAAGCTTGAGCCGCTGGCGCTCGCCGCCGGACAGCGTGGTGAGCGGCTGGCCCAGACTCAGGTAGCCCAGCCCCACGTCCGTCAGCCGCTCCAGGATCCGGTGCGCCGCGGGGGTCCGCGCCTCGCCCTCGGCGAAGAACGCCGTCGCCTCCGACACCGACATCGAGAGCACCTCGCTGATGTCGCGCCCGCCCAGGCGGTACTCCAGCACGGAGGTGTCGAACCGTCTGCCGTCGCACTCCTCGCAGGTGGAGGCGATGCTGGCCATGAACCCGAGATCGGTGTAGACCACCCCGATCCCCTTGCAGACCGGGCAGGCGCCCTCGGAGTTGGCGCTGAACAGCGCGGGCTTGACCCCGTTGGCCTTGGCGAACGCCTTGCGCACCGGTTCGAGCAGCCCGGTGTAGGTCGCCGGGTTGCTGCGCCGCGAACCACGGATGGGGCTCTGGTCGACGGCCACCACGCCCGCCTCCACGGCGGAGGCCCCCTCGACCAGCGACCCCTGGACGAGTGAGCTCTTGCCCGAACCGGCCACCCCGGTGACGACGGTGAGCACCCCCAAGGGGACGTCCACGTCCACGTCGCGCAGGTTGTGCGTGGCGGCGCCCCTGATCTCGAAGCGGCCGGTGGGGACGCGCACCCTCTCCTTGAGGGCGGCCCGGTCGTCGAGGTGGCGGCCGGTGGTGGTGTCGCTGGTGCGCAGTCCTCCCACGGTCCCCTCGAAGCACACGGTGCCGCCCGCCGAGCCGGCGCCGGGCCCGAGGTCCACGACGTGGTCGGCGATCGCGATGGTGTCCGGCTCGTGCTCCACGACCAGCACCGTGTTGCCCTTGTCGCGCAGCCGGAGCAGCAGCCGGTTCATCCGCTCGACGTCGTGCGGGTGCAGACCGGCCGTGGGTTCGTCGAAGACGTACGTGGTGTCGGTCAGCGAGGACCCCAGGTGACGGATCATCTTGGTGCGCTGGGCCTCGCCGCCCGACAGCGTTCCGGCCGCGCGGTCCAGGGACAGGTAGCCCAGACCGATCTCCACGAACGAGTCCAGCGTCCGTCGCAGGGCCGACAGCAGGGGAGCGGCGGACGGCTCGTCCAGGTCACGCACCCACTCCGCGAGGTCGCTGATCTGCATCGCGCAGACCTCGGCGATGTTCACGCCCCCGATCCTCGACGACCGGGCCGCCTCACTGAGTCGGGTCCCGCCGCACACGGGGCAGTCGGTGAAGGTCACCGCGCGCTCCACGAACTCCCGGATGTGCGGCTGCATCGCCTCCTTGTCCTTGGACAGGAACGACTTGCGGAGCTTGGGGATCAGACCCTCGAAGGTCAGGTTCGACTTCTCGACCTTCACCTTGACCGGCTCGTGGTACAGGAAGTCCCGCTTCTCCTGCTCCGTGTAGTCGCGGATCGGCTTGTCCGGGTCGAAGAACCCCGACGCCTTGTAGGTCCGTACCGTCCACCAGTCGTCCGACTTCCACCCGGGGATGGTGAACGCCCCCTCCGACAGCGACTTGGAGTCGTCGTAGAGCTCGCGCAGGTCGAAGTCGGTGACCTTGCCCCGGCCCTCGCAGTTGACGCACATACCGCCGGTGCGGGTGAAGGTCTGCTTCACCGTCTTGCGATCGCCGCGCTCCACCGTGATGGCGCCGCTGGCCCTGACCGAGGCGACGTTGAAGGAGAACGCGTGCGGGGAGCCGATGTGCGGCTGCCCCAGGCGGCTGAACAGGATGCGCAGCATCGCGTTGGCGTCGGTGGCCGTGCCCACCGTGGAGCGGGGGTCGGCGCCCAGGCGCTCCTGGTCCACGATGATGGCGGTGGTCAACCCGTCGAGGACGTCCACGTCGGGCCGGGGCATCGACGGCATGAAGCCCTGCGCGAAGCTGCTGTAGGTCTCGTTGATCATCCGCTGTGACTCGGCGGCGATCGTGCTGAAGACCAGAGAGGTCTTGCCCGAACCGGAGACCCCGGTGAACACCGTCAGGCGGCGTTTGGGGATCTCGACGCTGACGTCCCGGAGGTTGTTCTCCCGGGCGCCGTGCACCCGGATCAGTTCGTGTCCGTCGGCCGGGTGCGGGGCGTCCGGGCGCTGCCCGGTCAACGGTCCTCCTTGATCCGCACCAGGTTTCCGGCCGGGTCGCGGAAGGCGCAGTCGCGGACGCCGTACGGCTGGTCGGTGGGCTCCTGGACGACTTCGGCGCCCCGGGCCACCATCTGTTCGAAGGCGGAGTCCAGGTCCGGGGTGGCCAGGTTCAGGAAGGCGTAGGTCCCCTTGGCCATCATCTCGGTGATGACCCGGCGCTCCTCGTCGGTGACGCCGGGATCGGACACCGGCGGCTCCAGGACCACCGAGGTGTCGGGTTGCCCCGCCGGTCCCACGGTGATCCAGCGCATCCCCTCGTACCCGACGTCGAGGCGGACCTCGAAACCGAGGACGTCCCGGTAGAAGGCCAGGGAGGCCTCCGGGTCGGTGTGCGGCAGGAAACTGGCGTTGATCTTGATGTCCATGCTGGTCAGACTACGTCTGGCCGGGGCGCCGCGCTTCTTGATTCCTGATCGGTCTGGTGACCTGCCGGACCACGCACGAGGGCATGCCCTCCGCCTCGCCCACGGCCTGCTTCCGGTAGGCGCTGGGCGGCATACCGACCAGTTCGGTGAAGCGGGTGCTGAAGGTGCCCAGGGACGAACAACCGACCTCGAAGCACACGTCGGTGACGCTGAGGTCGCCGCGCCTCAGCAGAGCCATGGCGCGCTCGATGCGCCGGGTCATGAGGTACGAGTACGGCGAGTCGCCGTAGGCGCGCCTGAACTCGCGGCTGAGGTGTCCCGCGGACATGTGCGCGTCCCTGGCCAGCTGCTCGACGTTCAGCGGGCGCGCGTACTCCCGGTCGATCCGGTCCCGGACGCGGCGCAGGCGGGCGAGATCACTCAGGTGCTGCTCGGAGGTGGATCTACTGGTCACCCGACTCATCGTGCCACGACGGACCGACGGACTCCAGCGACCCGACGGCGACGGCGTTCGGAGCCGCCGAACCCGCCCCGGGAGGCGGCCGAACACGCTATCTTGCGAGTCGTCATCAAAACATCACTCAAAGTCACAGTGGTCGGGCGGGTCCGACCGAAGGAGGCAACCGATGCGAGCGGCCCTGATGTACGGCGCCGGTGACGTACGGGTGGAGGACGTTCCCGACCCGGAGCTCGTCGATCCCACCGACGCCCTCGTGCGCGTGGTGCGCACGTGCGTGTGCGGCAGCGACCTGCACGCCTACCGGGGTATGCCCGCCTCCCATGAGGGTGTCCGGGCCGGGCACGAGTTCGTCGGGGTGGTGGAGGAGACCGGATCAGAGGTGACCTGGGTCAGTCCCGGCGATCTCGTGGTGTCGCCGTTCTCCTACGCCGACCACACGTGCGGGCTGTGCCGGGAGGGCCTGCACACCTCGTGCGTGAACGGGGGGCTGATCAGCGGGGCGCAGGCGGAGGTGGTCCGCGTGCCCCAGGCACAGGGCACGCTCGTCCGGCTGCCGGTACGCGAGGAGTCCGCCCTGCTGCCCTCGCTGCTGACCCTGGCCGACGTCTACCCCACCGGACACCACGCCGCCCTGACCGCCGGGGTCGGTCCCGGCACCTCGGTCACCGTCGTCGGCGACGGCGCGGTGGGCCTGATGTCCGTGCTGGCCGCGCGGGGAAGGGGAGCCGAGAAGATCATCCTCATGGGCCGGCACAAGGACCGCACCGACCTCGGCCGCGAGTTCGGCGCCGTCGAGGTGGTCGCCGAGCGCGGCGCCGAGGGGGTGGAACTGGTCCGGGACCTGACCCGGGGCCAGGGCACCCACGTGGTGATCGAGGCTGTCGGCCACCTGGACGCCTACGAGACGGCGCTGGGCGTGGCCCGCCCCGGAGGAACCGTCAGCCGTGTGGGCCTGCCCCAGTACGAGCAGGGACCGATCGGGATGTCGGCGATGTTCGCCGCCAACGTCACCCTCACCGGAGGACCCGCCCCCGTGCGCTCCTACATCGAGGAACTGCTCCCCGACATCCTGGAGGGCAACGTCCACCCGGGCCTGGTCTTCGATCACCCCACCGATCTCGACGGCGTCCCCGAGGGCTACCGGCTGATGGACCGGCGGGAGGTCCTCAAGGTGCTGGTCCAGCCCTGACGGCGCCCCGGCCCCGGGGAGCGTGTCGAGTCCCCGCGGGCCGCCGACGGGTGTCCGCCCCGGTGGCACACCTCCGGGGCGGACAGCGGAATCCGGGGTCAGGCGTCGACGGAACGCCGACCGCCGATCCGCACCGCCAGGTCGAACGCGTTCTGCATGGACCCGGTGTTGGCCACGCCCTGCCCGACCACGTCGAAGGCGGTGCCGTGGGCGGGCGTGCAGATCGGGACCGGGAGTCCGCCCGCGATGGTGACGCCTCCGTCGAACCCCATCAGCTTCATGGCGATCTGCCCCTGGTCGTGGTACATGGTCAGGATGCCGTCGAACTCGCCGCTCCTGGCGCGCAGGAAGATGGTGTCCGAGGGGAACGGGCCCTTGACGTCCAGACCCTGGTCCGCGAGATCGCCGACGGCCGGACTGATGACGTCGATCTCGTGGCGGCCGAACCTGCCGCTCTCCCCGGCGTGCGGGTTGAGCGCGCACACGCCGATCCTGGGGGAGGCCAGCCCGGAGCCGCGCAGTACCTGGTCGAGGAGGAGACCGGCCTCCACCACGTTGTCGCGTGTGATGCCCGAGTGCACGTCCGCGATGGACACGTGCGAGGTCACGCGCGCGGTCCACAGGCCCGGGAGCACGTTCAGCTCGGAGGTGAAGGAGTCGACCCCCAGCACCTCCTCGAACCAGCGCAGCTCGTCGTTCTCCGCCATCCCGGCCAGGTGCAGGGACGACTTGTTGAGCGGAGCGAACAGGATGGCGTCCACCCGCCCGTCCTTGACCATGTCGAGGGCGACGGCGAGGTTGGCCAGCGCCCATCTGCCACCCGCCTCGGTCGCCTTGCGGCGCTCGAAGCCGGTCTCGCTTCCGACGGGGCGGGCCGCGCTGTTGTCGTGGAGGACCGGGAGCCCGCTTCCGGCGTCGCCGTACTCGATGGGGACCCCCGCGTCCTCGCCCGCGGACCGCAGCTCGTCCGGGTCGGAGATGAGAACGATGTCGGCGGCCTCGGTGTTCTCGGGGCGGGACAGCAGTTTCGCGATCAGTTCGGGTCCGACCCCTGCCGGGTCTCCCAGGGTGATCGCGACGCGGGGGCGGGGCTGGGAAGAGGTGGTCATGACTGCCTTTCTGGCGGTTGGGGCTTGTGACCGGTGTCGGTGCCGTCGTTCGCGGTGTGGCCCTCGGCGGAGCTGGCGGCCTTCGGCTCGGTGGTCCCGGTGGGGTCAGTGGTCGTGGTGTGGGTGGTGTCCTCGTGGCCGTCGGCGTCGCCGTTCCCCCGGAGCTTGGACCGGAGCGCCTTCACGGCGGCGGGGCCGACGATCAGCAGCAGGGCCACCCCGAGGATGGCGAGCGCGGTGCCGCTGGAGGCGAGCAGGGGCAGGACCGAACCCTCGCCCAGTGCCGACGTCTGCACCAGGGCGGTCTCGAAGAGCGGGCCGATGACCAGGCCGAGCACGAGCGGTGCCACGGGCAGGTTGAGTCGCTTCATGGCGTAGCCCACGAAACCGAACACGATGACGATCCACACGCTCAGCATGCTGTTCTTGATCGAGTAGGCGCCGACCAGGCTCGTGACGATGATCAACGGGTAGAGGATCGAGTACCTGATCCGCAGGAGCTGGGCGAAGACCGGCGCCAGCGGCAGGTTCAGCAGGAGCAGGATGGCGTTGCCGACGAAGAACGAGGCCAGGAGGCCCCAGACCAGGGTGGGCTGGTTCTCGAAGAGCAGCGGCCCCGGCTGGATGCCGTACACCAGGAAGGCACCAAGGAGGACGGCGGTGGTGGCGCCGCCGGGGACCCCCAGGACCAGCGTCGGGATGAAGTTGGCGTTGGACCCCGAGCTGGTGGCGGCGTCGGGTGCGACGACGCCCTCGATCGCGCCCGTGCCGAGCTGGGCGCGGTTCCGGGAGAACCGCTTCTCGACCCCGTAGGCCATGAAGGAGGCGAGCGTGGTCCCCGCCCCGGGCAGACAGCCGAGGACGAAGCCGACCAGAGTGCCGCGCGCGGTGGCCGGGGCCGAGCGGCGAAGGTCCTCGCGCGTGAGGAGGAGGTCGCGGAAACGCGCGCGGATGGGGGTGGCCATCCCGCGGTGGAGCTGGTTGAGGAGCTCCCCGATGGCGAAGAGCCCGATCATCACCTCGACGTAGGGCAGGCCGCCGAACAGGCCCACCTGGTCGAAGGTGTAGCGGGGCGTCCCCGATCCGACGTCCACCCCCACGCTGGAGATCAGGACGCCGACCAGGCCGAGGGCGGCGCCCATCAGCAGGTTGCCTCCGGAGAACACCACGATCGTGCAGAGGCCGAGGGCCATGACGGCGAGGATCTCGGGCGGGCCGAAGCCGAGGGCGATGTTGGCGAAGATCGGTGCCAGCGTGGTCAGGGCGATCAGCGCGACGAAGGCCGCCGTGAACGAACCGATCGCGGAGATGGCCAGGGCGGGTCCCGCCCGTCCGGCGCGCGCCATGCGGTAGCCGTCGAAGGTCGAGACCACGGAGGAGGCCTCACCGGGTGTGGCCACCAGGATGGCGGTGGTCGTGGCTCCGAACTGTGAGCCGTGGTAGATGCCCGCGAGCATGATGAGCGCGGTGAGCGGGTCGAAGGTGAGGGTGACCGGGATCAGGATGGCCACGCCCGTGGCTGACCCGAGTCCGGGCAGGATGCCGATGACGGTGCCGAGCAGGACGCCCACGAAGCACCAGAACAGGTTCTCCGGAGTGAGCGCGGCGCTGAAACCCACGACGAGGTTGTCGATCACGGGGCGCTCCACAGGGTCGGATCGAACACGCCGAGGGGAAGCGGAACCCTCAGGAGCACGACGAAGAGCAGGTAGCACACGACCAGGACGCCCACGGAGGCGGTGAGCGCGACAGGCCAGCGCAGGCGTTCGACGCCGATGGTCAGGAACAGGGTCAGGACGGCCAGCGCGGGCAGCATGCCCAGGAAGGGAATGAGCGCGCCGGTGCAGACCAGGGCCGCCGAGACGACGACCAGCTTGCGGCGGATCGCCCGGTGCTCCTCGGCGGAGCGCTCGGAGTCGTCCTCCACGTGGCCGTCGCCCTGGAGGACCGTCCCGGTGCGCGTCTCCCGGTACAGGAGCACGACGCCGATGACGGCCAGGGCCAGTCCGGCCACGCGGGGCAGTGCCCCGGGTCCGACGGTCCCGTCCTCGGCCGTGGTCCAGGGGTAGGCGAACGAGCCCAGGAAGAAGAGCGCGCCGAGGACCGAAAGCGCGGCGTGCGCGGCGAGGACCGAGGGCCGGGCCCGGGGCGCGCCGCCGGTGTCCGCGCCGGTGGGGTGGGGAGTGGAGTCACCGGTCACCGGAACGCCTCCGCCATCTCCTCGTCGTGTTCCGCCAGGTACTCCTCGAACTCCTCGCCCGAGAGGACCGCCGGGATGAGGAGGTCGTCCTTGATGTAGTCGTGGTAGGTGTCGGAGTCCATGGCTTCCAGGATCGAGTCGATCCAGTAGTCCCGCTGTACCGGGGCGATCCCGTCGGGGGCCAGGACACCGCGCCAGATGGTGACCTCGGCGTCCAGACCCTGTTCGACGGCGGTGGGCACGTCGCCCAGCACGGGGTCGTCGTACCGCTCCTCGCTGAGCGTGCACAGGGCCTTGAAGTCGCCGCTCTCCACGTAGGGCTTGGCGGAGGCGGCGCTGGCCGGGGCCACCTCGATCTGGCCGCCGAGCAGTCCGGTGAGGACTTCGCCGGTGGAGCCGTAGGGCACGACGGAGAACTGCCCGCCGTTCCTCTCGAACTCCGCCGTGACCAGGGAGTCGGCGCCGGTCCGGCCGCTCGATCCGGTCTTGACTCTCTGGTCCTGGCTGGCCTCGATCAGTTCGGTGCAGGTCTCGTAGGGGGCGTCGTGGGAGGCGACGACCATCCGCGAGTCCTGGGCGAACATGACCAGGGGGGTGAAGTCGCGGTAGGTGAAGGGCACGTCGTAGACGAGGGGCAGGGTGTTGAGGGCGCTCTCGGCCACGAGCAGGGCGTTGCCGTTACCCTGCTCGGACATGAAGGTGGCCCAGCCGACCGCGCCGGAGCCCCCCTCCCTGTTCTCCACGTTGACGTTGAACCCGGCGTCGAGGTCGTTGAGCGCCTCGGCCATGACGCGGGCGGAGCGGTCACTGCCGCCGCCGGGGGCGAAGGCGACGAGTGCGGAGACCGAACCTCGGGGGGTCCAGTCGTCGGGGGGAGCGGGGCTCGCGTTCAACACCGTGCATCCCGCGAGCAGGATGCAGGCGCTTGGCGCTGCCAGTGCCATGCGCGGTGATGGCTTCATGTCAGGCCCTCTTGCGTCCAGGGGGTGGAGGAGTTCTCTGACGCGCAACCTGAGCGACATCAAAGATCCTATTGGATATCGGACCAAGCTAGGTGTCTGACACAGGATTGACAAGAGGGCGAAACAAAATCGAACGAACAAGAGACGGCGGTGGGCCCTCTCCCGTGCCGGAGAGGGCCCACCGCCGCGCTGACCTGTGAGGGGTCAGCCCTCCACCGAGGCCCGGCGGGCCACCGCCTCCAGATGGGAGCGCATGGTGGCGCGGAGAGCCTCGGGATCGCCGGACTCGAAGGCGGCGAGGATCGCGGTGTGCTCCGCGATCGCCTGGTCCATGTCCATCGTCCCGTGCTGGACGGTCTGTCGGAGCCGGTGGACGTGCGCGCTCAGGGACTCGGCCGACTGCGTCAGGAAACGGTTTCCCGCCGCCCTGATGATCGTCAGGTGGAACTCCCAGTCGGCGGCGAAGTACTCGCGCAGGTCGGCGAAGTCGGGAGGTGTCTCGCCGGCTCCGCGAACCTCCCGCACCTTGTGAGCGGCGAGGACGTGCTGGGCGTGGGCCACGCGCAGCTCCGGCAGCAGGTCGTCGGAGCGCCCCGCCGCGCGCTCGACCGCGGCGACCTCGAGGATCGTGCGCATGTCGAAGAGCTCCTCCAGCTGTTCGGGCGTCATGGGCGGAGCGACCCGGTACCCCTTGAGCGCCACACGCGACACCAGGCCGGTGTGTTCCAGCTGGACCAGGGCCTCGCGTACCGGCGTGGGGGACACGGCCAGTTCGCGGGCGAGCGAGTCGATGCCCAGGGAGCTCCCCGGGGGTGCGGAGCCGTCGAGCAGCTTCTCCAGGATCGCGTCGTACACGCCGTCGCGAAGGGCCCGGCGGGCGACCACGGTGCCCTTCGTGGTTGAACCCCCGGTGGAGGTGGTCTCTCTTTTGTTCATCTCCACCCGATCCTAGCCCGACGGTGGTGTGACTCGTCGGTCAACTCTGTTCGGCATCGGAAAGATCCTATAGGGTCTATGATTCCAAGCCCGCTGGGGCTCCGTCCGTGCTCGGACCGGTGTCCCACGCCGGCTCGCGCAGCCCCCTCAGGACCGACCCCCGGAGACGACTGATGCCCCATACCGCGCAGGACTGGCCGATCGGTGCCGCGCTCCTCCAGTTCCCCGACACCGCACCTGACGGCACACCGGTTCAGGACGCACCGGCCGCGGCGTGGTCCGCGGTACTGAACGAGGTGGCCGCCGAGGGGTTCGCCCACGTGGACCTCACCGACTCCTGGCTGCGGCCGGGGGACCTCTCCCGTGAGCGCCTGCGGGAACTGGCCCGAGTCCTCGGGACCCACGAGCTCGGCGTCTCCGCGATCTCCGTGACCCGCCGCAGCGTGATCGACCCCGAACCGGCCGTCGCCGAGGACAACTTCGACTACCTGCTGCGCACCGTCGACGCCGCCGCCGAGCTGGGCACCACCGTCGTCTGCGCCGGACTGCACCGGCCCCTGACCGAGGCACAGCGGCGGGCCCTCTGGTTCTGGCACGAACCCGGCGGCTCGGACCCGGTGGACGACGAGCGCTCCTGGTCGCTGGCGGTGGAACGCCTGCGCGCCGCGGGTGAACGCGCGGCGCGGCACGGGCTGCGCCTGTCCTTGGAGATGTACGAGGACACCTACCTCGGCATCCCGGAGAGCGCGGTCCGGATGGTCCGCGACATCGGGCTCCCCAACGTGGGGATCAACCCCGACATCGGCAACCTGGTCCGTCTGCACCGCCCGGTGCCGCACTGGGAGGAACTGCTGGTCCCGGTCCTGCCCTACGTCAACTACTGGCACGTGAAGAACTACCACCGCGACTTCGACCCCGCGACCGGCGCCTACTTCACCGTGCCCGCCCCTCTGGAGGGCGGCGTCATCGACTACCGGAGGGCGTTCGAGCTCGCGTTGGGCGCCGGGTTCGACGGCCCGGTCTGCACCGAGCACTACGGGGGCGACGGGCTGGGGGTGTCGGCGCGCAACCGCGACTACGTGCGCCGCGTCCTCGCCGTCAAACTCCCCGTGGCGGCCCGGGCCAGAGGGGAGAAGCAGGCATGACACTCCTGGTCAACGACCCAGCCGACTTCGCCGCCGAGGCGCTCGCCGGATTCGGCGCCGCGCACCCGGACGCGATCCGTGTCGTGCACGGGGGAGTGGTGCGGGCCTCCGCCACCCCGCACGGGCAGGTCGCCACGGTCCTCGGGGGAGGCACCGGCCACTATCCGGCGTTCGCGGGCTGGGTCGGCCCCGGGTTCGCGCACGGGGCCGCCTGCGGCAACATCTTCTCCTCACCCTCCGCCTCCCAGATCTGTTCCGTGGCGCGCGCGGCCGAGAACGGCGGCGGTGTCGTCCTCGGTTTCGGGAACTACGCGGGTGACGTGCTCCACTTCGGGCAGGCGGCCGAACAGCTCAGGGCCGAGGGGCTGGACGTGCGCGTCCTCGCGGTCACCGACGACGTCGCCTCCGGGCCCGCGGACGAGACCGCCCTGCGCAGGGGGATCGCTGGTGACCTGACGGTCCTGAAGATCCTGGGCGCGGCAGCGGAGGCGGGGCTCGGTATCGCGGCGGTCCACCGTGCCGGGACCAGGGCCAACGCCGCCACCCGGTCCCTGGGGCTGGCCTTCGACGGCTGCACGCTCCCGGGCGCGGACCGGCCCCTGTTCACGGTCGGCGCCGGCCGGATGGGCGTGGGGCTGGGCATCCACGGTGAGCCCGGTATCGAGCAGCGCCCCCTGCCGACCGCGGACGAGGTCGCCGACCTGCTGGTGGACGGTGTGCTCGCCGAACGCGGCGCGGCCGCCGGGGCCGTCGGTGGTTCCGAGCGCGTGGCGCTGGTCCTCAACGGCCTCGGCGCCACCAAGTACGAGGAGCTGTACGTCGTCCACCGCCGGGTGAGTGAGCGGCTCGCCGCCGAGGGCCTCACCGTCGTGGCGCCGGTCGTGGACGAACAGATCACCAGTCTGGGCATGGCGGGGCTCTCCCTGACCCTCACCTTCCTCGACTCCGAACTGGAGCGGCTCTGGGCGGCCCCCGCCGTGACACCCGCCTTCCGGCGCGGACACCTCACGCCCCGCCCCCCACGCACCGACGACCTCGCGGCGGCCCGGCGGACGCCGCCGGTGACCCCCGGAGACGAACCCTCAAGGGCTCTTGGCGCACTGATCGCCGAGGCGCTGGGAACCGTGCGCGACACCGTCGCGACCCACGAGCGCAGACTCGGCGAGATCGACGCCGTCGCGGGAGACGGCGACCACGGCATCGGCATGCGGCGCGGGGCCGAGGCCGCGGCCGAGGCGGCGGATCGGGCCGTCGTGCTCGGCGCCGGAGCACGCGCCGTCCTGACGCGCGCCGGGTCCGCGTGGTCGGAGAGCGCAGGCGGCACGTCCGGCGCTCTCTGGGGAGCGGCGCTGACCGCGTTGGGCTCCGTGCTCGGAGACAGCGGGAGGGTGGGACCCGAACGCGCCGTGACGGGTGCCCGAGCCGCGGTCGACGCCGTGGTGCGCCTCGGCGGGGCCAGCCCCGGCGACAAGACACTCGTCGACGCGGCCGTGCCCTTCGTGGACCGGCTGGCGTCGGACCTCGGTGACCTGGGCCCGCATGCGGCCTGGGCGGAGGGCGCCGCGGCCGCGCGCCGCGCGGCCGACGCCACCGCCTCGATCCCGGCCCGACGGGGACGGGCCCGGGCACACGGCGACAACAGCCTCGGCACCCCCGACGCGGGAGCGGTCTCCTTCTCCCTGATCGTCACCGCGCTGACCCCCCGCTTCCAGCAGGAAACACACTCCCGACACGCACCCGACCTCCAAGAGGAGAACCACTGATGCTGATGCGCGTCGCAGTCGGCTCCGACATCGCGGGCTTCGACTACAAGGAGGTCTTCAAGGAGGACCTCGCCGCCCACACCGGCGTGGCGGAGGTGATCGACGTCGGGGTCGCCTCCGACCAGGACACCGACTACCCGCACGTGGCGGTCGAGGCGGCACGCCTGGTCGCCGAGGGCCGGGTCGACCGGGCTGTGCTCGTGTGCGGTACCGGCCTCGGCGTGGCCATCGCCGCCAACAAGGTGCCGGGCGTGCGCGCCGTCACCGCCCACGACTCGTTCTCGGTCGAACGGTCGGTCCTGTCCAACGACGCCCAGGTGCTCTGCCTCGGCCAGCGGGTCGTCGGGATCGAACTGGGCCGCAGGCTCGTCCGCGAGTGGCTGACCTACAGCTTCGACACCTCCTCGCCCTCCGCCGAGAAGGTGGCGGCTCTGTGTGCCTACGAACCGGGCACCGGCTCCCCAGGGACCGGGACACCGGGCCGGTGAGGCGGCCGCAGCTCTGGATCGGCACCAGTTTCAAGATGACGAAGACCCGGGCCCTGGCCGTCGCCTACGCGCGACGCCTGCTCGCGGAGGTCGGCGCGGGCGTGCCGGGGGTCACCGCCTTCGTCATCCCCCCGGCGACCGCCCTGGCGGAGGTGTCGGACGTCCTCGGGGGCGGGCCCGTCCTGACCGGCGTGCAGAACGCCCACTGGGAGGACGCGGGCGCCTGGACCGGAGAGCTGTCGGTACCGCAGGCGGCCGACGCGGGGGCCCGGATCGTCGAGATCGGCCATTCCGAGCGCCGAGCGCACTTCGGCGAGACCGACGAGACCGTGCGCCTCAAGGTCCGCGCCGCCCTACGCCACGGGCTGACCCCGCTGGTGTGCTGCGGCGAGAGCGCGGAGGTCCTCGCCCGGGGAGGCTCCGTCGACCACGTGCTCGGGCAGGTGGAGGCCGCTCTCGGCGGCCTCCCCGCCGGTCCCGACGGCCTCGGACGCGTCCTGGTCGCCTACGAGCCGATCTGGGCCATCGGGGAGCACGGCCGGGCGCCGCGTCCGGAGGAGGTCGCCGCCGTGCACGGGGCCCTCTCCGCGGAGTGGGGCGACCGCGTCGGGGCCTTCCTGTACGGCGGATCGGTCACCACCGACAACGCGGCCGACCTGCTGAGCGTCCCCGGTGTGGGCGGCCTCTTCGTCGGCCGCTCGGCCTGGGAGGTTGAGGGCTACCTCGAACTCCTGAGGATCGGTCGGCGCCATGCCGGCGCGCTGAGCTGAGCCGCACGGCCCGAACCGTCGGCGGGGCCGGGACTGCCCCGCTCCCCGCCGACGGCTGTCCGCCCCTCCTCCCGAGGGACGCCGGCGGGGAGCGGAGGTTCACACGTCCCAGGTGGTCCCGTAGCGGTCGGTCAGCTCACGTACCTCCTCGGGGGAGAGCACCGAGAACGTGCTTCCCCTGAGGGCGACGACGACGCGCGAGGCCTCCTCCAGCTCGACCGCCCCCTCCAGGGCCGCCCCCGGGGACGAGGCCGCGACCAGGGAGCCGTGGTTGGCGAGCAGCGCCGCGTCGAAGCGCCCCGGAAGCTTCGCGAGGTTCTCGGCCAGCTGATGGCTCCCGGGCGCCGCGTAGGGAACCAGGGGAGCCTGGCCCACACGCATGACCAGGTACGGCGTGACGGGCGGCAGCGCCGACGTGGTCGACCACGCGGGCAGGCAGGACGCCGCCGTGGAGTGCGGCGAGTGCAGGTGCACGACGGCGCGCGCCCCAACGGACCTGCGGTACATCTCCAGGTGGAGCGGGAACTCCTTCGACGGGGCGGGACCGGAGAGGTGCGTCCCCTCGTCGTCCAGCACCGCCAGCCCCTCGGGATCCAGATCCCCCAGGGAGACCCCGGTGGGGCTCATCAGGACGGTGCCGCCGACACGCACCGAGACGTTGCCCGAGGACCCCGGGCTCAACCCCAGGTCCACGGCGCGCCGTCCCGCCGCGCACAACTCCTCCGCGGCGCGGAGCGTCTGCTCGTTCACGCGCCCTCCTCCCACGCACGCACGAACAGGTCCTCGGCGCCGAAGTTCCCGGACTTCAGCATGAGGTGGATGTCCTCGCCGTCGCGGAGACCGCGCATCCACGCCACCCCCGGGTCGACCTCGGGTCCCAGGGCGAGGGAGCCGACACCGAGCCGACGCACCACCGCTCCGCTGGTCTCACCACCCGCCACCAGGAGCGCACGGGTTCCGGCGGCCACGAGGCGTTCCGCGATCTCGGCCAGGGCCTGCTCGATGACCGGCGCGTCCGCAGTGTCGACAACGTCCTCCGGCGAGGCGGTCGCGTACACGACGAACGGGACGTCCTCGCTGTCCAGCGCGGCGGTGACGGCGGCGGACACCACGGACTCGAAGTCCGACCGCAGCTCCGCGGCGCGGATCCGGCGTCCGGCGCCCAGGGAGAGGGCGTGCCGCACCTGTCCCTGGGTGGCCCGGGAGGCGCTGCCGGACAGCACCACGCGCGGACCTCCCGGCAGCGTGAACTCCGCGAGGTCGTCGGCCCGGGGGCCGGTGAGGCCCTGGGCGAGGGCGCTGCCACCGGTGAGCAGACGCAGGTCGTCGGTCGCGGCGGCGAGCGTCCTGAGGTCGGCGTCGCGCAGGGCGTCGACGACCACGAACCGGGCACCGGACTCACGGGCCGCGCCGATGGCGGCGCGCACCGCGTCGGCGCCCTCGGCCACCACCGGCCACGGCACTAGGGCCACGTCGTCCGCGCCACGGCTGACCTGGGGTTCGAGTAGGCGGAGCAGGTTCGAGTCGGTCATGGGCGTCAGCGGGTGGTGCCGCATTGGTGACTCGTCCAGCGGCTGGTCGCCGACGAACAGGTGGCCCCGGTAGACGGTGCGCCGGTTCGCGGGGAAGGCCGGGGCGATGACCGTGACCTCCTCGCCCAGGGCCTCCAGGACCGCCTCGGAGACGGGACCGATGTTGCCATCCGAGGTGGAGTCGAAGGTGGAGCAGTACTTGACGTAGAACCGTTCACACCCGGCGCCGCGCAGCCAGGCCAGCGCGTCCAACGACACCTTGACGGCCTCGTCGACGGGCATCGTGCGCGACTTCAGGGCCACGACCACGGCGTCGGCCCCGTCGGTGACGGCGTCGAGCGTGCGCCGCTCGCCGTCCGCGTCCGCTCCCAGGACGACAGTGGTGCGAAAGCCCGCGGACGTGAGTGTGATGGCGAGGTCTGTGGCTCCGGTGAGATCGTCGGCGATCGCGCCGAGAGTCGCCATGGGTTCTCCTGTGGATCGGTGGTGGTGGACGGAACGGGTGAGGCGTTCCGTGGAGGAGGCCCCCACGGAACGCCTTCTGCTAGACGAGACCGGTCGCGATCATGACGTTCAGGACGGCGAACCCGGTGACACCGGAGATGATCGAGGCCACCCCGATGGAGCGGATGCCCTGCCCCACGGTCATGTTCGACAGTGTCGTCGTGACCCAGAAACCGGAGGAGTTCGCGTGCTTCATGATCTGCGCGCCGGTCGCACAGGCCAGGTACACCACCAGCGGTGAGAGGTCGAGGGCGGGCAGGAGCGGCTGCATGATCGCGGCCGAGGTCATGACGCCCAGGATGTTGGAGCCGGTGATGGTGCACACGGCGGCGGCGATGAGGAACGGGATGATGACCGCGGACATCCCCGTGCTCTCGATGGCCGTCGCGACGTTCTCGGCCACCCCGGTCTCCCGGACGATGGTGGCCAGGGCGCCCCCGACACCGGTCAGCGCGAGGGGCATCGCGGCAATGCGCAGCCCGGACTCGAAGAGGTCGTTGAGAGTGGCCTTGTCCCGCCAGCGCCCGCGGAACAGCGGGAGAGCCAGGACGCAGGCGAGGAACAGCGCCACCGTCGGCTCACCGACGAACAGCACGATCGCGGTGAACCAGTTCCCCTCCGTGAGGGCCGGGGCGGTCAGGGAGGCGACCACGATGAGGACGATGGGCGCCAGGATCGGGAGCAGCGAGCCGAAGAGGCCGACCTGGGGCGCTTCGGTGTCGCCGGTGGCGGCGTCGGAGGACGTCCCGGCGGACCCGGTCGACCCCGATTCCCCGCCCCCGGGGCCGTCGGCCAGGTGCGCGACGAACTCGGGCTTGGGCGGAACGTACGTCTTGATCCGCGAGAGGTAGAGGGTGGCCGCCAGGACACCGGGGACGCCCACGGCCAGACCGTAGATGATCGCCTCGCCCATGCTGACGTCCAGCAGGGATGCCGACGCGAGCGGGCCGGGGCCGGGCGGGATGACCGAGGTCATGACGTAGGCGCCGATGTAGAGGATCGGGCCGAGCTTCATCATCGAGATGCCCGTGCGGTAGGCCAGGGCGGAGACGATGGGGATGAGCATGACGACGGCGGTGTCCGCGATGAGCGGGATGCCGAGGACGGTGGAGGCCAGGGCGATAGCCCAGGGCACCTTGTTCTCCGAGAACAGCCGTAGGGCCGTCTCGGTGATCTTCATGGCCGCGCCGCTCAGTTCGAGCATCTTGCCCAGGACGCAGCCGAAGATGACCAGGAGGCCGACGTTGGCCAGGGTGTTCCCGAACCCGTCCTTGACGAGTTCGATGGTTCCGGTGCCGCCCATGCCCAGGACGAGTCCCAGCGCCACGACGACGATGAACAGCGTGGCCACGGGGTGGACCTTGAAGCGTGCGATGAACAGCACGAGCACGGCGATGGCGCCCAGGAACGCCAGCAGTGTGAGGACGTCCGACATGTCACTGCTCTCCGGTGTTCAGAGGCGAGCGCGAGCGCGCCAGGTTCCAGGTGTCGAGGAGGGTGTCCTCGGGGTCGGCGAGGTCGCCGAGGCGCAGCAGCTCTCCGGCCGCCACGTCGCGCTTCAGGGTGGTGTGCGCCGCAAGGTAGAGCGGAGCGACGTCGGCGGGGGCGTCGGCGGAGTCCAGCAGGACGGGAGCCACACCGGTCACGTCGTGGTGGTGTCCGCCCATGTCGAGCCGTGTTCCGGCGGCGAGCGCGGTGCGGGCCCGTCCGGAGAGCACCGCGTGCGGGGCCGGGGGACGGGTGCCCGCGGCCCGGTGCTGGTCGGCGGCGGCCAGGATGCTCAGCGGGGTCTCGACGCCCATGAGGTGGTAGGGCAGGTAGAGGCAGGCGTAGCGTCCCGAACGCGAGACGATGTGGCCCTTCTGTTCCAAGAGTGACCAGGAGACGTCGTCCCCGGTACGCACCACGGCGAAGACGCCGCCCGCGAAGGAGGCCTCCTCCGGCAGGCGCAGGACGCTGAAGACGTCCACGACGCCGGAGCGGGTGAGGACTCCGCCGTCCTCGGCGAGCGAGTAGACGTCGGCGAGCTCGGCCGTGCGGGCGACGGGGTAGTGCAGGGTCTCCACGTCGGGCACCAGGCCCGTGAAGTTGGCGACCACGCCCATCTCGCAGTAGTCGGCGGCGGCCGACCGCTTGATGTCGGACACGGCCCGGGCCCGGGCGGCGAGTGTGGCGGGCACGTCCTCGCCGAGGGTGAGCAGGGAGGCCAGCTCGGGTGCGTCGATCTCCTGGTCGAGCTGGCGTACGCGCCCGGTGGCGGGGTCGAAGACGAGGTCGTACTCGCCGGACTTGCCGATGGCGACGACGTCGAGCCCGAGCAGTCGGGTGCGCTCGTACCACTCGATGAGGTTGGCGGGCTGGTCGCCGATGCCGGGCGTGTAGACGACGCCGTGCTCCTCGGCCAGTTCGGCCAGGGCGACGCCGGAGACGGAGTCGACCTCCTTGGAGACCATCACCACGTGGCGTCCGGTCCCGATGGCCAGTCGTGCGGCGTCGGTGCCCGCCGCAGGGCTGCCGGTGGCCTCGACGAGGACGTCGTAGGCGGCGTGTTCGAGCAGGGCGGCGTCGTCGATCACGGCGATCTCGTCACCGGTGAGCGCGGCCAGCTCGCCCGGGGTCGAACACGCCCTCAGCGCGTCGACCGGGTAACCGAGCTCGGCGCACAGGGCGACGGTTCCCTCGGTGTCCAGGTCGCACAGGACCGAGGGGCGCAGCCGGTCCATGCGCGGCGTCTGGGCGAGCAGTGTGCGGGCGAACCCGCCCCGTGCCCCGGTGATCGCGTAGCGCACGGTCGGCGGGGGCGTGCCCGTGGTGCTGGTGGCTTGCATGGTTCTCCTTCTCTCACGTCACGGTGGACACGTTGTCCTCACCCGTAACGGCAACACGCCCTGTTTAACAGGAGAGGAACATGCGCGTCAACAATTATCACGCCTCGTATCATCTGGTAACACTCGCTAGCATGTATCTGTGAACGCACTCGAAGGAGGACGATGATCCCGGCGCAACGGCGCGAACTGCTCCTGAGAGAACTGCGCGGCACGGGTGTGCTGAGCGTGAAGGAGCTCTGCGACATCCTCGGTGTCTCGCACATGACGGTCCGCCGCGACATCATGACCCTGGAGGAAGAGGGGCGGGTCCGGTCGGTCCCCGGCGGCGTGGAACTCGCCTCACAGGTCCGCTCCGAGCCCTCCTACCTGGACAAGTCCCGTGTGGACCTGGACGAGAAGCGCGCGATGGCCCAGGCCGCCGCCGCCCTGGTCGAGGACGGCCACACAATCTACCTGGACGCCGGAACGACCCTGGGACACCTCGTGCCGTCCCTGTGGGGAGTGACCGGCCTCACCGTCATCACGAACGACCTCACCACGGCGGCCTCCCTGTCCGACCACCCCGACCTGTCCCTGTACTTCGTCGGCGGGCAGATCGACCGTGAGAACCGCTCCGCGGTGGGCGACATGGCCGCCGAGACCGTCGCGGAGTTCAACATCGACGTGGCCTTCATGTCGACCAGCTCGTGGGACATCGGACGCGGTTCGACCACGCCCTCACGGTCCAAAGTGGCCGTCAAGCGCGCGGCCATGGCGGCCGCGTCCTCGTCGGTGCTGGTCGCCGGGGCCGACAAGTACGGCGCGTTCGGAACCTTCAAGGTCGCCGCGTTGGAGAGCTTCTCCATGGTGATCACCGACGACCGCCTGGCCGAGTCGTCCGCGCGCGCCATACAGGAGGTCGGCGTCAGCCTGGAGATCGTGATCCCCCAGAGCGCCTCCGACGAGGCGGCGCGACTCGACCCCACCGTCTGAGCCGTGTGACCGGGGGGCGGCCCCCGGTCACACGGAGTGTTCCACGGGTCGAGGGGCGCACGCCAGGGGTCGCGGTCGGTCCGGTGCTGACACCGGCCCGTGCCCGGCCCGGTGAGCGCGGCCCCCGCGCGCCCCTGGGCCACGCGCCTCGAGGGCCGGGTGGAACCGCTGCGCCGGGCTGGGTCCGGCTCAGTCGCGGGGTGTGCGGAAGTCGCGGGCGCCCGGGGCCAGGGCGGCCAGCGCCGGGGCCAGGACGCACAGGGCGGCGCAGGCGAGCAGCACGTTCTGCGCCCCGAAGGCCTGGGCGGCAGGGGCGATCAGGGCCAGGCCGACCGGGGCCAGACCGTAGGCGAACAGGAAGTCCAGCGACGACACCCGGGCCAGTTTGTCCGGGGCGACCTCGCGCTGGGCGGCGGTGAACCACGGGACGTTGAACAGCTCCACACCCAGGCCCACCACGGCGTAGGCGGCGAACACCCAGAGCCCGCCGACGGGGAACACCAGGCTCAGCGGGGCGAGGGCGTACAGGCCGAGGCCGAACAGGGCCCACCAGCCCTGCGCGCGCGGCTTCCAGCGGGCCACCAGCAGCGCTCCGACCAGCGCCCCGGCCGTGTAGGCCGTCAGCGCCCCGGCCAGGACGGCCTCGGTTCCGTAGTGGTCACGGCTGGCCAGGGGGAGCAGGACGTTGGTCGCCGAGTAGCCCAGGGCGATGACCACCGTCAGCGCGCCCAGACCGGCGAGGAACCAGCTGTGGCGGCGCGCCTCGGTGAGCCCCTCGATGAACTCCGCGTGGAAGGGCGCCCGCGCGGGGCGCTCGACGGGCGCGGTGTCGCCGCCACGGGGCAGCAGCGCGGCGGCCAGCCACAGAGCGGCCGTGACCAGCAGCAGCACCTGGGGGCTGGTGACCGTGGCCAGCAGGGCGGTCAGCCCGGGGGCCAGGAAGGTGACCCCGCGGACGGAGAAGGTCAGGGCCGCGTTGGCCTGCTGGCGGTCCTCCACCGGCACCACCTCGGCGGTCAGGGCCTGGAAGGCGGGTCGGCAGGCCCCCTGGCCGACGCCGACGACCGCGGCGGCCACGGTCATCAGCGCGATCGAACCGCCCAGCCCCGCCGCGAGGACGGGGCTGGCGACGGCTGCGGCGAGCCCGGACCAGAGGACCACCGCCCGGCGTGAGTGGCGGTCGGCGAACAGGCCGCCCAGGGGGACCGCGACCAGGAAGCCGGCGGTGCGGGCGGCCAGGACCAGTCCGAGCCCCACCGCGCTGAGCGAACCGTGCAGGACCGCCAGGCCCAGGATGAACGGCATGGCCCAGGTGGCCAGGCCGGACGCGGTGGTCGCGCACCACAGGCGGACGAAGGTCGGCCGGAGCAGCGGTGCGCCGCGGCGCTCCTGTGGGCGGGTCGTGTTCGGCGTCGTGGACACGAGGAGTACTCATCTCGGTTCGGGGTGGGTAGGGTCTCACTCTACTGAAAACGATTATCAGTTGCGTCGCTCTTCGTGAAACTGGAGTGGTGTGCCGGGGTGGTTTGCCTGCGGCGCGGCGGATGTCCGCTTCTGTGGGGATTGGCGCTCGCGGTAACGGGGCAGCGACCCCGTGGAGTGAAGAGCTTCTGGTGACAACGATTATCGTTTTCGCTATGGTCGTCGGAACCGGTACCCCCCAGGACGTACCGACCGGTGCCCCCTGCCCGCAGACAGCCCCGAAAGGCCCCGCGTGGACCCCCATCAGATCGCCCAGCTGCCCCCGCCACTGCCGCCCGAGCAGATCATCGGCCTCAACCGGCCCAAGGTCGACCTGCACACCCTCCGCTCCTACACCTGGAACGGGTGGGAGTTCGACGTCCCGCCCGAGGTGTTCCTCCCCGGCGCGACCAGCCGCATGATCCACCAGCGCATCCTCGACGACGACATCGACGTGCGCGGACGCGTCTACGCCGCCATGGGCGCCGGGCTCGGCGTGGAGGCCGCCGTGGCCGGACTGCGCGGCGCCGCCCGGATCCTGGCCGCGGACGTCCACCCGGCCAGTGTGCGGGCCACCGAGCACAATTACCGGCGCGTCGTCGGCGCGGGGGAGTCCCGCCAAGGGACCGAGTTCGTCCCGCTGGTCTCCGACCTGTTCGCCGAGTTCCCGCCCGAACCCCGGTTGGACGTCGTCACCTTCAACCCGCCAGCGGTCAGCCAGCCCGTCAGCGACGATCCCGACGTCGTCCGCAACGTCTGCGCCGGGCGCCCCGTCACAGACGCCTTCTTCACCCAGCTCGCCGAACGCGACCTCCTGGCCCCCGGCGGCCAGGTCTACTTCGTCGCCTCCAACACCGCCGACCTGCGCGGGATCATCGGGCACGCCGTCGACAGCGGGTTCACCGCACACGTCCACCACCTGCACGACTGGAACGACGGAGTCCTGACCTACCTGTTCCGCCTCACCCGGGAGAACGCCAAGTGAGCCACCCCCAGCGCACCCTCGACCTCCGGGCCCTCCAGCAGTCGGTGCTCGACACCCCCGACCTCCCCGTCGCCACCAGCGTGTTCTGGGTCCACCACGGAACCCGCCTGGCCGGAGGCGACGTCACCTACCTCAACCAGTACGTCCTGGTGCGAATCGGACGGGCCTTCGGCGCGTGCTCCTTCGAACCGGGCCAGCTGGACCCCGAGATCTGCGCTGACCTGTCCGGCAGACCCCTGGCCGACCTCCTGAGAGCCCCGGCCCCGGTACGGCTGGCCGCTCTGGACGCCTACCTGGGCCATGCCCGACCCCACTCCGAGGACCCCCGTGCCGAGCGGGTCACCCTCCCGTACGGCACCCCCGAGGAGCGCGCCGTCGCCCGCGACCGCGCCATCGCCGGACTCCTCCCCGAACCCGACGGGAGGCGGATCGCCCTGATCGGCGTGGTCAACCCCCTCGTGGCCGCCATCCGGGAGCGGGGCGGCCTGTGCCTGCCCTGCGACCTCAACCTGCGCCGCACCCAGTGGGGCGACCCCGTCAACCCGGACATGGAGGAGGTCCTGGCCGAGGCCGACGCGGTCGTGGCCACCGGCATGACCCTGGGCAACGGCACCTTCGACCGCATCCTGGAGCGCTGCCGCGAACGGGACCTGCCGCTGGTCCTGTACGCCCAGAGCGGGAGCGCGGTCGCACGGGCCTTCCTCGGCTCCGGCGTCACCGCGGTCTCCGCCGAACCCTTCCCGTTCTCACAGTTCAGCGCCGAACCGACCCACCTCTACCGCTACCGAGAAGGAACCCGAGAGTGACCGTAGGAACTGGACAGGCGACCTGCCACCACGGCGAGATCCTCCAGGGCGTATTCCTGGACGAGCGGGGACGTCCCACCCGTGGTCTGGTCACCCTGCCGATGGCCGAGCCCCGCACCCGGGCGGTGTTCACCCCGTTCTCCGTGAGTGCGCCCCGCCACGTCGTCGTCGACCCGCCCGACCGGGCCAAGGCGGCTCGCGCCGCCGAGCTCGCCGTGCAGGAGTGCGCGCGTGTGGCCGGGACCCCGCGGGCGGGCGGCTTCCTCAGTGTCCGGGGCGGGGCCCGGCCGGGCCTCGGCATGGGGTCGTCCACCAGTGACGTGACGGCGGCGGTGCGCGCGGTCGCGGCGGGGCTCGGCGTGGAGTTGACGCCGGAGTCCGTGGCCGGGGTGGCGGTCGCGGCGGAGGGCGCCAGCGACCCGGTCATGTTCGGCGACCGCCCCCTGCTGTTCGCCCAGCGTGAGGGCCGGGTCCTGGAGGAGCTGGGCCCCGCGCTGCCGGAGATGGCGGTCGTGGGCTGCCTGACCGGAAGTGGCCAACCGGTCGACACCCTCTCCCTGGCGGGGAACGCACGACGGGGGGACATCGCCGTCTACGAGAGGTTGCGTGCCGCGCTGCGTACCGCGATCACCGAGGCAGACGTGGCCGGGGTCGGGCACGTCAGCACCGAGAGCGCCATCCTCAACCAGCGTGTGCTGCCCAAGGACGAGCTGGGCACGCTGCGGGAGGTCGCCCGCGAGTGCGGGGCGGCGGGCATCCAGGTGGCGCACAGCGGCAACGTGGCCGGTGTGCTCTTCGACGCGGCCGCTCCCGGTCTCGTGGAAGGCCTCGAGGCGGCCATCGACCGTCTCCAGGCCGCTGGGCTCACTCCTCACCGCGTGTTCTCCACGGCCACGAGGTCCGGCGCCCTGCCCGCCGTGGCGGACCCCTCCGCGCGGCCGGTCCTCACCGGGGTCACCTCGACCCCGACCCCCTCCACACCGGCCCCTCCACCCTCGATCACCTCGGAGCCACCTTGGACGACCACGTTTCCGAAGCCATCGCCAGACCCGACCTGATCGATCTCGGCGGGGGCCTGCTGTGCCTGCGCTTCGAGTCAATGAAGGTGGCCTCCGCGCTCGCGGCCGTGCGCCACCTGCTGGACACCGGGGTGGTCCGCCCCGGTGACACCCTGATGGACAGTTCCAGCGGCATCTACGCCTACGGACTGGCCCTGGCCGCGCACCGGTTCGGCCTGCACTGCCACATCATCGGTTCCACCACCGTCGACCGCCCCCTGCGTCTCCAGCTCGCGGTCCTGGGCGCCACCCTGGAGCAGATGCCGCCCTCGGACGACCTCCGGCTGGACCAGGACCGCCGGGTCCGACGGGTCAGACAGGTGCTCCGCGAGAACCCCGACTACCACTGGATGCGCCAGTACCACGACGTCGTCCACGGCCTCGGCTACCGCTCGGTGGCCGACCAGATCCGCAAGGAGGCCGGAGACGGCCCGCTCACCCTGGTGGGCGGGGTCGGATCCGGGGCCTCCACCGGGGCGCTCGCCCGCTACCTGCGGGAGAGCGCCCCGGACACCCCGCTCGTGGGGGTCCAGCCGTTCGGCAGCGTCACCTTCGGCAGCGACCACGTCACCGACCCGCAGATCATCATCGCGGGGATCGGCAGCTCCATCCCCTTCGGCAACGTCGACCACACCCTGTACGACACGGTGCACTGGACCGGTTTCGACGCGGCCCTGGCCGGAAGCACGGACCTGCTCCGCCGCCACGCGGTCTTCGCGGGGCTCTCCACGGGCGCCGCCTACCTGGTGGCGCGCTGGGAGGCGGCGGCCGCCCCGGACCGGCGGGTGGTGTTCGTGGCCCCCGACACCGGGCACCGGTACGTGGACACCGTCTTCGCCCGTCACGAGGAGGCCGCCGACGTCGCCGACCTCTCCCCCCGGGAGATCGGTGACCTCAAGGAGCTGTCGCCGCCCTGGTGCCGGATGGACTGGGGGCGTCAGCCCGCACCGGATCAGGCCGTCCACCGGGACGACTGAGCTCGGGGCTGCGGAAGGCAGGGGCCGCGCTCACAGCAGGGGAGGGGCCACTGCCTTCCGTGCTCCGTCATCCCCGGGGTTCGTCCCACACCGGGAACATCTCGTCAGTCGTCGACCGCGGGAGGGAGCCGCTCGCAGCGGTGAACACTACCTGTCGGGGCCCGCTCCGGCTTCCCCCGGACCGGAACGGGGACGTCGGTGCTGATGGTCGGCGTCGCCCTGGCGGACGAGGTCGAGGACCGGGCGCAGACTGGCCGGACGGGCATGCACGGGGAGGTGGTCGACCAGGTGGACGGGGCAGCCGAGGGCCAGCGCGCCGGTGTCGGCGTGGCGGTCGTCGCCGACCATCAGCACCACCTCGGGCGCGAGCTCCAGGGCATCGCAGGCGATACGAAACAGCTCGGGGTCGGGCTTGCGCAGGCCGTGCTCGTAGCTGAGGACGAACTCCTGCACAGGCTCCGCGATGCCGTGGGCCTTCAGCACCGGGCGCAGGTCCCAGCCGATGTTGCTGACCACCGCCACCGGGATGCCGCGTCCACGTAGTTCGTCCAGGACCTCGGAGGTGTCCGGGTAGGGGCGCCAGGCGTCCGGTGTCATGTGGCGGGTGTACAGGGCGTCGTACACGGCCTGGCCCCACGGAAGGTTCGCTTCACGGGCCAGAGCGGTGTACGTGGCGCGGTGAGCTGTCGCGGACAGGTCGCGTTCGTCCCACAAGCGGTTCAGGCGGGACGGTAGAGCCGTTGGGTCGGAACCCCCGGGCTGCGCCCCGCAACGATCCAGCCGGGCTGCGTACTCCTCGATCTCCGTGTCGGTGGCAGCGATTCCGACCTCGCTCAGGACCGCGCGCAACCAGTCGGTGACGGGCTCGATCCGCATGAGTGTGCCGGAGAAGTCGAACATGCACCCTTCGACGGTCACCGGCGCACCGTCCCTTCGGGAGCTTCGGCAGCTCCGGGAGCTTCGGGGGCGATGGCGCCCTCGTCCACCTCCACCTCCACCTCCACCTTGTCACCGGGGACCTTGGGCAGGTGGTGGACGATGATCCGGACCGGGTGGGGAACCGGCAACGCGCCGTGAACATCGTTCGGCTCCAGGACGAGTACGTCGCCGGGGGCCAACCGGACCACAGCGCCGTTGACCCAGTAGTCGGCGCTGTCCAGGAAGTAGAACACCTCGTGGAGGTGCCGGTGGTAGTGCCTGCGTTCGGTGAAGTCGGCGGGGTGCACAACGTGGAGGATCGCCGCGCGGTCCACTGACGGACCAAGGGGAAGGTCGAGCAGGGGCAGCACGGTCCGACCATCGGGGCGTCGGTCCGGAACCAGTTCGGATCTGCGAATGACCTGCATCTTGCGGGTTCCTCTCTGTCGGGTCTGTTGCCTTGGACGGTGGGTCAGCCGGAGGAGCGGTCCACGAGTGCCGCTCGCCGGGGCTCGGCCCGGATCCTGGCCCGGATGGGTCGGGGGCGGGCGGCGACCAGGTCACGGTGGAGCGCGTTGAACAGCTCCACCCCGCGCGCGTAGCAAGCGAGCGCGACGGACTCGCGCTGGTCGTGGGCGATGTGGAAGGGCATCACACTGCACATGTGGGCGGCCTCGGCCAGGCGGACCTTCAGCATCCAGTGCGGGTCGTCCTGATGCCAGCCGGACGCGGTGAGCCATGCGTGAACGCGGTCGCGGACCCGCTGGTAGAACGCCACGAGACGGGGGGAGGTGAACGCGTAGTCGATGCCGTCCCTGCCTGCCGAGGCCTCCACGTGGCCCCCGTGGATCAGGTCGTACAGGGAGTTGACGGAGTGCCAGACCTTTCCCAGGTCATAGGCCGGATCGTAGCCCGCGTTGCCCCTGGGGTCGATGAGCACGAACCGGTGGCCCGGTCGGTCGATGAGGACGTTGTCGAAGTGCGGGTCGCCGTGCGTACGAACCAGCCGGTTCGGGGTGAGCATGCCCAGCGCCTGCCCGTCGCGGGCGAGCTCGGTGACGAGGGCACCCGGGTTGCGCAGGCGGACACCGTTGATCAGGAGGGTGTCCGAGTTCCACAGCGTGCGCCGGTCCGGCAGCGCGGCGGCGGTCTCGGCCAGTCTGGTCTCGACGCGGTTCAGGTGGGTGCGGCGCACGTAGTCGGTGGGGGTCGGCCTGGAACCGCCGGGGTAGACGTCGCGGCGGAGGGAGGCGAGGACTCGGCGCGTCCACAGGGCCGCCTCATCGGCGTCGATCTCCTCGCTGAGGATGAGCCCTCGCAGGGTGGGTAGGCGGTGGAACTTCAGGTCCATGGAGGCGCGGCCGGGCTCGACCCGGTGCGCGACGACGTCGGCGAAGTGCCGGCCGGCGTCGGGTTCCAGGCCGCGCAGCCACTCGATCTCGTCGTTGAGTTTGCCGAGGCCGACGCCGGTGGCCTCTTTGCGGACCGTTCTGTTGCCGTGGTCGTTGGGCAGACGGAGGTAGGTGCGGGCGTGGGAACCCCCGGCCAGCCGCTCCCCGATCACCGCCTCATCCCCGTGGACGTCGCGGGCCACCTCCGCGCACAGGACTCGGGTACGTCGGGCCAGGGAGTCGAGCGCGTCGTGCCAGGGAGAAAGGGAGGCGGCATCGCGGTGGTGCCCGGAACGGGCTTCGAGTATGTCGGCGAGGAGCACGCGGTCCGCCGCACCGCCGACCAGCAGGGCGCCGAGGTAGTCCATGGGTCTTCGGGTGTCTTCTGTGGGCCACTGCCCATCCGACCGGAACAAGCTCTCCAGTCGCAGGTGCCGACCTTCGCGACGGGTCGCGGCCGTGGCGGCGGCTGGGCGGCCGGGGTCGTCGGGGCGCCCGGTCACCAGTGCTGTCGTGTCGGCCAGCTCGGCGAACCCTTCGACGGTACCGCGCCGGATGTCGCAGGCGCAGTCGAGCACGAGTATGCTTCCGGCTCCGCGGCGCAGGATGGCCGCGAGCAGCCAGCCGCGCTGCCGTTCGAGTGCCGGGACCGTCCATTCCACGACACCGGACCACCGGGTCGGCGCTTCGTTGTCTGTTGCGGCGGCCTCGGAGGCCAGGACGCTGACACGGCTGAGAGTGCCGTTCAGGACAGCGCCGCGGACGCGGTCGACCACCCCGACGGGTGCCTTGGAGTGTCGTCGGCACGTGGTGCTGCACACGATGGCTTCCACGAGAGATCTCCTTCTGCGAGTGGTTCCGCCGGACGTCCGGGACGCCTGCGCCCTCAGTGGGAAGACCGCAGTCGGGACCCCGTCGAGCGCAGGTAGTCGACGGCTCGTCGGCGGATCCCGGGGGGCGGCAGCAGGCCGAGGGATTCCAGTCGTTCGGTGCGCAGCCAGGGACGTTCGGGCCGGAGGACCCCGCCGGGGGCAGGCTGGGTGGGGCGCAGCAGGTCCGGGGACAGTCCGGCGGCCTCGGCGACGATCCGCCCCCACTCGTATTTGGTGGCGCCCTCCTGCGCGGCCACGTGCAGGACCCCCGTGAGGTCGTCAGCGATGGCGCGCGCCAGGATCGCGGCCACGTCGTGGCTCCAGGTGGGTTGGCGCTCGTAGTGGTCGTCGAGGTCGACGGAGTGGCCCTGGCCCAACGCCTCCAGCATGGCTTCGAGCCAGGTGGGGGCGCGGTGTGGGACCGGATCGCCGTACAGCACGGGCAGGCGGACCGTGAGCGCACCGGGAGCCAGGGCGGCGCGCTGCTCTCCGAGGAGTTTTGTCTCGCCGTAGGTCTGGAGCGGAGCGGGGGTGTCGTCCTCGCGGTACCCGTCGCTGGCCGATCCGTCGAAGACGTACTCCGTGGAGATGTGGACGAGCTTGGCGCCGTACCGTTCGCATGCCAGTGCCACGTTCTCGGTGCTCTTGGCGTTCAGCAGGTGGGCCGTGTGCGGGGCGCGCTCGCACACCTGGACATCGGGGGCGGCGACACAGTGCACACACACCTGTGGAGTGTGGTCGGCGAAGTAACGGTTGACCTGTTCCGGGGACGTCGCGTCGACTCTGTGCAGCCCTGGGGCGTCGTTGCGGTACGACCAACCCGTGACAGTGTTCACAGTTTCCGGGAACTGCGTATCTTTCGGAACTCCTGTGCGGAGCGCCCGCATCACCCGACTGCCCAACATTCCACTGGCACCGGTTACGAGAATGTTGCGTGACATGTGATGACCCGTTTCAAAAAGGCTTGGGTTGTCCGGAAAAGACACCACGTCTGCCTCGATTGGCGAGCGGTAGGTGCAAGAGTGGTTGGCTCACCTTGTGGGTAATGGGGGATTTGCTTCGGAGGTGAGACCGTAGGGGTGTTCGCGCATGGGTCGCCGGGGCCTCTGCCTGTGCCGATAGCGCACCTCGTGACTCTGTCGCCGTCGGCTGTATAAATTCAGATCAGAGGCGTGGCGGCGTGCCTGCGGGGGTGGATGCTGCGGCCTGGGGGGTGAAGGGAAAGGATGCGGAGTGTGAATTTATCAGTTGAGGGGGTGTTGCGGCGGGGTAAACAATTCACGTGAGAATCGAATGGGAACTTGGGAGCGCTCCCAATGCTTTCTGGGGAAGATTAACTGTACGATCGAGGCGCTGTCAACCACTTCCCCGCGGGGCGGTCCTGTTGTATGGTCGACGACCAGTCACATCTTCCCTGGTTGCAAGAAGTCATCACGATGTGGGAAATGGTCGGTGGCCAAAGCGCGAACACTGGTGGTGGCAACAACCGTTGGCGGTAAAACGCCCTACTCCCGACGACCGGTTGTGTCGTCGGCTGACTGCTCGACCCACTCCCCGCGACCACACTCGTCGGTTCAGGAACCACGTCCTGACGGGGCCTACGTGTCCATCCGCGTGGACGCGATCCAGGGCCCACAGGTGGCGACCGGACGTGCTTGGCCGCTTCCTGCGGGCCCTGGGCGTACCGCTGGAACGAATTCCGCCGGGGAGGAACCACGTGCGGAACCGTTCCGACCGGTGCGGGCCGACCGCGCCTCAACGGTTCCCGTGACTTTCGCCAGAGCCACCGCTCCCTCGCGGTCAGGGAACCTGCTCTCCTGCGGTCAGAGACCGACCAGCAGGTAGGCCAGGGGACCGGCGATGAGCACGCTGAGGATGACCCGCTGGAACCAGATCACCACGAGCTGCCCCACCGTCAGCGGGATGCGCGTGGCCAGGACGCAGGGGACCAGAGCGGAGAAGAAGACGATCGAGGACACCGACACGACACCGACCACCAGGCGGAGCACGAGGTCTTCGGACCCGGCGGCCACGGTCGCGGGCAGGAACACCTCGGCGATCCCCACCGAGAGCGCCTTGGCGGCCAGCATGGGGTCGGAGAGCCCCACAAGCCACGTGAACGGGACGAACACGTAGGCCAGCAGGTCGAAGACCGGGGTGGAGTGCGCCACCACCAGGCCGATGGTGCCCACGGACATGATCGACGGAAGGATGGACATGCTCATCCGGACCCCGTCGGCGAAGTTCACCCACAGGTTGCGCGGCAGCGACGGCGCCGCGAGCAGGGCCCCTCGGGCCTCCTTCCAGGCGTGGCCGAGGCGGTTCCCGGTGACCTCCTCCTCCGGCTGCGGCGTCGCCCCCGGGAAGTGGTCGTCCGGGATACGGCTCAGCGGGGGGACGCGCACGAGGATCGCGGTGACCGCGTAGGTGACGAAGAACGTCAGGAAGAAGTAGGTCAGCCAGATCCCCATCAGGTCCAGGGTGTTGGCGATGACCACCATGAACGTGACCGAGACCGTGGAGAACCCGATCGCGATGATCGCCGCCTCCCGGCCCGTGTACCGCCCGGACTGGTAGACGCGGTCGGTGATGAGCAGGCCCAGCGAGTAGCTGCCCACGAAGGAGGCGGCGGCGTCCACGGCCGAGCGCCCGGGGACGCGCCACACGGGTCGCATCACGCGTTGCAGCAGGACGCCGACGAACTCCATGAGCCCGTAGCCGACCAGCATGGCCAGGAAGACCGCGCCGACCGGGACCAGGAGTCCGACGTTGACGGCGACGGCGTTGAACAGGAAGGGGGCGAGGTCGTCGCCCATGAACCATGCGGGGCCGATGTCCAGGACGACCATGGAGGCCACGGCCAGGCCCACGATGTTCAGGAGGGCGAACACCAGCTTCACCCTGCTGTGCCGCCACGCTCCGGTGGCGAAGGGGACCACCGTCCCGGCCGCGATGACCAGCCAGATCACGTAGGGCAGGGCGGGCCCGAGTGCGGTCTGGAGGAGGGCGACCAGATGGTCCAGGGGGATGGCGTTCCGGTCCCCGACGGTCACGGGAACGAAGAACATGAAGATGCCGATACCGCTGTAGACGACCAGGCGCCACGTCCCGGCCGCCTTCGAAGCGGTCGCGTTGTCGCTCACGGGGGGCTCCTCCTGCCTCTGAAATGGGAGTATTCCCGGAATCGAAGCAGAAAGTGACGCGGGACACCCGGGCTTGAGAGGAGAAAGCGTCCGAGATCTCGGACATCCGGTTTCGTTCAGGGGTCCGAGTGTTTCCCCCGGGTGTCCAGCTCAGCTCTCCTCTTCCACCAGCGCCAGGAGGCCGGGCGGCTCGGAGCCGCCCGAAGGGATCATCGATCTCGGCTGGAAGGGGAGGTGTCGTCACGTACGCACCACCCAGATTCACGTGTGCCAGGCGATGCGGCCCGTGGCAATCTCTGAGGCCTGCTAGCTTCACCACCATCGAGCCCGTATGTCGAAAGCGAGCCCTCCCGTGTCCGACGCCCCCTATACACCGCGCACGTTCCCCGTCTCAGTCAAAGGCGTCGTCGTCCGTGACGGGCGGGTACTGCTGTTGCGCAACGAGCGTGACGAGTGGGAGCTCCCCGGCGGAAAGATCGAACTGGGGGAGACCCCGGAGGAGTGCTTGGCTCGGGAGATCGAGGAGGAGACGGGCTGGCCGGTCACGGTGGCGCAGATCCTCGATTCGTGGATGTACCACATCACCCAGGTCGACAAGCACGTCTTCATCGTCACCTACGGCTGTCATGTGGACTCGGACGCCCCGGTCGTGGTCTCCAGCGAGCACAAGGAAGCCGGGCTGTTCACCGAAGACGAGGTACCCCGTCTGACGATGCCGGAGGGGTACAAGAGGTCGGTCCTCTCCTGGTTCGCCCAGCCGGACGTGTGACCGCCACACCCCTCATCTGCCGTTCCCGGGAGGGATGTATGGCTCTCCCGGGAACGGGATCGCGCGTGTTCGGCATGTGGGGACGAGGAGCGCGGAGCAGCTCCCGGGCTGACGTGGGGGAAGACTCTGACCGTGGTCAGAGCCCGGAACAGGGCTCAGGACGAGGAGACGCGCAGCAGCGCGGACCACTCGGGGGAGGGGAAGGAGAGGTAACCCAGGTCGCGCTGGGTGGAGTCGCGTACCGCGAACCGCTGGGGTTCGTCCAGGAAGGGGCCCGCCTCGACGCAGCTGCGTCCCCCGTCAGGGCTGTGGCTGCTGATGTGCCAGCCCACCTCGACGCACTGCCCACCAGTGTCAGAGCTGTAGCTGCTTGTGCGCCAACTAATAACGGTCGACGTGTCCCGATTCATCGCAACTCCCGTTCCAGCATGTGTAGGAAGTCCATTGATGCTTCCGCGTCAAGACTCCCCTGGTGCAGGCGATCGTATCGGTCAACCAGTTCCTCAGCGCCTTCTGATTCAGCGAAGAGAACACCGGCAGGGGTCTCGATGTGAGCAACCGTGGGAAATGGTTCAGCCATACGAATGACCCTGAAGGACCCCGCACCACCACAGTGCGCTCCAGCAGCGAAAGGCAGGACTCTGATGTCGATGTTGTCCCGCTGGGCTTGGTTGGCGAGGTGGGCCACCTGGCTCACCATGGCCTGGGGTCCACCGACTGGACGTCTCAACACGGCCTCGTCAATGACAACGGAAATCGTCAGGCTCTCACGATCGAGCACTTGCTGACGCTGAATTCGGAGATCCACCCAGCGCTTCACCTGCTGCTTCGCAGCCTTGGGATCATCCGCCTTGATCAACGCTTCCGCATAGCCAGATGTCTGAAGTAGCCCAGGCACCGCGGCGACGCCGAACAATTGCATGTGTTCGGCACGCTCCTCAAGCCAGAGGAGGTCGACGAACCAGCCGCCGCCGATATCCTTGGCATGCTTCTCCCACCAGCCTGTCTTGGAGACCTCACCCACCATGTGGAGGGTGGCCTGGCGCTGGGATTCCTCATCCACTCCAAACAGGTCCATGAGCGCGACCACATCGTCCTTGCGCGGTGGATGTATGCCTGCCTCGAACCTGCTCAGCGACGATTGATCGCGTCCCAGGTACTCGGCGACCTCCTGCATGGTCATGCCGTTGCGCTGACGCAGCTCCTTGAAGGTCTTACCGATCCATTGGGCTCGGAGGGTGACCTGTCTCTTCGCTGCCACGGGTTCCTCACAAAAGTTCGCGCATATATGCCTCAACTTCTTGCGTAGCTTACGTGAGCCGTGTCACTGTTGACAACATGTCCAGGGTAGATCGCAGAGAGCTACCGACTGGGCCGTTCAAAAGAGACAGCCGCCCGGGGTGGGGTACTGAGATTGCAGCCTCTTCGCCCCACCTCGGGCGGCCTTCGAGGAGGGAACGCCGATGAACGACGTCCACATCCCCACCCCCATTGTTGCCCAGGAGTGGGACAAGATCGACACCTCCGTCGACAACGAGGACCCTCAGGTCCTGTCCTCGGAGCAGTTCGCGCGCTACTGCGCCACCATCCGGGACCTGTTGCGTGCCGCTGGCCTGCCGGTTCAGGACTTCGACCGGGAGACCCCCGAATTCCTGGTGATCGACGACGAGGAACTGGGAATGCGGGTCCGCTTGAGCCCCGATCGTCTGGCGAACGTTGAGATCACCCTCAGCGAGGACATGGCGGAGGCGTTCAACACCGTGCGGTTCGCCAGCCACCTCATCCGTCTCTTCGAGCTGGGGCGGAGGTTCCGCGACGAGAGCACCGCAAGCCTCTGACCTCGGAGCGCCGCGTAACCCCGCCGTCTCCTCCTCCGGAACCTGACTGAGGGGGCCGCTCCGGACTCCTCCGGGCGGCCCCGTCGGGTCCTCAGTCCAGTTCGCGCAGGTACTCCGCGAACTTCTCCAGGCCGTCGATGTTCCTCGGCCCCGAGATGCCCTCGTTGTAGTCCAGCACGAAGAAGTTCTCCTCGGTCACGGCCGGGACCCCGGCCATGGCGGGGGAGGAGGTGAGGAAGTCGATCTTCTCCTGGGCGGGCTGGTCACCGTAGTCCAGGATGATGATCACCTCCGGCTCCTCCTCCACCACCGACTCCCAGCCCACCTGGGTCCAGCGCTGCTCCAGGTCACCGAAGATGTTGGCGCCCCCGGCGTGCTCGATGATGTCGTGCGGCGGGACCTGGTTGCCCGCGGTGAAGGGCTGGTCGGTGCCCGAGTCGTAGAGGAAGACCTTGGCCGGGTCACCCTCGGGCACCTGCTCCTCCACCGCCGCGACCCGTTCCCGGTAGCCCTCGACCAGC
Source organism: Nocardiopsis sp. L17-MgMaSL7 (assembly GCF_003182025.1). Lineage (NCBI taxonomy): Bacteria > Bacillati > Actinomycetota > Actinomycetes > Streptosporangiales > Nocardiopsidaceae > Nocardiopsis > Nocardiopsis sp. L17-MgMaSL7. Next base: position 74,798 of record NZ_QGTF01000012.1, on the reverse strand, counting down.
TCGGTGGCGCGCTCCTCCACGCCGAAGATCCGCCCCATGCGCTCCAGGTCCGTGTACAGCCCCTCGAACGGCGTCACCCGCTCGGGGTGCCCCGGGTAGTTGAAGCAGGACTCGGCGTGCATGAAGCTCTGGACGCCGATGCCGTCGAGGATCTCCGGGGTGATGCCCCGCTGGTCGCTGAAGCCCGAGTTCCAGCCCGCGACCACCAGGTCCGCCTCCGCGTCCACCACCAGCTCCCGGTTGAGCAGGTCGTCGCTGAGGAACTCGACCGCCGCGTAGTCCTCGGCCCACGGCGACTCCTCGACCGGCGGGTTGGCCGGGGGCATGACGTAGCCGTGCACGTGGTCGACCAGCCCGAGCGCGAACAGCTTGTCCGCGCTGCCGCCCTCGTAGGCGACCACCCGCTGCGGCGTGGTGTACTCCACCTCCTCACCGCAGCGCTGGACGGTGACTGGTCCGGCACCGGCCTCGGAGACGCCCTCGACCTGGGCGCCGCAACCGGCGAGCAGGACCGAGACGGTCACGAGGGGGACCAGGGCGAGCGGACGGAGCGGGATTCGGGGATTCATCGGGAGTTCTTCCTTGAGGGTGGGAGCCGGTACAGCAGCTGGGGGCCGCCGGTGAGGGGGTGGGGGACCACGGTGGCCTCCACGCCGAAGACCTCCCGGAGCAGGGCGGGGGTGAGCACCTTCTCGGGCGTGCCCGCGTCCACCAGCGCGCCCTCGGAGAGCACACCGACCACGTCGCAGGCCGAGGCGGCCAGGTTGAGGTCGTGCAGGACCACCAGCACCGTCACGCCCACGTCCCGCAGCAGCGAGAGCAGGTCCAGCTGGTGGCGCACGTCCAGGTGGTTGGTGGGCTCGTCCAGCACCAGCACGCGCGGCTCCTGCACCAGGGCGCGGGCCACGAGGACCCGCTGGCGCTCACCGCCGGAGAGTTCGAGCACGCCGCGCCCGGCCAGGTGCGCCACGTCCAGCAGCTCCATCGAACTCCGGCACAGAGCGCGCTCCCTGGCGCTCAGCGGCTGGTTCCCGCGCAGGTGGGGTGTGCGCCCCAGCGCGACCAGCTCCTCGACCGTGAAGTCGAGGTCGCTCCCGTTCTCCTGCGTGAGGGCCGCGACGCGCTGGGCGCTCGAACGCGGGCTCATCGAGGTCAGGTCCTCGCCGTCGAGCAGGACGCGCCCCGCGCTGGGGCCCAGGGCCCGGTACACGCAGCGCAGGGCCGTGGACTTGCCGGAGCCGTTCGGCCCGACGAGCCCGACCACCTGCCCGTCGGGGACGTCCAGGGTGAGCCGCCGGACGATTCGGGCTCCGCCCAGGTCCACGGAAAGATCGTCGATGCGCAGGTCCATCATCGTCCTCCGAACAGGTAGCCGCGACGGCGCATCAGCGCGATGAACACCGGCACGCCGACCAGCGCCGTGATCACGCCGAGGGGGAGCTCACGTGGGGCCACCACCACCCGGGAGACCAGGTCCACCCAGACCATGAGCGCCGCGCCCGCCAAGGGCGCCACAGTGAGCACCCTGCGGTGGTCGGCGCCCACGAGGATGCGCACGATGTGCGGCACCACCAGGCCGACGAACCCGATCGCGCCGCTCACCGCCACCATCGCGCCGGTCATGACGGCGGTCAGGACGAACAACCACCGGCGCAGACGGTCCGCGTCCACCCCGAGGCTGGCGGCGGTCTCGTCGCCCAGCGCCGTCACGTCCAGGGAGCGGGCCCGGGAGCGCAGCAGGAGCACGCCCAGCACCACGGCGGCCGCGACCACGGGCAACGAACCCCAGGTGGCAGCGCCGAAGCTGCCCATGGTCCAGTACAGGACGGTGCTGGTGGCCTCGTTGCTGGGGGCGAGGTAGACGATCACGCTCATGACGGCCTGGAACCCGAAGGACAGCGCCACTCCCGTCAGGACCAGACGCAGCGGGGTGACGCCCATGCGCGAGTAGGAGACGGCGTAGACGAGCAGGGTCGCCGCGAGGGCCCCGGCGAAGGCCCCGGCCGAGACCGCGTGCACACCCAGGGCGGAGACGCCCAGGACTCCGACCAGGACCGCTCCCACGGAGGCCCCGGAGGAGACCCCGAGGATGTAGGGGTCGGCGAGGGGGTTGCGCACCATCGCCTGGACGGCCACGCCGACCGCGCCGAGCCCGGCGCCCACGATGGCGGCGAGCAGGACCCGGGGGGTGCGGATCTGCCAGATGACCTGGTAGCGCGTGAGCTCGTCGGCCTGGATGGTGCCGCCGCTCAGAGCGGCCCAGAGGTAGCGGACGGTCTCCTGCGGGGGGATGACCGCCGAGCCGAGGCCGATCGCCAGGACGGCGGAGACGACCAGTGCGAGGGTGAGGACCAGGGCGGCGGTCGTGGTGCCCGCCGGTGTGGCCAGCCAGCGGACCCGGGGGGCGGGTTCGGGACCGGGGTCGACGGGGGCGGTGAGGGGAGCGGGGGGAGCGGGGGCGTGCCGCATCCGATCTCCCTTCCTGTGAGGGCGGAGAACGAGTGGATATGAAAACGGTTTTCATTCTAAGCGCAGACTTGGGCACTCGCGTCCACTTTCGGAGAAGGGGAGCCGACCGGACACACGAAAGGCCCGCCAGTGGTCCGTGCCCACGGGTTCTTTCGAACTCGTGGGCACGGGACCACCGACGGGCGGATCGGCCCCGGTGAAAGGGTCAGACGGCGTTGAGCTGGATCGCCAGCTCGTCCAGGCTCCTCGCGGTCAGGTCGAAGGAGTCGGTCTCGACGGGCGGGTCCCCGCCCGGGCGTTCGACGTAGGCGGTCCGCAGCCCGAGCTCACGCGCGCCGCGCAGGTCCCACGCGTGGGCGGCGACCATCAGCAGGCGCTCCGGAGCACACCCCGCGTTCGCCACCGCCAGCCGGTAGACGTCCGGGTGGGGCTTGTAGGAGCGAGCGTCCTCGGCGGTGAGCGCCCGGTGCCAGCGCAGCCCGGCGTGCGCGCTGATGCGGGTGAGTGCGGCACCGCTGGCGTTGGACAGGCCGACCACCGAGTAGCGCGAGGCGATCCGCTCCAGCGCCCGCACGGAGTCGGGCCACGGGTCCGGGCGCAGCGCGGCGTTCGCCAGATCGAGGACCGCCTCATCGTCGTCGATGCCCGCCGCGGCCGCCACGTGCGCGGCAGCCTCCAGGTCGAGCCCGGCGCCGTTGACGTAGGGGACTCCACCCGCGACGATCTCGCGCTGGCGCCCCTCGACGTGCTCGGACCACACCTTGAGGAGCCGCTCCACCTCCTCGCCGTCGGTGTTCGGCAGTGCCGTGCGGATGCCGCGCCTGATCCCGTCGGGCTCGTCGACCATGGTTCCGAGGACGTCGAAGACGATCGTGTCGAGGTCGGGGAGTGAGGTCACGGGAGGACTCCTGTGGGTCTTCGGCCGCGCCACCCGGGACGCGCGGGCTCGGTCGTCGGACACGGACGGGGCGGATCTCCTGCCCGCCCCACATCCGCCGGGCCCAGCGAGCATAGCTCGCCGGGCCCGCTCCGGTCCGTCCCGGTCCGCCGTGTCCGCCCCCGTCGTCAGGCGGCGCCGGTGGCCGGGGCGAAGGGGCCGCCGGTGCCGAAGGCGAGCTCCGCGAACCGGGTGCCGATGCGGTGGTGCGCGGCGGTGTCCGGGTGGAGGCGGTCGGGCAGTGGCAGCTCCGCGTGGTCCGCCTCGCCGTAGAGGTCGCGCCCGTCAAGGTAGGACAGGTGCGGGTCCTCGGCCGAACGCTCGCGCACGATCCGGGACAGCTCCTCCCGGATCGAAGAGAGTGTGAGTTTCCCCGAGGCGCCTTCCTTGGGGTCGCCGGTGGCCCGGAACAGCTTCCGACCGGCCCGCAGTGCCTCGGTGTCGAAGGCGGCGGGGCCCGGGGTGTCCTCCTGGATGGGGCACAGGATCGGGGAGACGACCAGCAGTGGTGTGTCGGGATGTCCCTCGCGGACGGTGTCCAGGAAACCGTGCACCGCAGGACCCAGGGCACGCATCCGCATGAGGTCCCCGTTGGCCAGGTTGATGCCGATCTTCACGCTGATCAGGTCGGCCGGGGTGTCCCGCATCGCGCGGGCGGTGAACGGGTCGAGCACGGCGCTGCCGCTCAGCCCCAGGTTGACCAGGTCCACGGGTTCGCTCGCGGCCGCCACGGCGGGCCAGATCGAGGTCGGACTCGTCGCGTCGGAACCGTGGCTGATGGAGCTGCCGTGGTGCAGCCACACCCGGCGGCCCCGGTCCGGTACGGGCTCGACGGGAGCGTCCGTGCGCAGGGCGACGAGGCGCGTGGACTCGTCGTGCGGCAGCCAGATCTCCACGTCCTTGACACGGTCGGGCAGGTCGGTGAAACGGGCGGTGCCCACGGGCCCGGGCCGGTGGTCCACGGCGCCGGTGGCCATGTCGAAGGTCAGGGTGTCGCCGCCGGACACGGTGGTCCGGGCGGTGAGTCGGCCGTCCACGAGCAGGTCGTACACCCCGTCCGGGCGCGCGGGCAGACCCGCGTAGACCCGCTTGGTGGGCAGGGCGTCGAGTTCGATCACGGTCGCCCGGGTGCGCAGGAGCAGCCGCACACCCGAGGGCTGGGACTCGGCCAGCGCCAGCAGCGGGTCGGTGTTCTGGGCGCGGGCCCGCGCGGGCAACCGGTGCGGGAGCAGCCCGCGCTCCGTGTGCTCCCATTCGGCTGCGCCGAGCAGGAACTCCGTGCTCAGAGGTGTGGTGGTCCAGTGGTGTCCGGTGCGCATGGTGTCATCCGTGGGTTGTGTCGTTCGGGGCGGGCCAGGTCCGCAGCAGGTGGTCGAGGGCGTCCAGCGTCCGTGACCACGTCTTCTGGGTGTCGGGGGCGCTGTGGCTGAAGCTGCCGCCCATCTCCATGGAGACGTAGCCGTGGAAGACACTGCCCAGAAGGCGGACGGCGTGGGTCTGGTCCGGTTCGTCGAGGTCGTAGCCGCGTAGGAGCGCCCGTGTCATCCGTGCGTGCCGGACTCCGGCGCTGGCCGCCGCCGTCTCCGGATCGAGTCGGAACTGGGCGGCGCAGTAGCGGCCGGGGTGGTCGTGGGCGTAGTCGCGGTACACGTTGGCGAGGGCGACCAGGGCGTCCTTCCCGGACCGGCCCGCCAGGGCGTCGGCGGCCCGGTCGGCCAGCTCCTCCAGTGCGAGCAGGGCGATCCGCGTCCTGAGGTCCTGGGAGTTGCGCACGTGCGAGTACAGGCTCGCGACCCTGACGTCGAAGCGCCGGGCCAGGGCCGAGACGGTCACCTGGTCGAAGCCGACCTCGTCGGCCAGTTCGGCGCCCTCGCGTGTGAGGCGTTGCGGAGTCAGTCCTGCCCTTGCCATGGGGATCCTCCTCGTTTCCGAAAGCGATCCTATGTTTGCCTAAGGGTTTTAGGCAAACATGAGTGTGGTTTAGGCGCTTGGGCGGCGCACTCGGGTACCGGTAGTGCCCGGAAACGACACGAGGGGCCGGGGGTGAACCCCGGCCCCTCGTGGGACGGACGACGTGCCGCCGTCCTCGGGCGGATCAGACGATCAGCGCTTCATCAGGGCGAAGGCGCCCCAGTCGGGATACGCACACCTCGCCGCCATGGACCGTCATGGCGGCGGCGGTCCCTAGCCCTCCAGGGTGTCCCGGATGATCGGTACGATCTCGTCCAGCGCGTGGTTGATGCCCAGGGTGGAGCCGCTGGAGAAGGCGTTGGCCAGCTCCGGATCGTCCAGGACGATCAGGCGTCCGGCCTCGGCGGAGCCGATGCCCTGGAGGACCGGGTCCTCCTTCAGGAACGCGGTGGTCTCGGCGTCACCGATCGGGAAGACGATCGTGAGGTCGGCGTCCAGCTCCTCCACGAGCTCGGCGCTCAGGTCCGTGTAGAAGGCGCCGTCGGCCATCTCGACCAGCTCCGGCTTGTACTCGAAGCCCAGCTCGGTGAGGACGTCCACCCGAGTGTCACCGGGCACGTAGGCCCCGTACTGGCCGTCGAAGTAGGCGCCCACGGCGATGGTGAGGTCGGCGAACTCGGGGTTGTCGCCGCGCAGCTCCTCGAAGCGGCCCTCCAACTCGGTGACCAGTTCCTCGCCGCGTTCCTCCTCGCCCAGGACCTGGGCGACCTGGCGGGTCTGCTGCTGCCAGGTGGTGCCGTAGGTGACCTCGACCTCCGGCGGCGGGCCCACGACGGGCGCGACCGGGGAGAGGAGGTCGTGGCGGTCCTGGGAGTTGTCGGAGCGCGTGTCCAGGATGACGTCGGGATCCAGGGAGGCGATCGCCTCGATGTTGGGCTCCATGGTGCCCAGTTGCGTGGGCTCGGAGTCGAACAGGTCGGCCGCCCAGGGGCCCACGCCGGCGCCGCCGTAGTCCTGCCAGTCGGCCACACCCACCGGCTGTACGCCGAGGGCGAGGGCGGTCTCGGCGTCGGACCAGCCGAGCGCGGCCACGTTCTGGGGGCGGTCCTCGATCTCCACGTCGCCGAAGAGGGTCTCGACGGTGACGGGGTAGCCCTCGGCGGTCTCTCCCGAGGAGTCGGAGGAGGCGCCGGAGCCGCCGCCACCGCACGCGGCGAGCAGGACCGTGGACAGGGCACCGGCGGCGACCAGGCCGAAGCGGGTGGACGGACCGGGGTTCATGGGACCTCGCTGGCGAAGATGAGCTTAGCCTTGCCTAAGCTGGGATGGTCCAGATTAGCGTGGCTTGGGGATGGTGTGACCAGTGGGGGAGGGGTGGCGTGAAACACCCGGTCGGGGCCACTCTCGGCGGCCCCGGAGCGGGAGCGCTCAGTCGACCCCGGCGACGCCCGCGCGCCAGTAGCCCACGAAGGTGATGTCGTCCTTGGATACGGCGCGGTCGCGTACCAGAGCGCGGCGCAGGCCGGTGGGCAGGGCGTTCTCCCCGGCCACCCAGCAGTAGGGGCGGCCCTCGGGCAGGTCCGCCGCGCTCACCGTCTCCAGGGCCAGGCGCCCCGGAGTGGCGTGGGCGTCCTCGCGCGGCAGCCAGTGCACCTCCACTCCCGGCGGCACGTCCAGCTGTCGCACGTCCTGCGGGGAGGGGACCTCCAGGTAGACCTTGGCTCGCAGGTCGCGCGGGGCCTGCTCGACGATGGACAGCAGGGCGGGCACGGCGCTCTCGTCGCCGACGAGCAGGTGCCAGTCGGCCTCGGCCGGGGGCAGGTAGTAGATGCCCTCGGGGAACAGGCCCACCTCGTCGCCCTCGCTGGCAGAGATCGCCCAGGTCGAGGCGGGGCCGCCGTCGCCGTGCGCCACGAACTCGATGTCGAGTTCCAGTGCCTCGGGGTCGAACCGGCGGATGGTGTAGTTGCGGACGTAGGGGCGGGTGTCGTCGCCCATGTCGCGGTACTGCGGGTACCAGCCGTCGTCGTCGGCGTCCGGCAGGACCAGTCGCTCCTGGCCGGGGCGGCGGAGGAAGACCCGCACGCACTGGTCGCGGCCGAGGAACTCGAACCCGGCCAGCTCCGGGCCGCTGACGGTCACGGTGATGAAGTGGTCGGTGGTCCGCTCGGCGCGCGCGACCCGGGCACGGATCATCTGGCGGTGACGCGGGGGTTGGATACGCAAGCGGGTGACCCTTCGCGGAGGAGTGTCGGCGGGTGGTGAGGTTAGGCTAACCAATATCATGGGCGGTCGGCAATGCCCGTATCTGCGACAAAGGGGTCATCCTGGTCGGAGGTCGTGTCACCGATGGCTACGCTGTGCTGGGCCCTGTTCTTCGGATCATTCCGCGCTCGCGACCACCAGGTGCTCTCGCTTTCACCGAAACGAAGCTCGGACGGCCAGCCCGGGCTGGCCGTCGCTCCACGGCCAGCGAGAGAGTGCCGGGCCCCGCTGTGCCACGTTGCGGATCTCGCGTAGCAGCGCAGCGGGGAGAATGGCCGCTCGCGCCGGTGGCGGCTCCGCCACCACCGGCGGAAGCATCCAGAAAACAGGCCCCGGCCGAGACGCCCCTGACGGCCCAGGGGCCACTCGCCGCCACGTCCTCCAGCCCGAACGGAGTCTCCCCGTGACCGCGGCCACCGCCAACGCCACCCCGGTCGCCGCCGAACCGGTCCCCACCACCGCGAAGGCCCTGCGCGCGCGCACCCTGCGCCGCCACCGGGGCCGGGTGACCCTCGGCGTCCTCCTGCTCTCCCTCCACCAGGTGTGTGAGGCCCTGGTCCCGGTGGCGATCGGCGTCACCATCGACCTCGCCGTCTCCACCGGTGACACCACCGCCCTGCTCTGGTGCGTGGGCGGACTGGCACTCCTCTTCACCTGCCTGGCCCTCGCCTACCGTTCCGGCGCCCGCTTCACCCTCAACGCCGTCGAACGCGAGGCCCACCTGCTGCGCCTGGAGTCCGCCCGCCGCGTCCTCCACCCACGTGGTGAACGCAGCGGCCTGCGCTCCGGGGAGGTTCTGGCCGTGGCCACCTCCGACGCCGAACAGGCCTCCACGTTCGTGCGCGCCTGGGCCGTGGGGATCGCCCAGGTCACCGCGATCGTCGTCACCACCGTCGTCCTGCTCACCATCAACCTGCCCCTCGGCCTCGGCGTCCTGCTCGGCGTCCCGCTGATGCTCCTGCTCCTGCGTCTGCCCGCCGCCCGCATCACCCGCCGCACCGAGGCCAAACAGGCCACCGCCGCCCGCGCCACCGCCATGGCCACCGACCTCGTCGGCGGCCTGCGGGTCCTCATGGGTATCGGCGCTCGCCACAACGCCTCCCTGCGCTACCGGCGGGCCAGCGACGTCGCCCTGACCGCGTCGGTGGGCGCCGCCGCCACCAACGGCCTCTACAAGGGCCTGGTCACCGCCGCCGGCGCGGTCTTCCTGGCCTGCGTCGCCGGAGTCGCAGGATGGATGGCGCTCCAAGGGCACCTGACCATCGGCGAACTCGTCATCGTGGTCGGTCTCGCGCAGTTCCTCGCCGAACCCGTCCGGGCGCTGGGCATGGTCGGCCAGATGTTCGCGGTCGCCCGCGCCTCCGCCCAGCGCCTCGTGCGCCTGCTCAACGCCCCCGACGCCGTCGCCCCCGGTGACCGGCTCCTCCCGGACACGCTTCCCGAGGTCCCGCCCGCCGTGGAACTGCGCGGCGTCACCCACCGCAACCTCGACGGCGTGGACCTGACCGTGGCCCAGGGAGAGTTCGTCGCGGTGCTCGCCACCGACCCGCGCGACGCCGAGGATCTGGTCGACCTCCTGACCGGCCGTGCCGCCGGAGCCGGGGGCACCACCCTCGTGGGAGGCGAGCCGGTCAACGAACTCGACCTCACCTCGCTGCGCCGCACCGTCCTGGTGGAGGAGCACGGCAGCGTCCTGTTCGAGGGCACGCTCCGCTCCAACCTCGCCGTCAGCCGCGCCTCCCGCGACGACCGCGCCACCCCCGCCGAGCCCGTCACCGGGGACGGCGCCCTGCTCACCGCACTGGCGGCGGCCGCCGCCGAGGACCTGGTGAGCGGCCACCCCGACGGGCTCGACCGGCCCGTCACCGACAGCGCCGCCAACCTCTCCGGCGGCCAGCGGCAGCGCGTCGCCCTGGCCCGCGCCCTCTTCGCGGACCCGCCCGTACTGGTCCTGCACGACCCCACCACCGCGGTCGACGCGGTCACGGAGGCCGCCATCGCCCAGGGCACCGTCGACCTGCGCGCACGGCGCTCACCCGGCGGCGCCACCCTGGTCATCGCCAGCAGCCCCGCGCTGCTGGCCCGCGCCGACCGGGTGGTGGTGCTGCGGGAGGGCCGGGTGCACGCCGAGGGCACCCACGCACGACTGGCCGAGGACGACCCCCACTACCGCGAGGCGATCCTGCGATGAGCACGCAACCCGTCACCAGGCCCGAACCCCCGGAGACCGAACCCGAGGCCCCCGCGGCGGCCGGGCCCGAACTCCTGCCCACCGCCGACGCCCGGCGCACCTGGGCCGTCCTCGGCGACGGGCTCAGGTCCATTCCCTGGGCCACCGCCCTGGCCCTGCTCACCGTCCTCGGAGGCAGCGCCGCCGGGCTGGTCGCCCCCTGGGTGCTCGGCTCGATGGTCGACGACATCTCCGCGGGAGAGGGCCTGGAGGTGATCCTGCGGTCGGCCGCGCTCATCGCCGGGGCCGCCCTGGTCGGGGGCGTCCTGGTCGGGCTTGGGGCCTGGCAGGTCAGCCGGGTCGGCGAGACCGTCCTGGCCCGGCTGCGCGAACGCGTGATGGAGCGGGTCCTGCACATGCCCGCCGCCCGGCTGGAGAAGGTCCGGATCGGCGACCTGCTCTCCCGGGTCGGCGACGACGTCGCCGTGGTCACCAACGCCATCGCGCGCAACGGTCCCGAGGTCGTCACCGCCCTGGCCATGGTCGTGCTCACCACCGCCGGAATGGCCGCGCTGGACTGGCGCCTGGGCCTGGCCGGGCTGGCCGCCCTGCCCTTCTACGTCTGGGCGGTGCGCTGGTACATGCCGAGGTCGGGCCCCTACTACGCGCGCGAACGGATCGCCATGGGGGAGCGCTCGCACGCGCTCATGGGCGCCCTTCGCGGCCGGGGCACCGTGCGCGCCTACCGCCTGGAGGAGGAACACGAACAGGTCATCGCGGACCGCTCCCGCACCGCGATGCGGCTCACCATCGACGTGTTCTACCTCTTCACGCGGCTCGGTGCGCGTATGAACGGCTCGGAGTTCGTCGGGTTGGGCGCCGTCCTGGTCGTCGGCTTCTTCCTGGTGCGCGGCGACCTCGCCACCGTCGGCATGGTCACCGCCGCCGCCCTGTTCTTCCACCGGCTCTTCGGCCCGATCGGGTTCCTGGTGATGAACTTCAACGACGTCCAACAGGCCGGGGCGAGCCTGGCCCGGCTGGCCGGGGTCATCGATCTGCCCGTGGCAGAGGACCCGCGCCCCGAGGAGGGCCCGGCCGGTACCTCCCTGCGCGTGGACGCGGTCAGCCACGCCTACGCGCCGGGAGCGCCCAAGGCGCTGGACGGGGTGACTCTCGGGGTCGCCCCGGGCGAGAGGGTCGCGCTCGTCGGTGCCAGCGGGGCGGGCAAGACGACCCTGGCCGCCGTGGTCAGCGGCCTGCGCGCGCCCACCTCCGGGACGGTGTTCCTCGGCGGCGTCCCCCTGGACGAACTCGGGGAGGCACGCGTGCGCGAGCACGTCTTCCTGGTGAGCCAGGAGACCCACGTGTTCGCCGGGACCCTCCTGGACGACCTGCGCCTGGCGCGCGCCGAGGCCGCCCCCGCCGAGGTGGAGAGCGCCCTGGAGGCCGTCGGCGCCCTGGAATGGGTGCGCGCCCTGCCCGAGGGGCTGGAGACGGTCGTCGGTGAGGGCGGGCACGCGCTCACCGCCGAGCAGGCCCAGCACCTGGCCCTCGCGCGCCTCGTCCTCGCCGACCCGGACCTGGCGGTGCTCGACGAGGCCACCGCCGAGGCGGGGAGCTCGGGCGCGCGCCGTCTGGAGAACGCGGCGGTCGCCGCCACCAAGGGCCGGACCACCCTGGTGGTCGCGCACCGCCTCACCCAGGCGCAGACCGCCGACCGCGTCGTCGTCATGGACCAGGGCCGGATCGTGGAGGAGGGCACCCACGACCAGCTCGTCGCCGACGGCGGCCGCTACGCGAGACTCTGGCGCAGCTGGCAGGGCTGATCCCGCCGGTCGCAGTGTGAGAGGGGCGTTCGCTCGGGCGGACGCCCTCTCCTTTCCTTTGTGTCGGTGGTGCGTGACTCCGCTCTCGGGGCGACGAGGCGTCGGTGGGAAGCGCCTCCTGTGATGCTTCGAACAGGGAACACCGGCTCAGGGAGGCTGGTACACAACTAGTATCTATGTTGTATCCAACCCCCCGGGAGGTCCAGTGAGCGCGAGCGGTGTCGGCGGAGGAGAACCGGTGGTGGGAGCGGCCACGGAGCCGGAATCGGCGGCCGGACGGGCCTACGCCGTCCTGCGGAACCGCATCCTCGACGGGGAGTTCGAGGACGGCAGCATGCTCAGCGAGGGCCGCGTCGCCGCCGAACTGGGCATGAGCCGCACCCCCGTGCGAGAGGCCTTCCTCCAGCTCCAGGCCGAGGGATGGATGCGGCTGTACCCCAAACGCGGGGCCATGGTGCGCCCGGTCCCGCCGCACGAGTTCCGCGAGGTCCTCCAGGCGCGCCAGATCATCGAGTCCGCGGCGGTCCGCACCGTGTGCGCCTCGGCGGGCGGCTCCGAGCGGCTGGTCCGGCGCCTGCGCGAGGTGACCGAGGAGCAACGGCGCGCCTGGGAGCAGGACGACCTCGCCGCCTTCACCCGGGCCGACGTCGAGTTCCACCGTGAGGTGGTGGCCGCAGGCGGCAACTCGATCCTCCAGGGCTTCCACCAGCTCCTCCAGGACCGCCACCGGCGCATGACCACGCAGTCGATCAGCGACGACACCACCCGCGCCGAACGCGTCCTCGCACAGCACGCCGGGCTGGCCCGGCTCATCGAGGAGGGCGACGCCGAGGGCTACGCCCGGGCCACCGCCGAGCACCTGAGCGACATCCACGGCTCCACCGTGTGACACCCGTCCCGCCCCCGCCCCCCGTTCCCTGAACCCGAACCCCGAGGAAGCAGCAGCAGCCATGGCCACGATCGAGGCCCACAGACCAAGCCCGCACGCACGGACCGGAGCCGGGCGGCGCCGAGCCCTACCGGGTTGGCTCGCCGTCTGCGGCACCCTCTTCGCCGTCGCGTGGGGCGGCAACGAGTTCACCCCGCTCCTGGTCATGTACCGCCTGGAGAGCGGTATGAGCGTGCAGGTCGTCAACGTCCTGCTCGGCGCCTACGTCCTGGGGATCGTGCCCGCCCTCCTTGTGGGCGGGCCGCTCTCCGACCGCCACGGACGCCGCCCCCTGCTTTTCCCGGCGCCGGTCCTGTGCGTGATCGGCAGCGGGCTGCTGGCTCTGGGGCCGGACTCGGTCGCCCTGCTGTTCGCCGGGCGCGTGTTCTCCGGTCTGGCACTCGGCCTGGTCATGGCGGTGGGCACCAGCTGGGTGAAGGAGCTGTCCCAGCCGCCCCACGACACCGGCGCCACGGCCGGGTCCGGGGCGGTGCGCGCCTCGCTCGCGCTCACCCTCGGATTCCTGCTCGGCGCGGTCGTCGCGGCCGCCATCGCCCAGTTCGCGCCGATGTCCGCCGTCCTGCCCTACGCGGTCAACATCGTGATCACCGTGCTGCTCGCGGTGGCCCTGCTGCGGGTTCCGGAGACCCACGGGCGGGGGACGGTGCCCGGCGGGCTCCTGGACGACCTGCGGGTCCCGGCAGCGCTGCACCGCCGGTTCCTGCTGGTGGTCGTGCCCATGGCGCCGTGGGTCTTCGGAACGTCCGCCACCGCCTACGCGATCCTGCCCAACCTGCTCGCCCACCGGGTGCCCGGCTACGAGGTCGGCTTCTCCGGGCTGCTGTGCATGGTGGCGCTGGCCAGCGGGGTCCTCAGCCAGCAGGTGGCCAAACGCGTGGACAGCCCGCACTCCTCACGCGCCGTCCTCGTCGCCCTGGGAACCGCCGCCGTCGGCATGGCCTTGGCGGTGTGGGCCTCGGCCGCCCTCACGATCCCGGCCGCGCTGGTGGCGGCGGCGGTGCTGGGCGCCGCCTACGGTCTGCTGTTGGTGTCCGGCCTCCAGGAGGTCCAGCGCATCGCGGGACCCGACCGTCTGGCCGGGCTGACCGCCGTCTACTACTCGCTGGCCTACCTGGGGTTCTTCGTCCCCGCCGCCCTGGCGGCGCTGACCGGATGGTTCGACTACCCGGCCATGTTCGCGGTCGGAACGGGACTCGCGCTGCTGTGCGCCCTGGCCTTCGCCCTGTCCTGGCGACGCCACCTTCCCGCCGCGCACTGACTCAGCACTCGGGCGGGAACTCGTCGGTGCCCACGAGCGCCCCCTCGCCGCTGGTGTGCGTGCCCAGGTACACGCCGTCGTCGGCGGCCAGGAGTTCGGTGTCGAAGCCCAGTGTGGCGATGTCGTGCTCGGCCTCCTCCTCCAGCGCGGCGGCGGAGGTCACCCCCAGGGTGTACTCGGTCTCCGGGGAGTCCGGCACCACCCGGTAGGCCGGGTCCCCGTCCAGGTCGGTGATGGTCCAGTCCTCACCGGGGGCTCCCAGGTCCACCTCCAGGCGGTCGCCCTCGAACTCACGGGTGGCGTTCAGCCGCCACCCATGGTCCTCCGAGGCGAGTTCGATCCGCGCGGGCGGACTCTCCCCGCACCAGGACACCAGGACCACCGGGAACTGGTGGCGTGCGGAGAAGTGACCGGTGGCCACGGCGCCCACCGCGCCGCCGTCGGGCGCGCAGGAGGACAGGAGGAGACAGGCCGAGGGGAGGAGCGCCAGGCGTCGCAGGGCGGCTCGGTCGAGGACTGACATGCCGTGATTGTGCCAACCGCTGTGGCGTGCCGTGCGGGACGCCCGGCGGCTTCGGGGCCGGGCGGGCGGAACACCACAGGTCACGTGAGGGCCGCGACGAATCCCGCGCGCGGTGTCGCTTCGGCGTGTCCCGTCACCGCGGGTGCGTCTCCGATTCGTGATCCGCCCCGCCCTTGACCTACCTCGCCGGGGTTGCGAAGGATGGCGAAATCGGATTTTCGGTGACTTGTGACACGTGGGGCGGTGCGTCACCGTGGACGGGGGCGGCCGCCCGGAGAGGGATGCGTATGCGTTCACGGCGGTGGTCGATCGCGGCCTCAGGGCTCGGGCTCACACTCCTGGCCACGGCATGCGGCGGCGGAGGCGGGGCCGGAGACCAGGTCGAGGTCTTCTCCTGGTGGACCGGCGGCGGTGAGGAGGCCGGCCTGAACGCGCTCATCGAACGCTTCGAGGAGCAGAACGAGGGGATCGAGTTCGTCAACGCCGCCGTAGCCGGGGGATCGGGCACCAACGCCCAGGCCGTGCTGGAGGGACGGCTCCAGAGCCAGGACCCGCCGGACTCCTTCCAGGGGCACGCGGGGGCCTCCCTCCAGGACTACATCGAGGCGGGCTACCTGGCCCCGCTGGACGACTTCTTCGACGAACAGGGGCTGCGCGAGGCCTACCCCGACCAGCTGGTCGAGCAGATCTCCTACGAGGACAGCGTCTACTCGGTCCCGGTGAACATCCACCGCTCCAACGTGATGTGGTTCAACCCCTCGCTGTTGGAGGAAGCCGGGGTGGACGGGCCACCGGAGACCCTGGACGAGCTGGTCGACGCGTTGGAGGCCGTGGACGCCGAGACCGACGCGATCCCCATGGCGGTGGGCGCCCAGTGGACCGTCGACCACCTGCTGGAGTCGGTGCTGCTGGGCTCACTCGGCACCGACGCCTACAACGCCCTGTGGGAGCCGGGCGCCGACTGGGACACCCCGGAGGTGGCCGAGGCGCTGGAGACCTTCGAGACCATCATGTCCCACACGCAGGAGGAGTCCGCCGCCGAGGACTGGCAGGAGGCGTCGCGCCGGGTGTCCGAGGGCGAGGCCGCCTTCAACGTGATGGGCGACTGGGCGGCCGGGTACTTCGACGAACTGGGAGCGCTCCCCGGGGAGGACTACGACTGGGCTCCCTCACCCGGAACGGACGGCACGTACATGTGGCTGTCGGACAGCTTCACCCTTCCGGCGGGCGCCCCCAACGAGGAGAACGCCTACTCCTGGCTCGAACTGGTCGCCAGCCAGGAGGGCCAGGACCTGTTCAACCCCCTGAAGGGCTCCATCCCGGCCCGCTCTGACGCCGACCCGGCCAACTACGCGGACAGTCCCTACCTGGAGTCCGCGCTCGCCGAGTGGCAGGCCGGACCGCAGCTGGCGGGATCGTTCTGGCACGGGGTCACCGTGGGAAACCGGTGGAAGAACGACATCGACACCGCCGTGGGCCTCTACCTCCAGAGCGGGGACCTGGAAGCACTCAACGCGGCCCTGCACGAGGCCGCCCAGTCCGAATGAGCGCGTCCACAGAACCCGGGGCCGCCGCGAACGGCGGCCCCGGCCACCCGAAACGTCCCGTGACGGGACCCCGCGCGCACCCGACACGCTTCCGACGGGCACTGACCAGGGCCCGCACGTGGTTCCCGGGCCTGCTGATGGTCTCCCCGTCGATCCTGCTCATCGGCGTGTTCGTCTACGGCATGATCGGCTGGAACACCCACCTGGCCCTGAGCGACAAGCACGCCCCGATCCAGGACGGCTCCTTTGTGGGGCTGACCAACTTCGTGCAGCTGTGGCAGGAGGCCCGCTGGCCCGCCGCCGTGAGCAACGCGGTCGTGTTCACCGTGGTGTTCGTCGGCGGCGCGCTGTTCCTGGGCTGGCTCCTGGGCCTGCTGCTGGACAAGGGCATCCGAGGCGAGGCGGTGTTCCGCACCCTCTTCCTCGCCCCGATGGCCGTCTCCTTCATCGCCACCGGAGTCGTGTGGCGGTGGCTGATGAACCCGGCGCCCGCCGAGCGCGCCACCGGACTCAACGCCCTGTTCGTCCACCTCAACCTGGACTTCCTCGTCAACGACTGGTGGACCGCGCCCGACTTCGGCATGGCGGCGATGGCGCTGCCCGCCGTCTGGCAACTGGCGGGGTACGTCATGGCGCTGTTCCTGGCCGGGTTCCGCGGGGTGCCCGAGGAGCTGCGCGAGGCGGCCCGCGTGGACGGGTGCTCGGAGTGGGGCGTGTACTGGCGGGTGGTCATGCCGCAGCTGCGCCCGGTCGTCCTCAGCGCCGTCATCATCCTGGGACACATGTCGTTGAAGGTGTTCGACCTGATCATCGCGGTGGCGGGCCAACAGATCGTCGCCGACGTCCCCGCCGTGTACATGTGGGCGATGGTCTTCGAGGTCCGCGACCCGGCCAAGGGAGCCACGATCGCGTCCTACCTGCTGTTCGCGGTGGCGGTGTTCGTCATCCCCTACCTGGTGTGGACCGTGCGCAAGGAACGGAGCGAGGGCCGATGACCCAGAGCGCACCCGAACGGGTGGTCGCCCCCGGCGGCGGCGCCTCCGGGACCACGCGGCGCGGGCAGGCGGTCAAGTTCACCGTCCTGTTCGTGCTGGCGGCCCTGTTCCTGCTGCCGATGTACGTGCTGGCGGTGACCGGGTTCAAACCCTTCGACGAGGCCACCGCGGCCCAGGCCTGGCTGCTGCCGCGCAACTGGAGTCTGGAGGGGTGGTCGACCGCCTGGTCGTCGCTGGCCCCGGGGCTGTGGAACAGCGTGCTGATGGCGGTGCCGAGCGCGGTCATCTCGGCCGTGCTCGGCTCGATGAACGGCTACGTGCTGGCGCGCTGGCGCTTCCCCGGCGCCGACACGGTGTTCACGCTGTTCCTGTTCGGGATGTTCATCCCCTACCAGGCGGTGATGATCCCCCTCCAGCAGATGCTGGTGAGCGCCGGGCTCATGGGCGGGCTGTTCCCGCTCATCCTGGCGCACACGGTGTACGGCATCCCGATCTGCACGCTCATCTTCCGCAACTACTACGCGAGCATCCCGGGGTCCCTCATCGAGGCGGCGCGGGTGGACGGCGCGGGTCTGCTGCGCACGTACGCCCACGTGGTACTGCCGGTGTCGGCACCGGCGTTCGCGGTCACACTGATCTGGCAGTTCACCTCCGCGTGGAACGACTTCCTCTTCGCGGTGTTCCTGACCGGGCCCAACAGCTGGCCGGTGACGGTGCAGCTGAACAACGTGGCCGGGTCCATGGTGGTGCCCTACAACCAGCAGATGGCGGCGGCGGTGCTCGCCTCACTGCCGACGCTCCTCATCTACCTGGTATTGGGGCGGTACTTCATGCGCGGCCTCATGGCGGGCGCGCTGAAGGGCTGACCGGGATCGGCCGCCGGAGACGCCCCCCGGCGGCCGTCCCGTCAACCCCGCCCGGCCGAGTAGACGCTCAGGTGCGTGTGGGCCAGGGAGAACAGCGGGGTGGGCACTCCGAGTTCGCGGCCTCTGGCGACGAGGTCACCGACGATGTGGTCGCCCTCCACCGGGTTGTCGTGGGTCAGGTCCCAGTACATGGACGTGGAGGTGTCGCGTTCGGTGTCGGAGATCACCTTGTCGGCGAACCCTCTGATCCGGTCGCTGGGCGGGTACCCCGCGGCGGTCGCCACGGTGATGGCCTCCGCGAACATCCCCGCGCTGAACTCGGAACCGCCCGGGGCGCGGTTGACCCTGCCGATGGGGGCCCGCATGAGGCAGGTGACGGCGCCCAGGCTGCCCAGGAAGACCCACTTGTCCCACATCTCCTGGCGGATGTCCTTGGTGGGTCGCGCGGTGTACCCGGCCTCTTCCAGGGCCGTGTGGACCCGGTCCAGGTCCACCACGGGGGAGTCGGAGAGCGGGCCGTAGACGAGCTCGCCCAGCTCCCCCACCTCCACGATGCCGCCGTCCTCGTCCAGGCGGGTCATCACCATGCACACCCCGCCGTACACCCGGTCAGGGCCGAAGCGCTCGACCAGGACGTCCAGGTGACGCATGCCGTTGAGGAAGGGGACCACCACCGTCCGGGGGCCCACCGCCGGCGCCAGGTCCTCGACGGCGCCCTCGAGCCCGTAGGACTTCACCGAGAGCAGGACGAGGTCGTAGTCGTCGGTGAGCTCGTCCCTGGTCACCGGACGGACGGGGATGTTCTCGGTGTGGCCGTCCACGGAGCGGATGTTCAGTCCGTGCTCCCTCAGGAGCGCGGCGCGGGCGGGGCGGACCAGGAAGTCGACGTCACGACCGGCCTGGACGAGCCGCCCGCCGAAGTAGCCGCCGACAGCTCCCGCACCCACGACAAGGATCTTCATGTCTCTCCTGGTTCAGCCCAGCCCGATGGATCAGGCAAAACGTATGACGATGGGACGCAACCCCGCAAGGGGTGCCCCTAGCGCCTGTGGACAACGCGGTCCGGGGAGCGGGTGAACGCGGAGCTGAGCAGCAGTCCCACCCCCGCGGCCGTCGCCGCCACCACCGGGACCAGGCCGGGGCTCGCGGCGACCGCCGCGCCGCCGAGGACGCCGCCCAGAGCGGCTCCCACATAGACCGATCCGCTGTGCACAGCCATCGCCTGCGAGGCCGCGTGCGTGCCCGCACGGTCGAGCATGAGCGTCTGGAGGCTCGGCGGCACGGCCCAGGCCGCGGCGGACCAGGCCACGAGCAGGGGCGTCACCGCCCACAGCGGAGCCGGGCGGGCCAGCCACAGCAGGGCGAGCGCGGACATGGTGAGAGCGAAGAGCACCACGGAGCACCGCAGAGTGCGCAGGGCCCCGATCCGGTCCACCAGGTACCCGGAGGCCTGAGCCCCCAGCAGCCCGCCGACCCCGGAGCACACCAGCAGTACGCCGAGCACTACGGGGGTGACGCCGGAGAGTCCGGACAGCACCACCGCGACGTAGGTCTGGAAGGCGAGGTTCCCGGCCACGGTCAGGACGGTGACGGCGAGGACGACCGCCACGGTCCGGTCGACGAGGGGTCGCACCAGGTCGGTCAGCGTCCGGTCATCCTCCTCGACGACCACCGAGGGCAGGGTGCGGGAGGCCAGGACCAGCGCGGTCAGGCCCAGGAACCCGCAGAACACGAAGGTGGCCTCCCAACCCCACAGGGCTCCGATCCACGTCCCGAGGGGGACGCCGAGCAGTACCGCGCCGGTCAGGCCGGTCATGACGGCGGCCAGGTGGCGGCCCCTGCGCTCCGGTGGGGCGAGGGTGCCCGCCAGGGCCAGGGAGGTGGGCAGGACCACCGCGGCCGCGAGTGCCGCGATCACACGCAGGGCCATCAGCGCCGGGTAGCCGTTCACCAGTGGCACGGCGACGTTGGCCGCCGCGAAGACCGCCAACGCCCCGAGGAGCGCTCGCCGTCGAGGGACCCGGGCGAACAGGACCGCCCACAGGGGAGCGGTGAGGGCGTAGACGAGGGAGTAGACGGTGACGAGCTGTCCGGCGGCGGTCTCCGAGACGGTCACCGCGGAGGCGATCGCCGGGAGTACGCCGATGATCACGAAGTCGTCCGTCTGGACCGCGAACGCGGCCAGTACGAGGGGGAGGAGCCACAGGGGAGGCAGGCGGGGACCACGCATGGAGTAAGGGTAACAGCTGTTTCCTGAATGGAGTCGCGTGTTCGCGCCACCTCCTGCTTCGGCGAACACCCGCACGTTCTCCCGCCCCTGAGCGGCATCGGGCCCGGACCGGAGCAGTCCGAGGACGGCGGGGGAGCCGAGGAACAGGGCTGGCTGTCAGGAAGGGGGATTCCCCTTCGGAGGGGCGTCCCCCTCGGACAGTTCCGCGCGCATCCATTCCAGGGCCCCGGACAGGAGCCGGGACACGTGCATCTGGGAGCAGCCCACCTCGCCCGCGATGCGCGCCTGTTGCCAGCCGTCGAAGTAGCGCCGCCGCAGGATGAGCCGCTCCCTGGGCGTCAGCCGGGTCAGGACGGAGCGGGCCGCCTGCCGGTCGACGACCAGGTCCAGACCCGGGTCGCGGACCCCCATGTACCGCTCCATGGCGTTGGACGACTCCTCACCGCGCGGATCCGGAGCGCTGAGCGAGAACGTGTTGTAGGCCTCCGAGACCAGCAGTGTCTCCTCGACGTCGGCGACCGTCACTCCCATCTCCCGGGCGATCTCCTCGTTCGACGGTTGGCGGCACAGGCGTTGCTCCAGGTCCTGCCTGGCCTGGAGCAGGAGCGGGCGGCGCGCCTGGGGTGCGCGGGGTGTGTGCACCGACCACGTGTGGTCGCGGAAGTGGCGCTTGATCTCCCCGGTGACCGTGGGCAGCAGGTAGGAGACGAAGGGCTTGCCCCGGCCGGGGTCGAAGCCCCGGATGGCCTTGACCAGTCCCAGGTGGGCCGTCTGCCGCAGGTCCTCGATCTCCTCGCCCCGACCTCCGTAGCGTCGGGCGATCCGGTTCAGCAGTGGTCGGTAGTGGGCCACGATGCGTTCCTTGAGTCGGACGGCGACGGCGCTGCCCTCTTCCAGAGACCGCAGCTCCAGGAGGATCGCCTCGGCAGAGGCGTCCTCGGGCGGTTCCTCCACGGTTCCGGAGCCGTCGGACGACACTGGCGCGAACCTCGTCGTGTTCGGACGCATGTGAACCTCACAACCAGTCACGTGTGGGCGGTGGAGCCAGGGCGCGGTGTCCTGGTGCTTCCTGGCGGGATCGCCTGCGGTGCCCGGCCGACCTGGTCGGCGCGCGGTACGTCACGGCCAGCGTGCCCTGGATGGACACTTGGGAGAACCTCACATGTCAGGACTTGACGCGTTGTTGTGGACCTGTTGGGCGGCCATGACCGCCCGCGTCGTGGCGGTGAAGCACCCCGACGTGCCAGGGGCGGGACCTTTCACCTCCGGAGCCGTTCACGCCGGATGGGTTCCCTTGACCCGGGTGTGGGACGGGCGGGACCGTGCGCTGACGAGGACCCGCGTGGAGCCCGGCAGGAGGACCTCCGCGCGTCACCCCGTCCGCCGCGTGTGGCGACGGATCCTCTCTTGTGAGCGGCTCGAACGCGTCCGCCCGTGCCCACGACCGAAGCGGCCGAGCCGGCCGTGCCGGGTAAAGATCGCCTCCGCGCGTGTTTGGCGGGACCGGCGCCGGGTCACTCGCCAGTGGAGAGCGCGAAGGTCCGCACTCCGCTGTCAGGGGGTGCGGGCCCGACGAGCGGCCAGGGAGGGCGTATGAGCCGATCGACTCCGCCCGCACCGGTGAACGGTCGGGAGCGGACACGCGACGAGGATGTTCCGGAGCAGCACCGGCGACGGGTCGCGGCGTCGTTCGCCCGGGCCGTGCGCTCCGGAGACCTCGACCTGCCCCTGCCGGGCGGCGGGGACACCCGGCGCCGCTGGCGGGCGCTCCGGGACCTGGCGCGTGAGGACCTGTCCCTGGCCAGGCTCGCGGAGGGACACGTGGACGCCATGGCGATCCTCGCCGAACTCGGCGCCGCGCCGCCCCGGCACGGACAACTGTGGGGGGTGTGGGCGGCCCACCCTCCCGGGCCCAACGTGACGGCCCGGGCCATCGACGGGGTCTGGCGGTTGAGCGGACTGAAACCCTTCTGCTCCGGTGCGCGCACGTGCACGCACGCCCTGGTGAGCGCCGAGGTCGACGAGGGCGAACGCCGCCTCTTCGCTGTCGCCACGGCGGGGGCGGGGACGGTGGAGGGGACGTGGGCCAGCGCGGGCATGGCGGCCAGCGACACCCTGACGTTCGGGTTCGACGACGTTCCCGCCGAGGCGGTCGGGAGTCCGGGCGCCTACGTCCGACGACCGGGCTTCCACCACGGGGGCGCCGGGGTGGCCGCCTGCTGGCTGGGCGGCGCGGTGGCGGTGAGTGCTCCCCTGGCCGCCAGAGCCGCCCGAGAGACGGCGGACGTCCACCTACGGACCGCGTGGGGGAGCGTGGACCGCGACCTCCACGCGGCCGCGGCGGTCCTGGGACGGGCGGCCGACGAGATCGACGCCGACCCCGAGGACACCCTGGGACGGGCCGCACCCCGCACTGCCCGCGCCCGAGCCGTCGTGGCCGGGGTCTGCGGCGACGTCCTGAGACGGACCGGCGAGGCGTTGGGCGCGGGGCCGCTCGCGGCTGACCCGGAGTACGCGCGCGCCGCCGCCGACCTCGCCGTGTACGTGCGGCAGCACCACGCCGACCGCGACCTGGCCGAGCTGGGCGGGCTCACCGCGACGAAGGAGGACGTACCCCATGAGTTCTGACACCCGCCCCGGCGTCCACCCGATAGACGCTGAGGGGACCCCGGAACGGTTCTGGCGGGAGTGGGGCCTCCTGCGGCGGCTGCCCGCGTTCGCTCTGACGGGAATCGCGGACGCGGTCGTGGTCGCGCCCCACCCCGACGACGAGACGCTGGGATTCGGCGGGGGACTGGCGCTGTTGGCGGCGCTCGGCACACGGATCACCGTCGTGGCGGTCACCGACGGAGAGGGATCCCATCCCGAGGGCTGCGCCCTCGCCCCGGAGGGCCTGGTCGCGGCGCGTGCCGAGGAGAGGGCGCGGGCGCTGTCCATGCTGGGAGCCGGGGACGTCCGTGTCGTGCGGCTGGGGCTCCCGGACGGTGAGGTGACGCGACACCGTTCCCTCCTCACCGCACACCTCACGGACCTGTGCGCGGGCGCCCAGCTCTGCGTCACGTCCTGGGCGGGCGATCTGCACCCGGACCACCGCGCCACCGGCCTCGCGACCCGCGACGCCGTCCACGGCGGGGTCCAGCCGTCGAGAACCGTCCGGGGCCCGGGGCCGACGCTGGTCAGCTACCCGGTGTGGATGTGGCACTGGGCCCGTCCCGCGGACGAGTCGGTGCCCTGGGAGCGGGCGCGGGGGATCGACCTGCCCGCGGCCACGCGGCGGCGCAAGGATCGCGCGCTGGGCGCCTTCACCACCCAGACCGAGCCGACCGGTTCGTCGGCGCGGGACCGGCCGGTGCTCGACGAGGGAATGCTCGCGCACTTCCGACGCGACCGGGAGGTGGTGTTCCGGTGAGCGTCGGACGGCACTACTTCGACTCCATGTACGCGGGGGCCGCGGACCCGTGGGGATTCCGGAGCCGATGGTACGAGGCCCGCAAACGCGCGCTCACCATCGCCTCGCTGCCCCGCGAGAGGTACGCGCGGGCCTTCGAGCCAGGGTGCGCGATCGGGGTGCTCACGAAGGCGCTCGCGGAGCGCTGCGACGAGGTCCTGGCATGGGAGGTCGTGCCGGAGGCGGCCTCCCGGGCCAGACGGGACCTGACCGGCGCCGACCACGTGGAGGTCGTCCACGCCGCTGTCCCCGAGGAGTGGCCGGAGGGAGACTTCGACCTCGTGGTGCTCTCCGAACTCCTCTACTACTTCGACGACACCGACCTCGCGACCGTGTTCGCCCGGACCGCCCGATCACTGGCCGGGGACGGCACGGTCATCGCCGTGCACTGGCGACACCCGGTCGACGATCACGTCCGGTCCGGTGACGACGTGCACCGGGCACTCGACGCTGTACCGGGACTGGGCCGGACGGTGCTGCACGTGGAACGGGACTTCACGCTCGCGGTGTACGAGCGCTCCGACACCCGCGGGCCGCTCTCCGTCGCGCAACGTGAGGGGCTGGCCTGATGGAGGCCGTCGCCGTGGTGATTCCCGCGCATGACGAGTCGGAGACCATCGTGGCCTGCCTGCGGTCGGTTCGGGCCTCCCTGCGCCACTGTGGGGTGCCCCCGTGGCACCGCCGCGTGGTGGTGGTCGCCGATGACTGCACCGACGCGACAGCCACGCTGGCCCGGGCGGAGGGAGCCCACGTCGTGGAGGTCGCGTACCGCAACGTCGGAGCGGTACGGCGTACCGGCGTGGAGCTGGCGCTCGAACTCGCGCACCACCGGTCCGAGAAGGACCTGTGGCTGTCCTTCACCGACGCCGACAGCGTGGTCCCGGAGCACTGGATAGCCGCGCAGCTGGCCCTGGCTCGGACCGCCGACGCCGTGGCGGGCACCGTCGAGGTCACTGACTGGTCCGGGCGACCCGCCGAGCTGGCCGAGCACTTCGCGCGCACCTATCCGGTCGTCCGGGGCGACGAGCACCTCCACGTCCATGGGGCCAACCTCGGGGTGCGGGCCTCCGCCTATCTTGCCTGTGGCGGCTTCGAGGCCCTGCGCCTCTCGGAGGACCAGGCCCTGGTCGCGGAGCTGGTGCGCCGGGGCCACTGTGTGAGTCGTCCCTGCGACCTGCCGGTGGTGACCTCGGCCCGGAGCTCCCCACGCGCCGCCGGGGGGTTCGGGGACTGTCTGAACCGGCTCACGCAGCCCGTGATGCGGTAGGAGCACACACTCCGCCGCCCTTCCCGGCGATGGGGGAATCCTGGCTGGTGGGGGTACTGAGAGGGTCTCCCTCACCCCAGATCCCTGGCCTACGGTGGCTGGTATGGACAACCGAGCGGAAGTGCGTGAATTCCTCATCTCGCGGCGCGCCCGGATCAGCCCCGGGGACGTCGGGCTGCCGGCCGGCGCGAAGCGTCGCGTGAAGGGTCTGCGCCGCAGCGAGGTCGCGACCCTGGCCGGTGTGAGCGTGGAGTACTACACCCGGCTGGAGCGCGGAGCGATCAGCGGTGCCTCCCCGGAGGTGCTCAACAGCCTCGTCAAGGCACTGCGCCTGGACGACGCCGAGAGGGCGCACCTGTTCGACCTCGCGCACGCGGCGAGCCCGGTGGCGCGGCCGCCCAAACGACGGAGCGCGAAGAGCTGGTCCCCGCACACCAGCCTCCAGTGGACGCTCGACGCGATCACCGCCGGGCCCGCCTTCGTCCGAAACGGACGCATGGACCTGCTGGCGGTCAACACGCTGGCGCGGGCGTTCTACAGGGACGTCCACGCGATGCCGGGCCAGCCGCCCAACGTCGCCCGGTTCACCTTCCTGGACGAGCGCGCCCGGACCTTCTTCCCCGACTGGGACATGTTCGCCGAGGTGACCGTCGCGATCCTGCGCACCGAAGCGGGACGGGACCCGCACAACAAGGAGCTGCACGACCTGATCGGTGAGCTCTGCACCCGTAGCGACGAGTTCCGCCACCTCTGGGGCGCGCACGACGTCCGTCACCACGGCACCGGATTCAAGACCTTCGACCACCCCGTCGTGGGTGAGATGACCCTGGCCTTCGAGGGGATGGAGCTGGCCGCCGAGCCTGGTCTGACCCTCACCGTCTACACCGCGGAGCCCGGGTCGGCCTCGGCCGAACGGATGAGCCTGCTCGCCTCCTGGGGAGCCAGCGAGTTCCAGGCCGAGCGGGCCGTCGACGAACCACACCCGTGAGGGCGGCCCCGCGCTCCGGGGCAAAACCGCGGTCAAGAGGCGGCCGCCCCGCCGTTCGCGACGGGTCAACGGTGGACGCGGGCACGACCATGGGAACCGACCACCACGAGACCGCACCACGGGAGGACCGCCTTGGAACACGTCACCGGCACCGCGACCCTCAGGGGACCGTCCGAACGCTTCACCGGCGACGTCTACCTGAACATGATCGAGGCCCCCGCCGAACCGGCCCGCCTGGCCGCCGCGCTGGTGCGCTTCACCCCCGGTGCACGAACGAATTGGCACTCCCACACCCTGGGCCAGGTTCTGCACGTCACGGACGGTGTCGCGCTGGTGGGCACCCGCGACGGCGCCGTCGTGCGCGCCTCCCCGGGCGAGACCGTCCGGTGCCCGCCCGGAGAGGAGCACTGGCACGGCGCCACCGACGAGGCGTTCATGTCACACCTGGCCCTGGTGGTCGGGGACGGCCGCGGCGACGGCACCACCTGGCTGGAGCCGGTCACCGATCACCAGTACACGGAGGCTCTGGCCTCCGCCACCAGCCGAGCGAAGAAGGAAACCTCATGACGACGATCGCGATCATCGGCGCGGGCCCCGGCCTCGGCGCCGCCGCCGCTCGGAGGTTCGGCCGGGAGGGGTTCTCCGTCGCACTGGTCTCCCGCAACGAGGACAGACTCGACCAGCTCGCCCGTGACCTCGCCGCGGAGGGGATCGAGGCGCGCGGCTACGGGGCCGACGTACGCGACCGGCCCTCCCTGACCCGTGCGCTGGAGTCGGCCGCCGGGGAACTGGGGACGATCGAGGTGCTCCAGTACAGCCCGGTCCCCAGCCGCGAGTTCCTCCGCCCGGTGCTGGAGACGACCCCCGAGGACCTGGCCGCGGCGGTGGAGTTCTCCGTCCTCGGCCCGGCCACCGCCGTCGGTCAGGTGCTGCCCGGGATGGGTGAGCTCGGCCACGGGACGATCCTGCTGGTCAACGGCTCCAGCGCCGCGACGCCCAACGGGAACGTCGCCGGAACGTCGACGGCGTTCGCCGGGGAGTCCGCCTACGGACACATGCTCCACGAGGCCCTCGCACCGGTGAACATCCACGTCGGGCAGCTCATCATCCCCGGAGCGATCGGAGGGGGTGACCCCCGCTACGCTCCCGAGGCCCTCGCGGACCGGTTGTGGACCGTCCACGACGAGCGCGGCCCCTTCCGCACGACCGTGTGAGCCGGGCGGGCCGCCCCGAGCTCAGGCTTCGGGGATGTCACGCCCGAAGGCCTCGGGGGTGACCGACACGGGGTCGGGACCTCCCCGGACCCCCGTGTCGAGCGCGTCGATCGTGGTGAGCTGGTCCGTCGTGAGCTCGAAGTCGAAGACGTCGAAGTTCGCGGCGATCCTCTCGCTCCTGACCGACTTCGGGATCGCGGACCGGCCCTCCTGCAGGTGCCAGCGGAGCATGACCTGGGCGGGCGTCCTGCCGTGGGCCGCCGCGATCTCCCGGATCACCGGGTCGTCGAAGGTGGACCGCTCGCCGTGGCCCCGGTAACTGGTGATGCCGCCCATCGGTGACCAGGCCTGGGTCAGGATTGCCTGCTCCGTGTCCGCCGCCTGGGCGTCGGACTGCACGAAGTAGGGGTGGACCTCGATCTGGTTCACCGCGGGTACGACGTCGGTCCGTTCGAGCAGGTCGGCCAGGACGCCGGGCATGAAGTTGCTGACGCCGATCGCCCGGACGCGCCCGTCGTCCAGCAGGGTCTCCAGCGCCCTGTAGGCCTCGACGGTGTCGTCGAACCTCGTGGGGACGGGCTGGTGGAGCAGCAGCAGGTCGATCTGCTCGACGCCGAGCTTGCCCGCGCTCTTGTCGAAGGCGTGCAGGGTCCGGTCGTATCCGTAGTCGCTGATCCAGACCTTCGTCTCGATGAACACCTCGGACCGGTCCAGGCCCGAACGGCGGATGCCCTCGCCGACCTCGCGCTCGTTGAAGTACGCGGCGGCGGTGTCGATGAGCCGGTAGCCGACGCTGAGGGCCTCGGCGACGGACGCGGCGGTGACCTCGGGCGGGGTCTGGAAGACGCCGAAGCCCAACGCGGGCATCTCCACACCGTTGTTCAGGGTCAGATTCATGTCGTTCCTCCTTCGGTCGTCCGATCTGGGGGCCGCGTCGACACCCGTCCGTGATGGCCGACGTCGTTCATGATGTCGAAGGAACGCGGGGACTCTCCAGCGGTCGGGCGTGCGTCTCCCGCTGGGTCCCCGACCCGGACGAACGGCGGTCACACCCGCCCCTGGTTTCTCTGCCGGAGACTAGCCACCATCGAATTCGACAATGCTGGTGTGTGTCAATGTTTATCCGCAATTGTCGCAAAATGGGATGTGATTTGCGGAATGTTGAGCGGTGAAGACCCGATGCGGCCAAGGTGTTCTCTTTCCCTGTCCGGGTTCTTCACCTGACGTCACTGATGCAACAGAGATGCGGGGCCGGGTCATTCCGGTCGCGGCAGTTATGGCTGTATCCAACCGAGTGAAGGAACCCGTGTCGGGCGTGATCTCGATGGTCGGGCGTCGCTTTGACGGTGCGTGCGGGTTCGGGATTCCGGAACCGGCGTCGAGGGACGCAGGGGGTGGGGCCGCTCAGTTCGCCAGGTCCGGGTACAGCTCGTCGTAGGGGACGTCAGGCGTCCGGAACGGATCGGCGTCCACTGAGCAGTCGGAACTGAGGATCGGAATGTGCCGGCCCGCCCCGCGGCCCTCCAACTCCTCCAGATAGTCCACATGTCCGCTGCCAGTCGGCTCGCGGGTGACCCGGAACAGGTGGTTCCGGACGCTCGCGGTCAGGGTGCTCTCGTCACTCGCCTCGAAGCCCAGCAGCGTCGCGCGGGCCGCGATCGTGGCCGCGTCGTAGTAGACCAGGCTGTAGCCGCTGTAGAAGTCCTCCGGAACGGAGGTGCTCTCCGTCTCGGCCCTCACCGTCGTGGTGACGGCCGCCCGGTAGTCGTCGAACCCCTCCGGGCTCCAAGCGCCCTCTTCCAGCCAGGAGGGATCGAAGGCGCTCGCCTGGACGAGGCGGTAGTGCTCCCCGGCCGAGTCGTCGTCGGCGGGCGCGCACTCCGTGCCGGAGTAGGACCTGATCATGTCCGGAAGCAGTCCGAGTTCCATGGAGTACACCGTGATCGGGACGTCGGATTCGGCCCTGCAACCGCGCAGTTCCAAGGATCGCAGGAAGGTCTCCAGGTCGGAGAACCGTCCGGCGAAGAACACCGCGTTGGTCCCCGGGTTCGCGCAGATCTCGTTGGCTATGTGATCGAAGTAGACAGTCGTGTTCGCCGAGCCGGCGCTGCCCTGGAACGTCAGCGAGTTCTGGACGAGATAGGGGTCGAGATACCGGCGGAACTGATCAGCCAGATCCAGTGAGAAGGTGTCGGCCTCGTTCTCGTCGACGAGCAGCAGCCCCCTGGCCGGTTCCTGGTCCGACTCGGCCTCACGGTCCAGGTGGTCGCGCAGAGCCGCCGCGAAGTCCTCGTTGTTGGGGGCCGCTCGGATGAGCCCGGGCGAGTGCACATTGTTGATCGTGGTGGAGGTCGAGGAGCCGGCGACCATGGGAATCCTGAGCTCGGACAGTTCCCGGGCGACTTCCTCGGTCTTGGTGGTGGTCGAGGACTGCCCGATGACCACGGACAGGGGAATGTCGTCGTGGACCATCGATTCGAGGGCGTCGATGACCGCATCGGTGCCTTGCTGCACACTCCCCTCGTTGGCCAAGTAGAGCTGGAAGATCCGGCTCCCCTCGGCGACCACCTCAACTCCGGAACCGGTCTCCGCGAATCCGTTCTGTCGCATGAGCGCGACATAGGTCCCCTCGACGGCGCGGACGATCTGCTCCTCGCTCAGGTCCGCGCTCCCGTCGAGTGAGAACGACGTCATCATCACGATACGGAAGGCCTCGACGTCGTCCCGGGAGGCGGCGAGCTCCTCGACCTCGGTGTTCATGCTGTGGATCCGGCTGGTGAGCCAGTCGAGATCCGCTTCGAAGGAAGAGGAGCCGTCGTTGACGCCGACGCATTCGCCTTCGATCTGCTGGAGGCCCGTCCCGCAGACCAGGTACGGCCAGCCGAACACGCCCCCGACCATGGTGGCGACGAGCGCCACCACCGTCGAGAGGACCGCTGCCGCCCGGGTTCGCCTGAACCGCCGCCGTTGGAGCGGTGAACCGATCCTGCGCACGAGCTCGGATCGGGTGAGCGGGAACTCGAGGTCCCCGATGGAGGATCGGCCCTGTTCCATGCGTCCTCGTTCTCAGAAGTCGATATCGGAGTCGAGTGGGTTCACCGGGCGTTCCAGCGAGATGCTCTCGTGGAATTCGGCCTCGGACTGGAACGGGTGGGAGTCCTCGCAGACGGCTCCCAGCTCGTGGAACGCGGTCCTCACGCGCAGGTGCACGTCCCTGGTGTACATGCTCTCGAAGGGGTCCTCGATGACCCATTTGCCGGCGACGATGCGCAGGATCCTCGACAACCGGTGGTCCAGCGGGGCTCCGTCCGACCGACGAGGACCCCGGTTCTGTACGAGGAACCCGTAGCGCTGCAACGGAGTGAAGCCGTCCGCGCCGGGGTCGTCGATCGGCGGCTGCGGTACCGACGTGGTGTGTCGGATGAGGTCGAGCACCTCGGATTCACGGCCGGGCAGGTCGAGCAGCGCGTCGAGCTCCCGGCACACCGCCATGAGGTCGCCGGACCCGAGCGTGTAGTAGTACCAGTTCGGGGTGTGGCCGCTCGCCCCCTTGTCGGACCGCGTCGCGAGCCGGCGGAAGGCCTCGTCGCGGTCGCAGCGCACCCATGTCGGTTCCTTCTGCCAGCGACGAAGCAGCAACCGCATCATCAGCGCGCGGGCCGAGCGTGCCGCTCCCGAGTTCTCGTTCCATGCCAGCCAGTGGCGGTCGTCGAGTCCGGTGAGGTCCTCGCCGAGGTCGTAGGTCCGGATGAGGTGATCGACGTCCTGGAGGTCCTTGGCGAGCGAGCAGATCGTCAGCGCTTCGAGCGTCCGGCTCTTGAGGTCGAGCTCGGAGTGTTTCAGCAGGGCCTTGATGATGGAGTCGCCCAGGTGCTCCTGCAGTGTCGGGGCGTCCTCAGCGCCGCCGCGCTTCTGACGGAGCAGGTGCTGGAGTCCGTTGTAGGCGCGCAGTCCGTCGATCGCCGGATCCTGGAGCAGATAGCTGGTGGCGGCCACGTATCCCCCGGTGAGTCCGAAGATGAGCCCGGGGAAGTAGTCGTCGATGCGGTGCGGTGTGCGGTCCGCCAGTTCGCGTGCCTCGGAGGGACTGAAGTCCGGGGCCGGGACCGCCTTCACCCTGCTCAGGAGAGGCCTCTCGGGAGTGCTGCTCACCAGCAGCAGTGGTATCCGGCCGGCCCCCTGGTGGGCGGGCGAGGACTGCGCGGACCGGAACAGTGCGAGCAGCCCGCCGCCCCTGCTGGCCGGCTGCTTCAACGCGTCGACGTCGTCCAGGAAGACCACGCGCCGGTACTGGCCGGCGGCTTCGGCCTGATCGCGCAGATCGGCGAGGAAGGCGTGGACGAGCCACTCGTTGTGACTGGTCTGGATCATCCACTCGGTCTCGCGGTCCCGATCAGCCTTCTCGGTTCCGGCCTGTTCCGGATAGGGGTTGATGAGCGAGCCCCAGGCCCGGGTCTTGAACCACTGCTCCACGGCGGCGCCGATCTTCCTGCGCGGCAGCGCGAGGGCGTGGCTGATCGGACGTGCGGCGCCGAGCTGGAACTTGAGGAAGAGCAGATTCACCTCCACCACGACGGTGACGGACGTGGCGGCATTGTCACGACGCCCGCGTCGGGCTCCGCGGTCGGAACGTGCCTGCCGCCTCCAGTGTCTGACCAGATCCGGCCAGAATCTGGTGTAGTCGCTGACGGGGGTGAGGCCGTCGAGCAAGGCGGTGAGCACCAGGTCCAGCCTCGGGAAGTGGCAGCGCGGCAGTCCCGGTGTCCTGGCGCTCAACTGGTCCCGAATATCGCGGAAGAGGTCCGGCACGGTCTCCGGTCGGTATTCGTTGCAGTTGACGAACGCGGTGGGGGTGATCAGCCGCATGATCTCGTTGGACTGGGTGAGCAGGGTGGTCTTGCCGCTCCCGGAGGGGCCGTGGACGATGAGGTTCCCGGACTCGTCCGAGTCGTCCCGGCAGGAATCGAGAATGTCGTCCAGGGGGCGGTCGCGGAGAATGGTCGATCCGGACACGTCGACCTGGGTGGACATGGGACGGAGTTTCATCTGGGAGAGATCTCCTGGATCGGCTTCGACCGAGGATACTCGACAGGGGCGGGATTCGCTGGCCGCAATTCGGATCACGCGAGGTCGGTACCCGCGTGCCGCTTCGTGCAATTCCTTGGAAACCCCTGGTAGAGGTGGAGGGATCGGTCTGTTGAAACTCCTGGCCTGGGCAGGGATTGATCCGCGGAGTTCGCGTGGGACGGCATCAGGGCCCTTGGCGCGGCAGGCTTGCGGTAGTAGACTCTTCTGCCGCGGATTCTCTGTGTCGGGGCTTGTTCGCTGCGCCCGTCGTAAGGATGTGACCGCGCAGGACGGCGAAGATCTCCACGGGCCTGCCTACGGACTCGACTCCTGTCGGTGCCTCAGTCGTGTCGGCTCTCCGGGTCAAGAATGGTTGCGCGTCAAGGCGGCCCTGTGAGCCAGTGCCGAGGCTTCCCTTTTATTGCACGGGTGGTCCGACCGAGGAGCTTTGCGTCTTCTGCATTTCCCCGGGACATGAGGATTCGAGCCCACTTCCTTAAAGTACGTTTCTGTTCGTACCGGAGTGAAGTGCTCTCTGTCTTCACGCCTTGGTTCTCGGCCCGGGTCGGCCGTCCCGAGGACCCTTTCACTCCTATCGGAGGTGATCTTCGGCGTGGAACGCGGTTATATCGGGGAAAGTGCGGAATGGGCCCGGTGCGGCTCCGAACAGCGGTCCGTGCCCGACCATGTCCGAGGCCGCGCGTACACGTCGAACTGGAGGGCGCCGGCGTCGGCGGCCAGGGCCCGTCCCCGAGAACTCCCGGGACGGTTGCCCCTGCCCCCGCCACCCTCCAGGATGGGGCGTACCGGAGGCCCCGGGGCCTCACCGACCGACGAGAGCACAGGTGCCATGACCGCTTTGACGACCTCCAGCCGTGTGGACGACATCCTCCGGCGGAGCGCGGCCAGGACCCCCGCGAACACCGCGCTGGTCTTCGCCGACCGGGAGTGGACCTACTCCGGACTCGACGACGCGGTCACCCGGGCGGCCGCGCGGCTGCTGGCGACGGGCGCGGCCAAGGGTGACCGCGTCGCGGCCTATGGCAGGAACTCCGACGCCTACCTGATCGGTTTCCTCGCCTGCGCGCGGGCCGGGCTGGTGCACGTGCCCATCAACTTCGCCCTCAGGGGCACGGAGCTCGCCTACCTACTGGAGCAGTCCGGCAGCACCGTGGCCCTGGTCGACCCGGCGTTGCGCTCGGCCGTGGACGACCTGCGCACCGAGACCGGCGTCGAGCAGGTGCTGGAACTGCGCGACGCCCCCGGCTCGCTGCTGGAGGAGGCCACGCGGGGGCCGGTTCCCGATCTGGACGCGGAGGTGGCCGACACCGACCTGGTCCAGCTCCTGTACACCTCCGGTACCACCTCCAGACCCAAGGGCGCCATGATGACCCACCGGGCGCTCGTTCACGAGTACCTCTCGTGCCTGGTGGGGCTGGACCTGGACGCCGGGGACAACCCGTTGCACGCGATGCCCCTGTACCACTCGGCTCAGCTGCACGTCTTCCTCCTTCCGTGGCTGGCGGTGGGTGCCCGCAACACCCTGGTGGAGACTCCCGACCCCACGGACCTGCTGAACCGGATCGAGGCCGACGGGCACGGCGCCTTCTTCGCCGCCCCCACCCTGTGGGTGGCGATGGCCAACCACCCCTCGTTCGACGACCGGGACCTGTCCAGCCTGCGCAAGGCCTACTACGGTGCCTCGATCATGCCCGGACCGGTCCTGGACCGACTCCGCGCGGCCCTGCCCGACCTGGGCTTCTACAACTGCTTCGGCCAGAGCGAGATCGGCCCTCTGGCCACCGTGCTGCGCCCCGAGGAGCACGAGGCCAGGCCCGCCTCCGCGGGGCGTTCGGCCCTCTTCGTGGAGCTGCGTGTGGTGGACGAGAACGGGGAGGAGGTCGCGCCGGGCGAGCTCGGCGAGGTGGTCTACCGGTCACCGCAGCTGTGCCTGGGCTACTGGGACAAGCCGGAGGACACCAAGGAGGCCTTCCGGGACGGTTGGTTCCACTCCGGTGACCTGGTGCGCGCCGACGCCGAGGGCTACATCGAGGTGGTCGACCGGATCAAGGACGTCATCAACACCGGTGGGGTGCTGGTGGCCTCCCGGGAGATCGAGGACGTGCTGTTCTCCCACCCCGGGGTGGGAGAGGCCGCTGTGGTCGGAACCGCTGACGAGAAGTGGATCGAGGCGGTGACGGCGTACGTGGTGCCCGCGGCGGACGCCGACACCGAGACGCTTCCGGAGCAGTTGGTGGCGCACGTGCGCCACCAACTGGCGCCGTTCAAGGTGCCCAAGACGGTGCGGGTGGTCAGCGAGCTGCCCCGCAACGCCTCGGGCAAGATCCTCAAGCGCGAACTCCGCGACCGGTCGGCCTGACCCCGCGCGGCCCTCCGGTCACACCGTGACCGCCCCCTGGAGGGCCTTCCACGCCTCGACCACGTGGTGGTCCCGAGTGAACGTCCCACCTGTGGCGAACCGGAGGATCAGGCGCCCCTCCCGTTCGGAGTGGGTCAGGAACGTCGTCCCCTCGGTGTGCGGGGCCGGAGAGCGCGCATACCTCGCATCCGTCCGATCGGGGCGGTTTCCCCTATGGTTGGGGCGAACGGCTTCTGGCTGGGAGGGATCGCCGTCCCGAGACGGTCGGAGACCGCCCGGCCGCGTGGCGCGGCCCCCTGTGTGTAGAGGTAGATGCTCCTATGTCCGACGGTTCCTCCCAGTCCACCGCCGGCGGTTTCGACCGGCCCTCCCCCATCGACACCACCCGGACGCACTCGGCCCGGATCTGGAACTACTGGATGGGCGGCAAGGACCACTACCCGATCGACCGCGTCGCGGGCGACCAGGTGGCCGAGTCCTTCCCGGAGATCGTGGACCTGGCCCGCACCAGCCGGGAGTTCCTGAACCGCGTGGTGACCCACCTGACGGAGGAGGCGGGGATCCGCCAGTTCCTCGACATCGGCACCGGGATGCCCACCGCGAACAACACCCACGAGGTGGCCCAGGGGATCGCTCCCGAAAGCCGGGTGGTCTACGTGGACAACGACCCCCTCGTGCTCACGCACGCGCGCGCCCTGCTCGTGGGAACCCCCGAGGGCGTCACCGACTACATCGACGCCGACCTGCGTGACCCCGAGGCGATCCTGGAACGGGCAGCGAAGACCCTGGACTTCGACCAGCCCATCGCCCTCATGCTGATGGGAGTGCTGGGCCACGTCCCGGACGAGGAGCTCCAGCCGATCGTGGGGAAGCTCCTGGACGCGCTGCCCTCCGGCAGCTACCTGGCCAGCTACGACGGCACCAACACCAACGAGGCCTACAACGAGGCCATCGAGGAGGGCAACAAGCACGGCGACGACCCCTACCGCCTGCGCAGCCCGGAGGCGGTCGCCGCTCGCTTCGAGGGCCTGGAGCTGCTCGAGCCGGGCGTGGTGCCCTGCCCCCGGTGGCGTCCACTGGAGGGTGAGCTCAGCGCCCGTCGCGGTTTGGACCAGTACGGCGGAGTGGCCCGCAAGCCCTGAGAGCCGGGTTCCCCGATTCCGGCGTGAACCGCCCCGGGGGCACCCGACCAGGGCTTCCCCCGGACCCGGGATCAGGTGTTCAGGTGTTCAGGTGCCGCCAGCGGACCGGATCGAAGTGGGCGCGGATGCCCTCGCTCCGCGGTAGGTCACCGCGTTCGGAGCACTCCAGGACCAGCATCTCCTCTTCTCCCGGATCGAAGGCGTACTCCACCCGCTCCACCCGCGAGGACACCCCGCAGTCGGCCAGGAACTCCCGCATCCGGTCCAGCGCCGGATAGCGCGTGAAGTCCGAGTGCCGGAACAGCGGGTACAGCCGCACCTGCCAGCGGGACAGCCGCACCAGCTCCAACAGCGCCTCCCTGTGGAACTCCTCGTCCAGCTGCCTGCCGTACGAGAACAGCAGGTGGGAGCTGAGCACCAGGTCGAAGGAGTGGTCGGGGAAGG
Organism: Nocardiopsis sp. L17-MgMaSL7; assembly: GCF_003182025.1. Taxonomy (NCBI): domain Bacteria; kingdom Bacillati; phylum Actinomycetota; class Actinomycetes; order Streptosporangiales; family Nocardiopsidaceae; genus Nocardiopsis; species Nocardiopsis sp. L17-MgMaSL7. The sequence goes on along the minus strand of NZ_QGTF01000012.1, from coordinate 38,902 downwards.
GCAGGTGCGGCAGGGAACCCTCCACGTAGCGCTCCGGGTGCGCGGTCACGTCCGCGCCGAACCTGCGCGCCGACTCCGAACGCAGCCGCGTGTACTGCTCCGGACCCTCGAACCACGTCCACACGAAGTCCGACTGGTGTTCGACCAGATCGGCGTGCTTGTGCTCGTTCTCCAGCAGGGCCAGCTCGGCCAGCTTCCCCCGGTTCTCGCCGTACTCGGGATCCACCGCCGTGACGTCGGAGCCCCGGGCGCGGGCCTCGGCCGTGAAGCTCGCGGCGCCGCCGGGGCAGTCCAGGATCCTCAACGACAGGTCGTGGTCGGAGAGCCCGAACATGGACCGGTACTCCGCGAAGTCGCGCGCGCTGACGAACACCCGCTCACCCCCGCCCGACGAAGGGCATCGACGTGGGCAGCACCGTCAGGTACTGCACGTTGGCCCCCGGCGGCATCGAGGCCATGAGGAGCAGGGCCTCGACGAAGCGGTCCAGGGGGAGGGTCTGTTCCACGGCCGTCCCTCCGTCGGCCTGCCTGGCCGGGGGTTGGGGGCGCCCGTCGGAGGGTTCCACGTTGCCCACGTCGATCTGTCCGCAGGCGATGTCGTGCTCGCGCCCGTCCAGCGACAGCGCCTTGGTCAGGCCGAGGACCGCGTGCTTGGCCGTGGTGTAGGCGACGGCGTTCGGCCGGGGCGCGTGCGCGGAGGGCGCCCCGTTGTTGATGATGCGCCCGCCCCGGGGCGACTGCTCCCGCATCACGCGGAACGCCTCCTGGGCGCACAGGAACGTGCCGGTCACGGTGGTGTCCATGATCCGGTTCCAGTCCTCGAACCGGACGTCCTGCACCGGCACCCTGGGCACGACCGCCCCGGCGTTGTTGAACAGCAGGTCCACCCGGCCGAACCGCTCCCGCACAGCGGTGAACAGCGCCGCCACCTCCTCGGGACGTCCGATGTCGGTCGGGACGGTCAGCATCCGGTGCGCGTCCCCGCCGGCCAGGGAGACCGTCTCCTCCAGCGCCTCCTTGCGTCGGCCGGCGATCGCCACGGACCACCCCTCCGAGAGCAGGGCGAGCGCCGCGGCGCGTCCCAGCCCGCTGCCGCCGCCGGTGACCACCGCTACCCTGCGTTCCGGGGTGGCACCCTCGCTCATCGGGCACCCGCGCTCATCCAGGCCCGCAGCACGCGGCGGCTGCCCGGACCGGGCACGTCCACGTAGGGCGACCGTCCGTGCAGGACCCGCGAGTTGCGGATGACCAGCAGGTCACCGGCGTCCAGCAGGAGCTGGAAGGCGATCTCCGGCCGGTAGAGGACCTCGTCGAGGACGTCCAGGGCCTCCCACTGGCGGTCGGTCAGGGGCGGGCCGCCCCTCTCCGGGGAAGTGCGTACCGTGCGGGTCTGGTAGTAGCAGCCCACGGTCCCGTCCTCCTGGGTGAACAGGATGGGGGAGACGATCACCTGCTGTCCCGCCCGGCCGGTGCGGTCGAAGGTCCAGTCCTCCTCCAGCGTGGCGAGCACGTCCGGGCGCTCACCGCCGATGATGCTCCGCACGTGACGGGCACTGGCGAGCTTGGTGTACCCACCGCCCCGGACCGCGGGCTGGAGGCACAGCAGCACCAGGAGGTCGCAGGTGTCGCAGTGGAACCCGAGTTCGGTGTTCCCGTCGCCGTCCTGGTCCCGAAGCACCCGGAACAGGTCGCCCTCGGCGTTCTGCGGGATGATCTCGCCGAAGTCCCGCAGCACGAAGGAGAGCGCCGAGACGATGTCGGCATCGTCCGCCGCGGGGTCGATCAGGTTCGGCACGTGGGCGAAGCCCACTGATCGGATGCTGTCGGCGCTGAACGCGCGCAGCCGCTCGCGCACCCGTGAGGCACCCTCCCAGCGCTCCGCCCGAGCGTCCCGCCACAGCAGCGAGCGCTCCTCGTCGGAGAGCGGCATCGACCACAGGTCGCGCCGGGTGTCCAGGGTCGTGCTTCCCCAACCGATCTCGGTCGTGGTGTTCTCGGTCATCTGGCGGGCCGTTCCCTTCGTCGTGGGATTCACTGGGGCGGTTCGGGGAGGAAGCCGACGTCCGTGGCCCAGGCCATGGCCGCCGACCACCACTCGCGGGTCGGCGGCGCGAAACGCACGCCGACGCGATCGAGCGCGGACGTCGTGTGGGAGCTGTCGACCACCACGTTGCGCGACCCCAGCTGGGACCAGGCGGAGGCCAGCCGGGCGGCGGTCGGGTGGGTCCGCTCCACCCGGGACAGCGCCGCGGCGAAAGCGTGGTCATCGGTGAGTCTGACCGGATGGCCCAGGGAGACCAGCCAGGCCACCAGTTCGTCGTGCGGGACCGTGTACGGGGACTCCACGTGGTACACGCCCGGCGCCGCGTGCGTGTGGGCCACCATCGCCGCGATCCCCGCAGCCACCGTGTCCACGTGGGAGAACGCGAACGACTCCGAGGGGCGGCTCGGAGCGGCACCGGCCAGGACGTAGCCGCGCACCAGCTGGTAGATCCGGTTGTCCTCCACGTTTCGTTGGAAGGCGCCGGTCCGGCTGTGCGCCGCGACGTGGCCGCTGCGGTGGACGTAGCACTGGCGTCCCGAGGCCGCCCACGAGCGGACCTCCTCCTCCGCCGCGAACTTGGTCCTCTCGTAGGGGGTGCGGAACCGCTGCCCGATCCGCAGGTCGGCCTCGCTGAACCTGCGCGGTACGCCGTCCACGCCCCCCGCGACCGCGAGCGTGGACAGGTGGTGCAGGCGGGCGCCGGGCACCTCCGCGTCGATCCACGCGAGCAGGCGGCGGACCCCCGCGACGTTGGTGCGTTCCAGGTCGTCGGGGGGCGCGACCAGGCGCACGTCCGCCGCCGCGTGGACGACCGCCCGGACGTCCCGGACCCGTTCCAGGCCGTCCTGCGACAGCCCCAGACCCACCTGGTCGACGTCACCGGCGACCACGTCGAACCCGCCGACCCGTCGGTCCGCGCCGTCGATCGCGGAGGCGAGCCGCCGAGCCGCGTCGGCGTCGTCCGCGCCCCGGACCAGGCAGGTGACGTGCGCGTCGCGGTCCAGGAGAGCGGCCAGCAGGTGGCGGCCCAGGTATCCGGTGGCACCGGTGAGCAGTACGCGGACCGGTTCCCGGACCCGGACGCTCGCGCGAGCGGTTCCGGGCTTCGGGGCGCCGGTGAGCAGCAGCTGGCCCGAGGTGGAGACGGCGCTCCTGTCGGGCTCAGGGGGAGCGCTCCCGACCTCGCCGGCCACGGTCCCACCGAAGGCGGAGACGATCCCGTGGGCGTCCTCGTGGGACAACCGCGGCCAGGCGTACACGAGGTCGGCCACCAGCCTGCCCTCGACGATCCGCGTGGTGAGCCGCAGACGGTGGTGCGGGTCCGCGCTGGGACAGCGCGCCGCCCCGCCGTTCTCGGGGGCGACGGACCAGGCCAGCGACGGTTCGTCGGGCAGTTCGAAGGTGCCCAGGAAGTTGAACCCGGCCTCGGGGCGCGGGACGTCGGCGTCCATCGGGAGCTGCCGCGCCTCCCGCACCAGGTGCTCGACCCGCGCGGTGGTCTCGGCCGAGGCGGAACGGACCACGGTCCGCACGTCCACGGCTCCGCCGACACTTCCCGAGCCGGTGGCGGAGCCCGGGTCGGTGCCGGGAGCCGCCACGGTCACGTGTTTGACGGCCGTGAACCAGCCGACGGTGTCCATGTAGGCGTCGCCGCGGCTCGTGGTGTCGCGACCGTGGGTCTCCACCTCCACGGTCAGCCGCGGCCGACCGTTCCGGCGCAGGACGGCCTCGGAGAAGGCCGAGATCAGGAACGCCTCCAACCGCTGGGAGCGCCCGTGACGGCGGACCAACCTGGCGGTGGCGCCCTCGTCCAGGGACCAGGTCAGGGCCGCCGGCTCCATGCCGGGGTCGGCGGGCGGCCGCGTGCGGAGCGGAGCCGCCCGTTCCGGTGCGGGGGGCGCGGCGGTCGCCGCCCACCGGTAGAAGTCGGCGGTCACGGGCATGCGGGGCGCGCTCCCGGTGAGCGCCGCCCGGTAGGCGTGGGCGAGGTCGTCGAGCAGGACCCGCCAGGAGAGCCCGTCGATGGCCAGGTGGTGCACGATGACCGCCAGCCGGTCGTCGGCCCCGGCACCGGAGAAGTCGCCGCCCGTCCCGGAGAACAGGTGGATCCGGACCAGACGGCCCGACTCCGGGTCCAGCCCCCGGTGCAGCTCGGTACAGGTGGCCTCGACCGTCTCCGAAACCCCGGCGGGGTCGGTGGGGAGCCGGGAGAAGGTCACCGCGTCCGTCTCCTCAGCGGGGCGGGGGAGACCCGGACCTCCCGTCGCCACGGGCTGGCGCAGCGCGGGATGGCGGCGCAGCACCTCCACCACGGCGCGGGAGAGGGCGGGCGGGTCCACCGGGACCCCGCACCGCAGGACGGCCGACTGGTTCCAGTGCCTGGGGTCACGCACCCGCTGTTGGAAGAACCAGCGCTGGGCCGGTGCCAGCCTCCCGATTCCGTCGACGCCCGTGTCTTCCGTCGGGTCGGCGGCCTCCTCCTCCGAGAACGGGGTGGCGGCCGCCGCCAGCCGCACCGCCGTGGGGTTCAGGTAGAAGTCCTCGAACGCGACCCGGTACCCGGACCTGCGCAGCGCCGTGACCGTGCGCATGGCCAGGATCGAGTCACCGCCGAGCTCCAGCACGTCCGTGTGCGGGGCGACCAGGGGCAGACCGAGAGCGCTCGCCCAGAGGTCGGCGATGGTCTTCACGAGGGGGTCCCCGGCCGGTGCGCGGACCGCGTCCGGGGGCGCCGACACGTCGGAGGCGGTCGCGGGATTCCTCCCCCCGAGTTCCAGGACCCGGTCCACCAGCACGGACAGGCCGTCCCTGTCCAGCTTGCCGTTCGGGCCGGTGGGGAACTCCGGCACCACGACCAGCGGTTGGGGGACCGAGTACGCGGGGAGCCGGTCCAGCAGGTAGGAGCGCAGGGAGGCCACCAGGGCCGCCTCCGCTCCGCCGTCCTCGCCGGTCACCGGTCGCACCGCCGCCAGGAGCTGGGCCCCCGCGGGGTTGCGGCGCACGATCACCGCCGACCGCGCCACCCCGGAAAAGCCGTCGATCACCCGCTCCACGTCCGCCGGGTCCACCCGGTAGCCCCGTATCTTCACCTGACGGTCGGTCCGACCGGCGAAGACGAGGTCGCCGTCCGGACGGCGGCGACATCGGTCACCGGTCCGGTACCTCGGTCCGTCGTCGTGCGGGAGGAAGCGGAGCGCGGTCTCCTCCGGGCGCCCGAAGTACCCCGGCGTCACACCTGGACCGCCGATGAGCAGCTCACCGTCGGCGCCGTCCGGTACCGGACGGCCCTCGGCGTCCACCAGGTACAGGCCGTTCTGGCCGATGGCCGTCCCGATGGGGACCGTCGCCTCGTCCTCGGGAAGCTGGGAGGGGGAGACGGCCACGAAGCAGCTCGCGCCGATGGTGGCCTCGGTCGGACCGTAGTGGTTGACCAGCCGGCCGGCCACGCCGTCGTCGAGGAGCCCGGCCGCCAGGGAACGGGGCAGCGCCTCACCGCCCAACAGCAGGGTGTGCAGTCGCGGAGCCCGACGCGGCCGCCCCTCCAACAGGGCGGTCATGTGGGAGGGGGTGGTCTTGAGCACGGATACCCCCGCCGCGGCCAGACAGGACCAGAAGGCCTCCGGGTCGCGGGCCCGGTCGTCGGGCACCACGTGGACCGACCCGCCGGTCGCCAGGGCCAGCAGCCAGGAGGTGTGCCCGAGGTCGGCGGCGAGCGTGGTGACGTGCGCGACGCACGGCGCGTCCTCACGGGTGAGGCCGAGGCGGTCCCGCAGGGAGAACGCGTAGTGCACGGTGTTGGCGTGGGTGACCGTGACCGCCTTGGGTTCCCCACTCGAACCCGAGGTGAAGGAGAGATAGGCCGGGTCCGAGGCACGCACCCGCGGCGGGGCCGCGCCACGGGGCTGGCCGCCGTGAGCCCCGACCATCGCGTCCAGGTCCACGACCTCGGTCCCGCGCGCCCCGGGCGCGGTGTGCCCGGGATCGGAACTGAGCACGTGCCCCACGGCGATCGCGTCCAGACGCCTGCGGACGTCGGGGCCGCTCCACGCGGGATCGACGACCACGGCGGCCGCGCCCGCGCGCAGGACCCCGTACAGCAACACGCACACCCGGATGTCGCGCGGACCCAGCACCGCGACCCGGTCACCCCGACCCACGCCCTGATCGGCCAGGCGGGCAGCCACCCGGTCCGCGGCGGCGAGCAGCCCCCCGTAGTCGAGGGAGCGAACCCCGTCGGAGAGCGCCGGTCGGTCCGGGTGGGAGCGCGCGCCGCGCGCCAGCAGGTCGGAGAGTGAGAGGTCCGGGATCGTCGTACCTGTCAAGGGGGTGGGTCTCCAGTTCAGGCGGTGTCTGCTTGGGACGGCCCGGCGCCTGTCCCCCTGGGCCTTCGTCCCCGCCCGTCACCGGCGAGGGGTTCAGGAGAACAGGACCCGTCTCACCCGGCCGGTGCGTTGTCCGGGGCACCCGCCACGAACGCCTCGGTGCGTTCGTCGGGCGCCAGGCGCCCGTACAGGGCCCAGGCGACGGTCCGGTGCAGCCCGTCCAGGTGGATGAGTCCGGTCCGCACCTCCAGGTCGGAGTAGTCGGAGTGCGGCACCGGGCGGGTGCTCAGGTAGACGGGCGTCAGGGGCCTTTCCCCGAACAGCGCAAGCTTCTCCGAGCAGATCGGGTTGGCCGCGGACATCTCCGCGCCGCCCGAGCGGACCAGCTCCGCGGCCTCGCCCACCGTCCGGCCCGACCGGGGGACCAGCTCGCGGCCCCCACCCTCACTCAGGTGCCAGGGCAGCACGATGCCGAGGACCTCGTCCCTGGACAGCAGGACCCGGTGCCAGGTGCCCAGGAGCTCGTCCGCCATGTGCAGGACGTCCTCCCCGTCCTGGTTGGTGTTGGACACGTGGGCGCGGTCGACGGGGTGGTCGCCCCGGTAGACCTCCAACACCTCCGAGAAGGGCACCGTGCCGATCAGTTTCATGTGGTGGAGTCCCGTCCCGTCGTGTACTCGGTGAAGTGCCGCTCGGCGAACAGCTCGGGCCAGCGCCCCCCGCTGAGGTCGAGCTCGCGCGCCCGAGCGAGCATATGCCGCCAATAGGGCTTCACCGGATGCCATCGCGCGTCCGCCTGGCAGTAGGAGGCGTCCACGAAGTAACGGGGGTGAGGGTCGCCCTCCCCCTCGGGGGCGGGTCTGCGCGCGTGGAACAGGGCGGAGTTCATCAGGACCGTCGAGCCCGGGGGGAGCCGGTCGATGACGGCCTCTCCCGGGAGCTCCTTGGTGCCCAGGTGGGCACGGGACTGCTTGGAGGCGTGCTCCAGGTGGGAGCCGGGCAGGACCGCTAGGTGGCCGACGCTGGGGTCGAGTCCACCGAGGTAGTGCAGGGCGTGGACCATCAGCAGGCTCGGGTCCTCACGGTCGTTGGCCTCGTGGTCGTGGTGCCAGGCCTTGCCGCCGGTCGACTCACCGTGCCGGTCGCTGTGCAGGTGGTGGAAGACGAAGGAGGGCCCCATGAGTTCGGCGATCACCCGCATCAGCGGTTCGTGGGTGAGGAGTTCGCCGTGTGCGGGAAGCTCCAGCTCCAGGACCGGGGGCGTGCCGTGGGTCTCCGGGTCGACGCAGGCGGCGATGGAACGCGCGCGCAGCCCCTCGTCCACCCAGCGGTCCACCTCGGGCAGGAGACGCTCGACCAGGTGCGCGGGCAGGAAGCCGGGGAGGACGAGGTAGCCGGACTCCGTGAACTGTCTCCGCCGCGCGGTGGCGCCGTCGAGTTCCGGGGAAAACGTGTGGGTCAAGTCTTCGCCCCTTGTTCGTGCTCGGGTGTCGGGTCGATCTCCGGGGAACGACGGATTCCCTCCCGGAGGAATCCGTCGTGGAAAAGGCGCCGTGCCCGGGTGCGAGGGGAGGCGCGCCTGGCCAGGGGTGCGGGTGAGGGCTATTGGTGTGGCTGTCCGTGGCCATCAGGGGTGGGTGCCCGGAGGGTCGAGAGTATTAGTTTCACTTTGTCCGGATCGTTGTCAAGAGAATCGGGGAAACACGATCCTGGCCTGGAACTTCTCCCCCCGGGGAGTGCTTGCGGGAAATTCACGGCACCCGTCGAGTATGAATTCATCGGGGGAAGGGTAAGGGTGGTTGCGGCGGCCGTGCGCTCCCGGGGAGGGGAGCGGTCCTCGGGGCACCCCCACCTGAAACGAGTCGCGTGACCCCTGCTCAGGGTGGGTGCTGCTGGACGCCTCGCGGAAGGCCCGAAGGCCGGTTTCCGTCGTCGAAGCCCCGTGTCGGCGGGGTCCGCATGAGAGGAGTTCCTTCCTTTTTCCCAGGTCGATTCGGGCATTTGGGATGAAGGATGAATGCCGTAACAGCTTTGGAACCGAGTTCCTGAAAGCAATCCGAAGATCGTTTATCCGTTCCGGAGAGTGGCCGATTCCGGACGGTCGAATGGACCCGTGTGGGTGCTGGCCCCAGGGGTTCCTTCATGATATCGATAGCCCCCGCCGCTTTATCTCCGCGTTCCGGAAGAACGGATACCGAGGCGTGCTTGGGGGTGGAGTCGCAACGGAGATCCAGGGCGGGGAAACGCACCATGGGCTCCCCGCGTCATCGCGGGACGGACTGAGAAGGAGTGGGACGGTCCCCTTGCCGGTGCGCACGAGGACCGTGATGATGAATCCGACCCTCGCGCCTGAAGGGGCGTCCCGGCCACGGGCGGGCGTTCGCGCACTCTCCCACAGCGGGGTCGGCACTACCTGACCCGACGAGGAGAGAACGGAAGGTGAGAGGTCGGAGTGAACGCCGCCGGTCCCGCCCCCGACTGGGGCGCGACTACTGGAAGCTGTGGTCCGCGAGCGGGATGACCAACCTGGGGGACGGGCTCATGACCGTCGCCGTGGTGTGGCTCGCCTCCGCGCTGACCCGCGACGCCCTCCTGGTCTCGCTTGTCGCCCTGACCACCCGGCTGCCCTGGCTGCTGTTCTCCCTGCCCGCCGGGGTGATCACCGACAGGTACGACCGGCGCCTGCTGGTGGCCTGGACGGACACCGGACGCTTCGTCGTGGTCGCGGCCTTCGGTGCGTTCGTCCTGCTCACCGAGGGAGGACTGCCCACCCCCGAACAACTGGCCACCGGTGGGGGAGCCCCCGCCTCGGCGACCGCGCTGCTCATCGGCCTCTACGTGATGTCGTTCCTGGTGGGCTGCGCGGAGGTGGTCCGGGACAACGCCGCCCAGACCCTCCTCCCCTCCCTGGTGGACCACCGGCTGCTGGAACGGGCCAACGGCCGGCTCTGGGGCGTGGAGGTGACCGCCAACAACTTCGTCGGGCCACCGCTGGCCGGGGTCCTGATGGGCCTGGCCCTGGCCGTCCCGTTCCTGTTCAACGCCGGCCTGCTCGCCGCCGGAGCCGTGCTGCTGTTCACCCTCTCCGGTACCCACCGCCCACGGGGAGTCCCGGCCGGGGCCGGCCGGATCGCCTGGCGCGCGGAGATCGGCACCGGCCTGCGGTGGCTGTGGAACAACCCGGTCCTGCGCGCCCTGGCACTGCTGCTGGGAGCGCTCAACCTGGCCTCCGCCATGATCATCTCCCTGTTGGTGCTCTACACGCAGGACGTGCTGGGCCTGTTCGAGGGCTGGCAGTTCGGGATGGTCCTCACCGGTTCGGCCACGGGTGCGCTCCTGGGGTCGCTGCTGGCCGAACGGATCATCGCCGCCGTGGGGGAGGGGCGCTGTCTGCTCGGCTCGATCACGGTGATGGGGGTCGGGCTCGCGCTCTTCGGACTGGTGCCCGTGACCGCCGTCGTGTGGGTGTCGGGCGCTGCGGTCGGCGTCGCGATCGTGGTGTGGAACGTCATCACCGTCTCTCTGCGCCAGCGCGTCATCCCCGACCACCTGCTGGGCAGAGTGAACGCGGTCTACCGGTTCTTCGGCTGGGGCACCCTGTCCGTGGGCACGCTCCTGGGCGGCCTGGTGGTGGTCGGCCTCGAACCGGCCCTGGGGAGGGAGTGGGCGCTGCGCGTGCCGTTCCTGTTGGCCGGTGCGGCCCACCTGCCCATGCTGGTGTTCGCCTGGGGCCGGGTGACCGGGGAGAGCCTGGCCCGCGCCCGGGAGGCGGCCCCGGGGCCCACCTGACCCCGTGTGTCTCAGTCGATGGGCAGGGGCGAACTGGGTTTGGTGACGCTGATGGCGAAGGTCGTCTCGATGGAGGAGACGGCCGGGATGGCGCGCAGCTTGGTGCGCATCAGCTCCTCGTAGGCGGGGAAGGAACGGGCGGCCACCTTCAGCAGGTAGTCGTGGTCGCCCGCCAACAGGTAGGACTCGGTGACCTCCGGGATCCCCCGAATGGCCTCCTCCACCCGCTCCGCCACACCCGTGCCGTGGGAGTCCAGGCGCAACCGCACGAACGCCGTGATGTCCAGCCCGACCGAGGCCGGGTCGACCACCGCCGTGTACCCGGCGACCACGCCGGACTCCTCCAACCGCCGCACCCTGCGCAGGCAGGGGGAGGGCGAGAGCCCCACGCGGTCGGCCAGGTCCTGGTTGCTGATCCGTCCGTCGCTCTGGAGTTCGTGCAGGATCCGCAGATCGATCTCGTCCAACCGTTGCATGTGGCAGATTCTGCCAAAACCATCTTGCCTGGAGCAATAAACAGCAATCGTCGGTCGCGGCGATCCCCGTACCTTCACTCCCATGAGCAGACCTACCGGCGCGACACCCTCGCTCCCCCTATCCCTGGCCGCGATGGCCGCGACCGTGGTGCTGTGGGCCGGGTTCGCCCTGAGCATCCGGGGGATCGGCGCCTCCGACCTCACCGCCCTGGACGCCGCCCTCCTCAGGTTCCTGACCCCGCTGGTGGTGCTGGCGCCGTGGATCCCCCGGGCCGTGCGGCGCGTGCGACACGAACGCCCCGGCGTCCTGGTGGCGCTGTGCGTCGGCGCCGGACTCCCGTACTTCCTCCTCGCCGCCTGGGGCGGCTCCCTGACCAGTGCGGCCCTCGTGGGGATCGTGATCCCCGGGACCGTCCCGCTGTTCGTCACCGCGCTCGCGTTCGCGCTCTGGCGCACCCGGGCCCGCCCCGCGCAACTGGGCGCCCTCGTGCTGATCGTCCTGGGCGCGGCGGTGCCCGTGGCGGCAGCGGTCGCCCCGGACCAGGCCACGGGGGTCGCGATCCTGCTCTGCGCGGGGCTGGTGTGGTCGGTGTACACCCTGGCGCTGCGGGAGACCACCCTCGATCCGGTCAGCGCCGCGATCGTCCTCTGCGCGCCCTCGGCCCTCCTGGCCGGGGTACCCGTTCTGCTGGGCCTGGTGCCCTCCGCGTTGCTCGGGGGCGCCGCACCCCGCGACGTCCTGGTCTACGCCGCCGTCCAGGGCATCGGCGTCGGCGTGCTCGCCGCCCTGTGCTACGCGACCGCCATCCGCGGCCTCGGAGGTCCGGCCGCCGCCACCCTCGGCGCGCTCAGCCCGGTCGTCACCCTGGTCGCGGCCGTCCCGCTGTTCGGCGAACCCGTCACCCTCGCGACCACCGTCACCCTGCTGCTGGTCCTCACCGGTGTGGTCGCCTTCAACCTGTTCGGCGCGGGGCGCCCCACCGGGACGGTACCTCCCTCCCCGCTGCCCGCCGCCCACCCGACTCCACCCTCCTCGGTCGAGGCCGTGGACCGCCGTCCCGAACTGGAGACCTCGTGCTGATGCCGTCCACGTTCCCGCCGCGCACCGACCCCCTCTGGAGGCTCACCGCCGCCTGCGACGCCGACACGCGTCCCGACCGCCTCGATCTCCTCGTCGGCGTCTACCGCGACGACACCGGGTCCTCCCCGGTCTTCGGAGCGGTGGCCGAGGCCGAACGGAGCCTCGCCGCACGCTCACCCTCCAAGGAGTACCTGGGCCCCGCCGGCAACCGCGACTTCACCAACGCGCTCACCCGCATGCTGTTCCCCTCCGAGGACGTCCGAGCCCGTACCCTGGCGGTGCAGTCCGTGGCGGGCACCGGGGCGCTGCGGCTCCTGGCCGAACTCCTGGCCGCCACCGGCCCCGACCGCACCGTTCACCTGGGCACACCCGCCTACCTCAACCACCGCACCATCCTCACCGCCGCGGGTCTGCGCGTACGCGAGTACCCGATGCTGCTCCCCGACGGCCGCCCGGACCCGAACGCCTCCCTCGCGGCCGTCGCCACGGCGGCACCAGGCGACGCACTGCTGATCCAGGGGTGCTGCCACAACCCCACCGGTGCCGCGATGCCCACCCAGAGCTGGGAGGAGCTTGCCCACGCGATGGCCGAGCGCGGGGTGGTGCCCTTCGTCGACCACGCCTACTTCGGTCTGGGCGACGGTCTCGACGCCGACCTGGAGGGCGTGCGCCGCATGCTCGACATCCTGCCCGAAGCGGTGGTCGCGGTCAGTGCCTCCAAGGCCTGGGGCCTGTACAACGAACGCACCGGCTGCGCGATCGTGGTCTCCGACGACCCCGCTCGCCGCGCCCTCGCCCACAGCGTCCTGGAGACCACCGCCCGCGCCGGGTACTCGCAGCCACCCGACCACGGGGCGCGGATCGTCCACGAGATCCTCACCCGCCCCGAACTGCGCACCCGCTGGTCGGCGGAGCTCGACTCCATGCGCCTGCGCCTGGGGCACCTGCGCGAGGGGCTCACCGACGCCCTGGTGCGACGGACCGCCTCCGCGGAGTTCGAACCGTTGCGGGAACAGCGCGGCATGTTCCTGCGTCTGCCCCTCAGCGAGGACCAGATGGGACGGCTGCGCGACGAACACGGGATCCACGGCCTCCCCTCAGGGCGGATCAACCTCGCCGGCGTGCCCACCCTCCTCGTCGACCGCGTCGCCGACGCCATCACCCGGGTCCACGGCGGGCCCGAGGCGGCACGGCCGGTCCTCACGGGCGCCCGGGGGTGAGTCCGGAGGGGCGTGCTGGCCCCGGCCGTGGGCCCCCACCGGACCGGGGGTCAGGCCGTGGCCCCGGACTCCTCTGCGCGCTCGCCGTCCGCCCGCCCGGACTCCGCGCCCTCCTCGGAGGACCCGGACGAGGAGGACGCCCGGTTGCGCAGGAGTGCCGCGAGGACCGCGGCGACCGGGGTGGCGAGGAACAGGCCCGCCACCCCGCCGAGGATCCCGCCGACCGTCACCACGACCAGGACCACGGCGGACGGCAGCTCCAGGGCGCGGCCGTAGATGCGCGGAGCGAACACGTTGCTCTCCAACTGCTGCACCAGCAGCACCGCCCCGAGCACGATCAGTGCCACCACCCAGTTCTCGGTCACCAGAGCCACCAGGACGGCCAGCAACCCGCTCAGGAAGGCACCGATGATCGGCAGGAACGCGCCCACGAAGGTGAGCACGATCAGCGGGATGGCCAGGCTCGTGTCGATCAGCAGGATCAGCGCGATACCGATGCCGATCGCGTCGATCACCCCCACGAGCGCCACCCCGCGCACGTAGTTGCCCATCACCTCGTAGGAGACCCCCGCCGAGTGGCGCAGCACCGGGCGGGACCGGACCGGCAGCAGACTGGCGATCCAGTCCATGAGCTTGTCGCCCGAGTGCACGAAGTAGATGGTCAGGACGATGATCAACACGATCCCCAGCACGACGCGGGTCACCGCGGTGGTCGCCGTCCATGCCCCGCTCAGGACCTGGTTGCTGTTCTCGGTGATCAGGGACTGCACCTGCTCCCAGGCGCTGTCGATCGCCTCGGTGAGCAGTGCCGGGTCCAGGCCGAAGGGCAGAGCCATGGTCTGGAGCTGGGACACGGCACTGTTGACGCTGGCCACGAGGTCGTCGAAGCTCGCGATCGCCGGGGTCACGATGAGGGTGACCACGCCGCTGTAGATCGCCAACGCGATCAGCATGGTGATCGTCGTGGACGACCCCCGGCCGAACCCGCGGCGTCTGATCAGGTTGGGGCGGCGCAGCCAGTTGGCCAGGGGCATCAGGAGGGCGGTGAGGAACACCGCGATGATGAGGGGGAGCGTAACCACGGACAGCCTGGTGAGCGCGTAGACCAGAAGCCCCGCGACCACACCGACGACCAGGATGCGCCAGGCGGCGTCGGCGGCCACACGGAGCAGGTCACCGGCGCGCGCGCCGTCGTCCGGGTCCGGTGTTCCGGGGCCCGACCGTTCGGCCTCGGACCGCTCACGTGCCCGCTCCCGCTCGACACGGGCCCTGCGGGTGGCGTTCCACTTGTTCACGAGGGCCCCGACGCCCGGCCACTGGGCTTGCACATGCGCTCCGTTCTCCGATCGGCGCGGACACCGTCGTCACGCGCCACGAACCGCGTCGACCAGCACTCCAGAACCTTCGGTGAGTGATCAGCGACACGGGGTGACAACGAGTCTGGCGTCCGCGCGCGGCACGCGGCGGGAGGCGCGCACCGCGTCACCGGATGGGCGTGTCGCCCGGAGTGCCCCACTCACCCGCCGCTGTCGGTACCCCCGAACGCGGCGCCGGGCCGCGAGCGGGCCAGGGCCCGACACCCGAGCCACCGTTCACCCCGGCTCGGAAACGCCGGTCCGGGCGCGACAGGGGATCACTCGGAGGGTTCGGGCAGGTCCGGGCACTCGATGGTCGGGTTGACACCGACGTAGTTCAGCGGACCGACGAAGATCGTGACCACGACACTGCCCACGGAGGAACAGGACGCCTCCGAGGCACTGAAGTCACCGCGCTGGACCGCTGCCGCCACACCGATGGCGAGCCAGACGAGGACGAGTACCGAGAGGGTGGCGCTGGTGCGCATTGCTGCCTCCTGGGGGGCGGGGCCGGTGACTCTCCGACTGACCTACCCCGGGAAGGCCCCCGCCTACCGGACCCGGGGCCCGAGCCGGGAGCGCCGCCAGCGCGAAAAGCCGTGGCGGCCCGGCCTTGCCGTCCGTAGGGTGCCATCCCATGAACGACACTCCCGTTTCCCCCGCCACCACCCCGCGACTGGTGGAGATCACCGACAACAACTTCCAGGACGCCCACCGGATCAGGGTCCGCGAGGACCAGGACCAGTACGTCGCCCCCGTGGTGTACTCCCTGGCACAGGCCTACACGAACCGCGACACCGCGTGGCCCCGCCTGCTCATGGACGGCGACGAGGCGGTCGGGTTCATCATGGTGAGGTTCGCCCCCGACGACGAGGACTCCGACTTCCGCGCCGAGATCTGGCGGCTCAACATCGCGGAGAAGCATCAGGGGCGGGGGTACGGCCGCCACGCGGTGGAGGGCGCGCTCGCCGAGGCCCGGCGCCGTGGCTTCTCCCGGGTCACCGTCACCTGGGTTCCGGGCGAGGGCAGCCCCGAGGGCTTCTACCTCGGCCTGGGCTTCCGAAAGACCGGCCGTGTGGAGGACGGGGAGATCGTCGGCGCCATCGACCTCGACTGACCCCCGGCGCGGTCCCGGAACGAGTGGGATTGCCGCGAGGAAACCAGAACCGAACACGGGCACCGGCGCATCGAACGGTGCGTGGCCCAGACGGCGCCCCGAAGCGTTGACGCCGTAACCGCTGTCTGGTTTCGTACAGAAGCCCGAATCCCTCGGGCCCCTACACCAGCGACCCCCGATCCCACCTCCCCCGCCGCCGGAGGCCGGACACGTCCGCGGTAGCCGAAGGAGTACGTGGATAGTGAGCCGTAAGACGGTGCCCACCGACCCCACCCCCCACGAGCGGGGCCGATCCCGGCGCCTGCTCGGCACCCTCGCTCAACGCACCCGCGCCGGATCCTCCGGGCTGGTGCTCAGCCTCATGGCCACGGCCCTGGTCAGCACGGCGTTCGGCGTCGGTGCCCTGGGCCGGTCCGACGACATGTCCGACGGCGCCGCCTGGCTCTGGAGCGCGGTCACCAAGGAAGCGGTCCGTGTCAACGGCAACAACGCCGAGATCGACCTCGTGGCCTCCCTGCCCGAGGCGGGTGAGGGGCCCGTCGAGGTCGAGCAGAACGACGACTACCTCCTCCTCACCGACCCGCAGACGGGCAAGGTCACCTCGGTCGACCTCAACAACCTCGGCTTCTCCGGCAGGCTCGAACTGGGCTCCGGCGACCACGGGGTGGTGCTCGGACGGGAGAGCGCCGTGGTCATCGACCGCGCGGGCGGCCAGATCAGGGCCGTCAACCCCGCCACCCTCCAGGCCACCGGAGCCTCCCTCACCCTGGAGGGCCCCCTGGTCGGCGGCGCCTTCGACGACGCCGACACCCTGTGGGTGGGCGCGCCCACCCAGGGCCACGCCGTCGGGATCAAGGTGTCCGAGGGCGAGGCGGCCGTCACCCAGACCGTCGCGGTGGCCTCACCGGGTTCCGACATCGGCGTCACCGTCTTCGACGACGGCGCGCTCGCCGTCGACCGCGGCGGAGAGGACGTGGTGGCCATGCGCGAGGGGGACGACCCGGTGATGGTCACCATGCCCGCGCCGATGGCGGGCTCGGCCATGCCCGCCCGCACGCGCGGCGAGATGGCCGCCGTCACCAGGACCAAGGACGACGAGATCGTCACCCTGATGCACCCCTACGGTGCGGCCGAGACCACCCGGTTCCCGGTGGGCAGGCCCGGCGGCGGACTGGCCGTCCCGTTCTCCGGGCGCGTCTACGTGCCCTTCGAGGACGAGGGGGTCGTCCGCTCCTACGCTCCCAACGGGCGAGAACTGGACACCGTCACCCTGCCCGGGGCCGAGGGGGCGCTCGAACTCCAGGTGCGTGAGGGGAGCCTGTTCGTCAACTCCCCGGAGACCAGTGTGGCCGCGGTGGTGGACGACACCGGTCAGGCCACCCTGGTGGACACCGACGAACCGCCGCCCGGGCCCGGTGAGATCCGCGGGGACACCCCCGCGCCCGACCCGGTGGCGCCCGCACCGCCCAACGGACCCGCGACCGAGGCGGGAACCGGCGGCCCGGGGGAGGGGACGGACGGCGGTTCGGCCGGCGGAGGGACCGGAGCGCCGACGCCTCAGAGCGAAGGCGAGCCCGAACGATCCACAGGCCCACCCGGTGCGCCCACCCCCGTCACGGCCGAGGCCGGAGACGGCAGTGTCGAACTGAGCTGGCCCGAGGCCTACTCACCCGACGCCTCCGTGGAGTCCTACGACATCACCTGGGAGGGTGGCCAGACCACAGTCGAGGGTTCGGAGCTGCACACCCTCATCACGGGCCTGGACAACGGCACGGCCTACCGGTTCCGGGTGAAGGCCACCAACGCGCACGGCACCGGGCCCGCCGCCCAGTCGCCGCAGGTCACCCCCAGCCAGGAGGCCCCGAGCTCGCCCGGCGGCGTCTCGGTGGAGGTGAGCGGCAACGAGACCGCGACCGTGTCCTGGACCGGCGCCGACAACGCCGTGGACTACCTGGTGTCCGCGGCCGCCGAGGGCGGGGCCTCCGCTCCCAGCAACCGCACCACCGGGGAGACGTCGCTGGAGGTGACCGGTCTGGAGCCGGGCGCCACCTACACGTTCACGGTCACCTCACGGGGCGAGGGCGGGGTCACCGGCGAGTCCGCCAGCAGTTCCCCCGTGACCATGCCGGAGATCCAGGTGGGTACCCCGGGCGAGGTCGCGCACAGCGTGTCGGGCAGCACGGTGACCGTCACCTGGACGGCTGCGGACAATGCCGAGGGATACCGGATCACGCCGCACGGCGACGGTGTGGAGATCGGTTCCGAGACGACGGTGGATGGCGGGGCCACCTCCCACGCCTTCACCCGGGGCGACCAACGGTGTTTCTCCTTCACGGTCACCGCCGTGGGGTCGGGGACCACCGAGGGCGGCTCCGCCCGGAGCACCCCGGCGTGTGAGAGGTGGTGACGGTGGCGGACCAGTCAACGGATCAGAAGGGGAGCGCGACGGTGCCCAGGAGCGTGTTCGGTAGGGGACGTTGGGCGGCGGTGGCGGCCGCCACCACGGTGATCGCGTCCGGACTGGTGCTGACCTCGTCCACCGCCGCGCAGGGTGCCTCGCCCGCCGAGCAGTGCACGACGGCCCATCCGATGAACGACGCACCCGACTACACCCAGGATGCCGACGGTTGGCCGAAGACGATCCCGGGTGACCCCGGCGGCTCGGTGTACGTCTTCTACGAACCAGTCCACGGCTACAACTGCGCGATCGTGGTCTCCAACGGCGACTCCACCTACGTCGACATCGGCCTGCGCCGCAGCGACGGTGCCGGGGAACCGGGATGGATGGACACGACGGGGGCGAGCGCCGGTCCGGTCCTGATCCCAGCCATGGAGGCCTGTATCGACGTCACGGCCGCCGTTGGGGAACGATCCATCACCAGCCGGAACACCAACTGCGGATCCTGACCCCGCGCGAGTGCCCGGCTGGGCGTCCGCCGCTCCGGGGAAACGCTCCCGGTCAGCAGGCGCCCCCAGAGACGCCTGAACCGGGGATCCCCTGGCCCATCAGGTCCTCGCAGCGTTTGATCGCTGGAGACACGTGGAGCCCAGGCCACACCCCTTCCGTGCATCGCTCAGCGGTCCCGGTGCTTCGAGCCCTCGGGACGCCACACCGGCGAGATCGTTTGGTGCCGACAGGGCCTGGTCGGCGAAGGTGTCCGAGACTCATGTGAGTGGGCCCTCAGCTCCTCCTGCGCGCGGCTCGCCAGCCCGGTGCCCCGAATCCCCGGGCCCACCGCTGTGGCGGGGATGGTCTTCGCGCGTGCTGATCACCGGGGATGTGGGTCGGTGGGGCGAAGTTTCAGCTCCTCCTGCGCGCGGTCCAGCTGTCCCGGTGGTTCGTGCACCCCGGGACCCCGGGGCCCGCCACATTTCGCGGGCCCCTTTCACCCGCACCGGAACCTCACTCCACCGGGTCGGTCCAGGCCACCTGCACCTGCTCGGGCGGGCGCCCACGGCGGGCCAGCAGCGCGCGGCCCGGGGGGAGGCGGCGGGAGACGACCCCGTTGGCGAGCCGCCCCTCCATCCGGTCACCCGAGAACAGCAGCCCCGGAGTGGCCATGTCCGTGAGCGTCTGGGAGACCGGATCGAACATCGACCTCGACGCGCCGCCGGTCCTTCGCGCCGTGACCAGGTGCAGACCCAGGTCGGCTCCCTGGGTCAGGAGGTCGGCCAACGGGCTCAGGGGGTTGCTGCGCCCCGCCACCATGTCCAGGTCGTCCACGAACACGAACACCTCCAGCCCCTCCCACCAACTGCGCTCACGCAGCTGCCTGGGCGTGACGTCCGGCCCGGGGAGACGTTTGCGGACCAGTCCGGCCAGTTCCCCGGCGACCCCCTCGGTCTGCTGGGGACTGGTGCTGTACGCCAACAGGTACTCCGGGGGGACCAATCCCAGGTGCGCGCGGCGGTAGTCGACCATCACCACGCCCACCTCGCTGGCAGGACGGGAGATCACCTGCCGGACCAGGGCCCGGATCAGCGTGCTCTTGCCGGTCTGCGGGTCCCCGAAGACCATCAGGTGCGGGTCCTCGTGCGGGTGGTACAGCGCGGGCCCCAGGTCACTCTCTGCCATGCCCATGACCAGGTCGGAGCCCTGCTGCCTGGGCAGGAGCTCCGCCAGGGAGACCAGGGCGGGCAGCACCCGGACCCTGCGCACCGGGAGGTCGGGCCACCGGGCCGAGAGTCTGTCCACCGCGTCGCGCACGCCGTCGCCGAGATCGGCGTCCTCCGCGACACCGTCCAAGCGGGGGAGCGGCACCTGCACGAACGACTCGTCCGCTCTCAGCCCCCGGCCGGGCACGTCCTTGGGTAGGCGCTCGGCGACCTTGCGACCCAGCTGGGAGTCGTAGGGGTCGGTCAGACGCAGCTCGAAACGGCCGCCGAAGAGCGATTGCAGCTTGGTGCGGACCTGGTTGGAGGCGGAACTGGTCAGCACCGTGTGCACGCCGAGGGAGGGGCCGCGCGAGACGATGTCGGTGAGGACGTCGTCCACGTCCGGGTAGGCCTCACGCAGCCCCGCCCAGCCGTCGATGAACAGGAACACGTCTCCGTGGGTTCCTGCGGGGACGTTCCCCTCCGCCCGCGCCTGGCGTAGAGCGGCGGGTGAGTCCAGCCGCCTCTGACGGAAGACCGCTTCGCGCTGGTCCAGCTGGACGCGCACGTCCGCGAGGATGCGCTGGGCCAGCTCCAGCTCGGAACGGCCCGCCACCCCCGCCACGTGCGGCAGTTCGGCGAACGGTGCGAGGGAGCCACCGCCGAAGTCGATGGCGTACACCGCCACCCGCCCGGGCGGGTACCGCCAGGCCAGGGTGGCGATCAGGGTTCTGATCAGGGTCGACTTCCCGGACTGGGGGCCGCCCAGAACCACGATGTTGCTCTCCCCGCCGGTGAAGTCCAGGTCGGCCGGGCACTGGCGCTGTTCCCGGGGCAGGTCCGCCAATCCGATGATCGCCCGAACCTCGTCGGGGGCGGGCTCGATCGCGGTCCCGTCCTCCCGCGTCCGGGTCTCGTCCAACTGTTCCAGCAGCTGGTCGAGGGTGAGGACGGAGGGGAGCGGCGGGACCCAGACCGGGCGGACCGGTTCCCTCCCGGAGTCCACGATCCGGTCCACCGCCACCTGGAGGGTGGTGGGAGCGTCCTGCTCCGGCCTGTCCTCGGTGTCGGCGCTCTCCGCCCGCTGGGCGGGCCGCACCAGCGAGGCCAGCCCGTTGAACGAGATCAGCGGCAGGACCTGCGGAACCTCCTCGACCTCCTCGCGTGTGGGCGGCACGTACGGCTGGGAGACCATGGCCGCCTTGAAGCGCTCGAACACCGTGGTGTCGACCTTCAGGTAGCCCGATCCGGGCTCCGGCGGCAGGTGGTAGGCGTCCCCGACCCCGATCGCCTCCCGGCTCTCGGCCTCGGAGAAGGTCCGCAGACCGATCCGGTAGGACAGATGGGACTCCAGGCCCTTGATCTTGCCCGAGTCCAGCCGCTGGGTGGCCAGCAGCAGGTGCACGCCGATCGAACGGCCGATCCGGCCGATGGCCACGAACAGCTCCGCGAAGTCCGGGTGCGCGGTGAGCAGCTCGGAGAACTCGTCGATGATCACCAGCAGGTGGGGGAGCGGTTCCAGCCCGGGTCGGCGGGCCCGCGCCCCCTCGTAGGCGTGCAGGTTGGGCAGGTTGCCCGCGTCCTTGAGGACCTGCTGGCGCCGGTTCAGCTCGCCGAACATCGCCTCGCGGAAGCGCTCCACCAACCCGTCGTCGTCGGCGAGGTTGGTGATGAGACCGGCGCTGTGCGGGAGCCGGTCGGTGTCGGCGAAGGTCGCGCCGCCCTTGAAGTCCACCAGTAACAGGGCGAGCTGGTCGGGCGGGTGGTTGATCACCAGTGAGGCCACCAGGGTGCGCAGCATCTCCGACTTGCCCGAACCGGTGGCGCCCACCACCAGCCCGTGCGGCCCCATGCCCCCGAACGCGGACTCCTTGAGGTCGAGCAGCACGGTGTTGGCCTCGGGGCCCACCCCGATCGGCACCCGCAGGAAATCCCCGGTGCCCCGGGGCCGCCACGCCCGCTCGGTGTCCAGTCGGGCGACGTCGGGCACGCCCAGGATCTCCGGCAGCCCCACCGTGGCGTGCATGGCGTCCGAGCTGTCGCTGGCAGCCAGTCGCAGCGGCGCCAGGGATCGCGCGAGGGTGGTGAGGAGTTCCCCGCCGACCCGGTCGAAGGAACCCTCTAGGGGAGGGTCGTCCTCCGTCTCGGGGCCCTGGCCGGGCTGCTGCGGCCTCGGTGCGCGGTCCTCCCTCAGGGAACCGTCAGCCGACACGTACAGCCGGGTGTCCACGTGCCCGGGCTCCTCCCGGCGGTCACCCACCAGGAAGACCAGGTGGACGCCGATGTCGGCCAGCGAGGTCACCGGGGGCTCGGCCGCCAGCCCGGACAGGGTCGCCTGGAACTCGCCGTCCACGAGCACCACGAGCCGCTGCGTGCCCGGTCCGGGAGGCGCGCCCCGCCTGCGCTGCATGTCGATGGTGCGCTGCTCGATCTCGGCCGTCAGCAGCTCGGTCATCTCCACGGTGTTGCCCGCCACCAGCCGGGCGGGCAGCGGACCGTCCTGGACCCCGTCGAGGGCGTTGTGGGGCAGCCACTTGGTCCAGTCCCACTCCGCCGTCAACCGCTGGTGCCGCACCACACCCAACCGCACGTCCTCGGCGGCGGAGAAGGTCACCAGCTGCGCCGCCAGGGCGCGGGCCACCTCCCGGCCCGCCGCCCGGTCGCCGACCACCGACACCACCCCGCACTCGCGCAGGCGTAGCACGAGCGGCTGCTCGGACACGTCCGAGTACAGGTCGACGATCTGCTCGGCGATGCCCTGGCAGACGGGGTCGTAGACGATCAGGGGGTTGGTGCGGTCGATGTTCAGGTTCAGCCGTCTGGCCAGGGGGCGCGAACCCTCACCGATCCGCAGGTCGAGGAAGTCGGGGTCCCCCGGGCGCCGTTCCCAGCGCCGCGCGGTGAGCCGGGCGGTCTCCTCCAACAGGTGCGGCTCCGGGTGCCGGAACAGCGACGCGGCGCGTTGCAGCCCCGCCACCTCCCGAACCGTCTCGCGCAGGTGGTCCAGGTAGTCCAGGTACCGTTCCCGCTGCTCCCGGATGCGCTTGCGCGGCCCGTTGCGCTGGGCGACGAACATGACGATGCCGACCGCGACGCTGGCCAGCATGATCATGGCCCCGGCCACCGCGAACAGGGGGCGGTTCCCCATGGTGATGGTCATCATCAGCGAACCGGACCCGGTGATGATCGGCATGATGATCATCGCCGAGGAGCTGGCGGCCGGGGGGTTCTCCGGCAGCTGCGGCGGGGTCGCGATCACCAGGGGTGTCCTGCCGGGATCCGGGACCGCAGTGCGGGCGGGACGATGAACCAGCGTCGTTGTCACTGGCGCCTCTCCTGTCGCGTGCGCCCGGATCGCCCGGTACGCGCTCTTGCTACCGTGATGATCCCGCGCCCCGGCGGTGCCGGACAAGCGGCGACCACGGGCCTGTGGACAACCGGACCACGGACCGGTGTGATCCTCGTGCGGGCCCAACGGTTCGCGCCCGCCAACGGACGGTCGTGCGCCGTCCACAACTGACGTCGAACGCGGGGAGCCCCCAGGTGAGCGGATACTGCCGGGTCACGGTGACCGGACCGGATCGGTGGGCCGACCTCGTCCTGCCCGGCGCGGTGTCGGTGGCGGCACTGATGCCGCAGGTCGTGCGCGTGTGCTCCCCGGCCGACGACGGGCTCCAGTCCGCCCGCTGGAACCTCGTCGCGGTGGACGGCACCCCCATCCCCTCCGCCGGTTCCCTGACCGACGCCGGAGTCCGTGACGGGGACGTCCTGCTCCTGGACCGGGTCACCGCCCCGGACCGACCGTCGTTCGTCGACGACGTACGCGGCACCGTCGAGGACCGCGTCGACGAGCGCGCCTGGCTGTGGAAGCCCACCACCACGTTCGGGTTCGGCCTGGCACTCACGGCGCTGGGACCGCTGCTGCTCATGGCGGCCATGGTCCTGATCCGCACCTCGCCCCTCGACCTCGCCGTGTCCGTTCTCGGGCTTCTGGCCGCGCTGGGTGCCCTGTGGTTGGCCGGGTCCAGGAACCTTCCCGGAGTGGCCCACGCCGCGCAGGTCGCCGCCTGCGGCTGGGGCGCCCTGACCATCGTGCTCGCCGTCCTGGGAGTGAGCGCCGTCGCGCCCTCGCCCATCGTTCTGGCGCTGTTCGCCTGCTTCGGCGCGCTGGCCGCCTCTGCTGGCGGCTGGGCGCTGGCCCACTTCCTGCTGCCCTACCTCGCCGGGCTGAGCGTCGTCACGGTGTCCATGGTGCTGCTCGTGGGCTTCGGCCTGTTCACCGACGGCCCCATGGCGGTGCGCCTGCTCGCCGTCCTGCTGGCCCTGGGCATCGGCGCCCTGCCCCGGATGGCGCTCGCCCTGGGCGGGCTGTCCGGGCTCGACTACGAGGTGCGCCAGGTCGGCCAGACCGACAACGAACGCTTCGAGGAGAGCCTGGCCAACAGCGACCGCATGCTGACCGGAACCATCCTGGGGGTGTCGGCCGCCGCCACGATCTCCGTGGGCCTGCTCGCGTTCACCGGTGACGCGCGCCGGGACCTGGTCCTGGCCGCCCTGGTCTCGCTCGCCCTGCTGATGCGGTCGCGCCTGTTCGACCGGGTCTCCCACGTGCTGCCGGTCCGGCTCACCGGCGTGCTGGGACTGGCCGTGACCGGGGTGGCCGCGACAACGGCTCACCCCTGGATGTCGGGTGTGCTCCCGGCAGTGGGGCTGGTGCTGTGCGTGGCGGTGGCGGCCGTGAGCGCTATCCGTCTGACCGACGTGCCCAGGGCCTCGCTGCGCCGCATCCTCAACGGGGTGGAGATCGTCGTGGTCGCGGGGATGTGCGTGGCCGCCGTCTGGGCCCTCGGCGTGTACGAGGCCGTCTCCACCATCCGCATCGGAGGCTGACCTCCGCTCGCGTGAGGGGGAAGGCGAGGAATTCACCCTCCGCCTCCTGATCGGCTTCGAAGACGCGTCCGGCGGCGGCCTCAGCGTCGCGCGAGATGGTCGTGCCGTTGGCCTCGCCCGTCCGCACGGCCTGCTCGTGGTCGATGTGGAAGTTGGAGAAGGCACCGTTGATCCTGGCCTCCACAGCGGCCTCGTCGAGGTTCTCCGCCACCGTCCCGAAGCGTGGGGGGACCCCGTCCAGGGCACCGCTCACCCGCTCGGCGATCCGTGCCGCCGCCCCGGCCTCCGCAGGGTTGGCTCCACCCTCTGAGTCACCCGTGGCCCGCCCTTCTTCGCTTCCGGGAGCGGGGACCACCCCCACGAGGAGGGCGGCGACGGGTGCGCGGGAAGGGCGCCAGCGAACTGTGGGACGCCGATGAGGGCCCTGGAGGTGAGAATCTGTCCTGTTTCGGTCACTTGGCGTCCTTGTTCTGCAATCGCGTTGACAGGGGACGCCGCCTTCACTACTTTCCGGTTCGAGTCGTGAATCTGTGACCGCGAGCAGACCTCCCCGGTGCTCACAGAGCGACCACGCCCCTGATACCGGCGTCGAGTTCGGACCAAGGGGAGAGTCCACGGGGAGAGGACGGACAGTTGACCAACAACGTCGGCACGGAACAGAGCAACACTCTGTCCCAGGGCGGTACGCGCCTGGACGAACAGAGCCGTGGTCTCAGTGACCGCATGCAGTCCCTGATCGACGTCCTGGACCAGGACGGTCAGGCGCTCCAGGGCAACGCCCTCCGGGCCTACCGCCAGGGCCAGGCCGAACTGGTGACGGGCTTCCAGGCCCTCATCGACTGGTGCAACAAGTACGGCGTCAACCTCAACCTCGGCCAGGAGAAGATCAACTCCGCCGACGCCCAGAGCGAAGAGGACTTCTCCAAAGCCCAGAGCGAGCTCAGCTACCTGAGCCGGAACATCTGAGTCGGAACCTGAGACCGAAGTGGGGGAGAGGACGCCATGGGCGTGAACAAGTACGAGGTCGGCGCGGACATTGACGCGCTGGACCAGCTGAGCGTCGACCAGCGCCAGTACCTGGGCTACTTCAAGGCGATCATGCAGGAGCTCGACACCCAGGCCAAGGACACCGTCGCCAGGTTCGAGGGCGGCGACGAGGCCTTCCAGGCCAGGGCGGCCGAGTTCAACAACGCCTTCGAGATGACCAACCGGGGCTTCTCCAGGATGATCGACGCCGTCGACGGCACGGTGGACGGCTACCGCGAGACCAAGAGCTACCTCAACAACCTGTTCGAGTGAGCCACCCCTACGGGCACCAGGGTGCGGCGGGGGGCCCCCCCCCACCCAGGGCCCCCCCCCCCCCCCCCGGGGGGCCCCCCCCCCCCCCCCCCCCCCCCCCCCCCCCCTC
>NZ_QGTF01000012.1:0-13099 GCF_003182025.1 Nocardiopsis sp. L17-MgMaSL7 | reverse complement strand
GCCCCCCCCTCGGGCCCCGGGGGGGGGGGGGGGCCCCCGCCACAGCAGTGGCCCCCCGCCCCGGGCCCGGGGAGCCCCGAGCCGCCCGCCCCCACCCCGCTCCCCGAAGCGTTCCAGACCACACCCCACACCGAGCGCTACGTCCTCCAGGCCGACGCCCTCCGCCGTCGGCAGCTGCGTGCCGCCCTGCTGTACGGTTCCAGCCGCTACTGGCGCCAGCGCCACCACGTGTGGCCCTCGGTCGTCGTCGGTCTGATCGCCGCCGCGGTGCTCGCCGCGGGCATCGTGGTCGCGGGAGCCTTCCAGGCCCAGCGCGAACTCAACGAGCAGCGCGGGCATCAGACCCAGACACAGGACCCGAACACCCCGCTCGTCCCCCAGGAGCGCGACCCCGCGGGCCCGGACCAGACTCCCTGACCCGTCTTCCGTACCCCGAAGGACACCCCCGTGACCCTGCACGCTCCCGCAGCGCCGCTCTCGACGGACGAGGCGGCGGTCCATGCGGACGCCTTCGACGCCATGGCCTCCAACGTCGAGTCGGCGCTCCTGGGCAAGACCGAGGTGGTGCGGCTCGCCCTCGTCGCCCTCCTCTCCCAGGGACACCTCCTGCTGGAGGACGTCCCGGGCACCGGCAAGACGACCCTGGCCCGCGCCATCGCCTCCAGCGTCGACGGGATCTGGCGGCGGGTGCAGTTCACCCCCGACCTGCTGCCCTCCGACGTGACCGGCGTGACCGTCTTCAACCAGGCCACCCGCGAGTTCGAGTTCCACCCGGGACCGGTCTTCGCCAACGTCGTCATCGCCGACGAGATCAACCGGGCCTCGCCCAAGACGCAGTCCGCGCTACTGGAGGTCATGGAGGAGGGCGCGGTCACGGTCGACGGGGTCCGCCACACGGTCCCGGCGCCCTTCCTGGTGGTGGCCACCCAGAACCCCGTGGAGATGTCGGGCACCTACCGGCTCCCCGAGGCCCAGCTGGACCGGTTCCTGATGCGCCTGACCGTGGGCTACGCGGACCCGGCCGCCGAACTGGCCATCATCCGGGGGGACCGCCTCGTCTCCCCGGACGCCCTGCCCTCGTCCACGGACGCGGCGCGCATGGAACAGGTCCGGCAGGCGGCCCGCCGCGTGTACGTCGACGACGCCGTCTACGAGTACGTGCTGCGCGTGGCCCGCTCCACCCGCGACCACCCGGCGCTCAGCGTGGGCCTGTCCACCCGGGCGACCGTCGCCATGGCCCACACGGCCCGCACGCTCGCCCTGGTCTCCGGCCGCCCCTACGCCACCCCCGAGGACGTCAAGACCCTCGCGCAGCCGGTGTGGGCGCACCGCCTGGTGCTCTCTCCAGAAGCCTCCGTGGGCGGCCGCACCGGGGTCGACGTGCTCGCCGAGATTCTGTCGTCCACCCCGGCCCCCCAGCCGGGACACCCGGGGGCGACGGCGAACCGCTGATGCCGACCACGAGGGGATGGCTGGTGGCCGTCACGGGAGCGCTGCTCCTCACCGCGGGCACCCTGTCCCAGTACCAGGAACTCGTCCTGCTCGGAGCCCTGGCGGTCCTCGCCGTGGCCGTGGCCGCCCTGTTCGTGGGCCGCCCGGCGGCCGTGACCATGACCCGCTCCCTGCCCGGCGGCACCCGCACCACCCCCGGGCGCTCCGTGCGGGTCCACATGAGTGCCCGCAACACCGGGCGCCGCGGCCTGCGGATCAGTGAGCGGGTGGTGGGCCCCGACGGTGAACACGACGTGCCCCTGACCCCGCTGCCCGGGGGCGGCACCGGGGGATCGGACTACTGGCTCCAACCCCGGCGGCGCGGACTCATCGAACTCGGCCCCCTGCGTGCGGGCCGCTCCGACCCCCTGGGCCTGGCCAGGAGCACCCGCGACCACGGCACCACCGACCACGTGTGGGTCCACCCGACCTGGCAGTACCTGCGGGCCATCCCCGTGGGCAACGTCGCCGACCCGGACGGAGAGGTCGACGGGGCCCGGGCCGGAACGCTCACCTTCCACACCCTGCGTGACTACGCCCCCGGCGACGACCTGCGCCACGTCCACTGGCGCAGCTCCGCACGCCTGGACCGCCTGGTGGTGCGCGAGTACGTGGACACCTCCCAGACCCGGGTGTGTGTGATCGTCGACGACCGAGCCGCCCCCGAGGACGCCGCCCGACTGGACGAGGTCGCCGGGGCCGCCGCCTCCCTGCTCGCCACCGGAGTCCGGGCCTCGCTCCACTGCGAACTGCGGCTCGTCAGCGGACGCGGTCGGGACAGCGGCGGCGGCCTGCCCTCCCTGCTCGACCTGCTCGCCGAGGCCGCGCCCACCCGTGGACCGGACCTGGCCGACGCCCTCCACCTGGCCCGCACCCAGAGCCAGGGGGACACGGCCATCCTGGTCAGCGCAGGACTGGACGCCACCGACCTGCGCCTGTTCGGTCAGCTCGCCGACCGCTACTCCGGCCTCATCGCCGTGGTCGTCGGCCAGCAGGAACCGCCGACCTCACCCGACTCCGTCACGCTCATCGCCGCGGGCGACGCCGGGTCGTTCGCGGACCGTTGGAACGAGGCGCCGTGGGCACGATGACGGCTCCCGCCCCCGAACGGGCCGCGCCGCCCGTGTCCGGGCGTCCCTACCGGGCATCCCCGAGCACGCTCCTGGCCTGCGTGGGCCTGGTCCTGTCCACCGTCGCCGGCGGGGTGGTGGTCTCGGCCTCCTATGGCTCTGCCGTGACCCTCCTGGCCGTGCTCGCGGCCTGCTCCGTGGTATCCGTCGTGGTGGCGCTGGTCCTGCGCTCCCGCCACAGCGCTCTCCGCACGGTCCTGACCGGTGTTCCCCTTCCGCTCGCCAGCGTTGTGGCCGCCGCCGCGTGGGTGCCGGGCGAGGGGGACGGTGTCCTGCGCGGCGCGGGCGAGGCCCTCCTCCATTCCGGAGCGCGCATTCTCACCAGCACGGCGCCGACACCGCTCACCGTCGACACCCTGGCCCTGCCACTTCTGGCGACCTGGCTCACCGGCACCGCCACGGCTCTGGCCTGGCGTGCCGAACGCCGGGCGCTGGCCCTGCTCCCGGGGCTCGTTCTGCTCGTGGGCGCGGTCGTCCTCAACGGCCCGGCCGCACCCCCCGGGTTCACCGCGATCGGTCTGCTCGGCGTGGCCGCCGTCCTCATCATGTCCGCGCGTCCGGCCTCGAGGACCCACAGCGGCGTGGGATCTCCCTCCCTGGGCATCCAGGTGGACCAACGCCCCGCGGGGCCCTCCCCCGTCCGTGACGGCGTCATCACGGGGCTCATCTGCGTGCTCACCGCGACCATGGCGGTGCTCGGCGGACCGGCACTGCTCGCGGGCTGGTCCGCCGAACCAGGCGACCCCCGCGCGGTGCTGACCCCTCCGATGGACCCGCAGGAGGCCCTCAACCCGCTCAGCTACCTGCCCGGGTGGGCAGCCGAACCCGACGAGCACCTGCTCACCGTCGAGTCCGACCAGCCCGTGGATCTGCGCTGGGTCGCCCTCTCCGACTTCACCGGCACCACCTGGCTCCCCGAGAGCGGCTACCGCAGCGCGGACCAGGTCCTGCCCGCACCGGTGCCACCGCCTCCCGGGGCCGACGGGGACGTCACCGCGCGGATCAGCGTGGGCGAGGACCTTCCCGGCAGCTGGGCTCCGGTGGTGGGCGCACCCCGCCGGGTGGGACTCGACTCCCTTGGCTACGACGCCCTCACCGGCACCGTCGTCACCCGGGACGGCACCGTGGCCGGGCGCGACTACGAGGTGGTCGGCACGGTCGCCGACTGGTCCGGCGTCGACCTGTCCCGGTCGTCCCCACCGGTGGGGGACGTGTACGAGCTGTACCGGGAGCTGCCGCCCGGCGCCCCGCCCATCCTCGACGAGGTCGTGTCCGCGATCGCCGCCGAGGGCGACTACCACCACCGCGCGCGGGCCATCGCCGAGTACCTGCGCGACTCCCACACGTTCGACCCCGAGACCCCCGGCGGCCACGGCTACGCGCACATCGACGCTCTCCTTGCCGCCCCCGGGGGTCAGGGCGGTTCCGGTACCTCCGAGCAGTTCGCGAGCGCCTTCGCCCTGCTGACGCGCGCGGCCGGACTCCCCAGCCGGGTGGCGGTCGGGTTCGCGCCCGGGACCGAACGGGACGAGGGCGAGTACGAGGTGCGCACCGGCGACGCGCACGCCTGGGGCGAGGTGTACTTCGACGGTCTGGGATGGGTGCCCTACAACGTCACTCCCGGAGGGCGCGACGAGGGCGGCGCCGACGAAACCCCCGAGAGTGCGCAGGCCCCCGACGAGCCCGAGGCCGGTGAACTCGACTCCGGATCCGAGACCGAAAGCGACGGGCAGGCCGCTCCCGACCGCCAGGACACGACCGAGGGCCTCTGGGCGGTGGCAGCCTCCGGGGGAGCGCTCACCCTGGTCCTGCTGATCCCCGTCCTGCGCCTCGCTCGCAGGGCACGACGCCTGAGCGCGGGCACCCCCACGGACCGTGTCCTGGGAGCCTGGCGCGAACTGCGCGAGGCCCTCAGGATGGGCGCGGCCGATCTCGACACGGGGGCCACGGTCACCGAGACCGTGACGGCCGCCCGCGCACTCGTGCCCGACACGGCTCCTTCGAGCGGGCTCGACCACCTGGCCCGGGCCGTCAACAGCACGGGCTTCGGCGGCGGGGTCGGCGTCGACGCCCCGGCGGCCGAGGAAGCCGCCCGCGCGGTACGCGACCACCAACGCGCGGTGCGCAGGGCACGCCCCCGGTTCAGGAGACTGACCTGGTGGTTCGACCCCCGCCCCCTGTTCTGGCGGGACGGTCCGAGCCGCCGACGGAGAGGACGCCGATGAGCGGCGAGGAACAACACGACAGACTGGCCCCGGGGTTCCACTCCCCGGAGGTCCTGCACCGGGGAGCGGCCTCGACCGTCTACCGGGCCCGGCGTGACGGGGACGACGCCCCGGTCGCGCTCAAGGTCATGCGCGACGGGTCAGGCGCCAGGGAAGTGGACCGACTGGTCGAGCTGTCCGGTATCCCGGGCCTGGTCGGCGTCGTCGGCGGAGGCCGCACCTCGTCCGGCCGCGCCTTCGTCGCCATGAACCTGCACCCGGGGGACTACGCGACCGCGCTGAAGAGCCGGGGACCGCTGCCGGTCGGGGAGGTCCTGGCCGTGGGCCGCTCCGTGGCCGGGGCACTCGCCGCTCTGCACGCGCGTGGTCTGCTCCACCACCGGGTCCAGCCCGGAAACATCCTGGGGGCACCGGAGGGCGCCGTCCTTGCTGACGTCGGCGGTGTGCTCACCACCGAGGAGCGGCCCGAACCGGTGGGCCTGGACCCCGTGGCGGTCGCCTACGCCTCCCCGGAGGCGCTCAGCGGCCAGTACCCGCTGACCCCCGCCTCCGACATCTACCGGCTCGCGGCGGTGCTCTGGACCCTCCTCGCTGGGTACCCGCCCTTCGCGCAGGGGGCGGGCGCGGTCGGAGATCCGTTCACCTACCGGGAGCGGGCCCTCGCCGAGGACCCACCACGGCTGCCGCGCGCCGACCTGCCCGTCCGACTGCGCGCGGTCCTGGATCGAGCGCTGTCCAGGGAGCCCGGCCGTCGTCAGGACGCCACCGAGCTTGCCCGGGACCTCGCCGGGGACGCTCCCGCCGGAGTCGCCGATCCCGGAGCTGTCGCCGCCGAGTCCGCGAACGCCTGGGGGGTGCCCGGTGCGGCGCCCGGGGGTGGAATTGCGGGTGGGTCGGTCGCTGGATCTGTGAACCCTGTTCCTGCCTCGCAGCCGCAGACCAGAACCGGGGCC
Organism: Nocardiopsis sp. L17-MgMaSL7; assembly: GCF_003182025.1. Lineage (NCBI taxonomy): Bacteria > Bacillati > Actinomycetota > Actinomycetes > Streptosporangiales > Nocardiopsidaceae > Nocardiopsis > Nocardiopsis sp. L17-MgMaSL7. The sequence goes on along the minus strand of NZ_QGTF01000012.1, from coordinate 7,300 downwards.
GTCGACTCGGCGAACGCCTGGAGTTCCCCCGTCCTTGGTCAGGGGAGTGCGGGGTCCCGTGACAGCCCTGAGGCCGAGGAACCTGGGACACGTGTTCCCAGAGGGCTGCCTGCTGGATCCGGGGCCTTCGATTCCGGTGCGACTGGTGCACGTCCGCAGGCCCAGGTCGCCGAGTCCGCGAACGCCTGGGGTGTGCCGGGTGCCGCACCCCGCACGGAGAAGGGGCTCCAGGGTCAGCAGGACGGACTGCGAACCAGTACCCCTCAGCCGGAGGCCCCAGGGGCCGGGGCTGACCCGGACACAGCGACGGGTTCCGGGGTTGATCCCGGTGCGGCTGGTGCGCTGTCACAGACCGGGACCGGAGCTGTCGACCCCTCTAGCATCTGGGGCGTGCCTGGCGCTGCGCCCGGCCCTGGGGAAGGCCTCACGAAACCGCTGTCCAGCCCTGAGTCCGGTGCCCCGGAGGACACCGGGGTCGGTGTTCCAACGGCCCCGGAGCCGCAGGCCGAACCGGGCGGTGACGAGACCTCCGCCTCAAGGCCGGACACCGGTGATGGAGGTGCAACACCGGCCTCGGCCGCGAGCCTCCTGGCGGACCACCCCGAAATCGCGTGGGCAGCCCTTCCCGGCTGGGCCGGGAGCGCCGCTTCCGAACCACAGGCCGCTGATTCGGGCCCCGGAGCGGCGGGGCCGGATCAGGCGCCCCCCGGTTCGCAGTGGGGTCCGGCCCAACCACCGGCCCCACCCGAACCGCCCAAGCCCTCCGAAGCCGCGGCCCGTCCCCAGGGGCCGACCACACGGCGGCCGCTGTTCATCGGTGTCACCGTCGTGGCCATCGCCTTCGTCGCCATCACCCTCGGCGCGGTGGCGGTCCTGCGCCCCGGCGCGGGCGGCGACCTCATCCAGCAGCTCCGACCGGAAGCCGCCGCGACTCCCGAGGAGCAGCAGCCGCAGTCCGGAGGGGAGACCGGGAACGCGGAGTCCCCCGACCCTCCGGCGCCTCCCGCCGGACTGGTCGAGGACTCCGCCCCCAGTGACGTCGTCCTGGAGGACACCGGGCACACCGTGACGGTGACCTGGACGGACAACACCGACCCCGCCGCCGCGCACCAGGTGATCGGAGGCCCCGCAGGGGAGACCCCCGGCAACCTCGCCGACGCCGAGCCGGGCTCCGGACAGGCGAAGGTCAGCGGACTCGACCCGGGCCGGGACTACTGCTTCGTCGTCATCGCCGTGCTCAGCGTGGACGAGATCGCTCCGTCGGAGCAGGCGTGCACGGAACGGGCCACCGCCTCCTGACCGGCCGGTCTCAGTGCCCCCGGTCCAGCCACTCCTGGAGGTGCGGGGCCTCCGCGCCGATGGTCGTGGAATCACCGTGCCCGGTGTGGACCGCCGTCTCCTGGGGGAGCGACAGCAGGCGGGTGCGGATGGAGTCCACGATGGTCGGGAAGTCCGAGAAGGACCGGCCGGTCGCCCCCGGGCCGCCCTGGAAGAGGGTGTCGCCACTGAACAGCACATCGAGTTCCGGGGCGTACAGGCACACCGCCCCGGGGGCGTGCCCCGGGGTGTGCAGCACGGTGAGCCCGGTGCCCCCGACCTCGATGACCTGCCCGTCGGCCAGCTCTGCGTCCGGGGCGCGGTCCGGGTGGGTCATGTCCCACAGCACCCGGTCCTCGGGGTGCAGCAGGATCGGCGCCCCGGTCGCGTCGGCCACCTCCGGCGCGGCGTTCACGTGGTCGTTGTGGCCGTGCGTGCACACCACCGCCACCACCCGGCGCCCGCCCACCGCCGTCAGGATCGCACCGGCGTCGTGCGGGGCGTCCACGACCACGACCTCCTCGTCGTCACCCACCAGCCAGACGTTGTTGTCCACCTCCCAGGAACCGCCGTCCAGGGTGAAGACCCCGGACGTGGTCAGATGTTCCACTCGCGCGTCACTCACAGTCGCACCACCGATCGCAGTACTTCGCCGCGCTCCATGCGGGCGAACGCCTCCTCGACGTCACCGAGCCCGATCTCCTCGGTGACGAAACCGTCCAGGTCCAGCCTGCCCTGTGTGTAGAGGTCGATGAGCATCGGGAAGTCCCGGGAGGGCAGGCAGTCCCCGTACCAGCTCGACTTCAGGGCCCCGCCCCGGCCGAACATGTCCAACAGCGGCAGTTCCAGGCGCATCTCCGGTGTGGGCACACCCACCAGCACCACGGTGCCCGCCAGATCGCGGGCGTAGAAGGCCTGCTCGTAGGTTTGGGGCAGACCCACCGCGTCGATCACCACGTCCGCGCCGAAACCGTCGGTGAGCGCGCGGATCGCCTCCACCGGGTCGCTCTCCCGGGCGTTCACGGTGTGTGTGGCGCCGAACCCGCGCGCCCACTCCAACTTGCGCTCCTCCAGATCCACGGCGATGATCCGGCCGGCTCCGGCCAGACGGGCCCCGGCCACGGCCGCGCTGCCCACGCCTCCGCAGCCGATCACCGCCACGGAGTCACCGCGCCCCACCCCGCCGGTGTTGATGGCGGCGCCGATCCCGGCCATGATCCCGCAGCCGAGCAGCCCCGCCGCGGCGGGTGAGGCGGACGGGTCGACCTTGGTGCACTGGCCGGCGGCGACCAGCGTCTTCTCGGCGAACGCACCGATGCCCAGGGCGGGGGAGAGTTCGGTGCCGTCCTCCAGGGTCATCCTCTGGTCGGCGTTGTGGGTGTCGAAGCAGTACTGGGGCCGTCCCCGCCGACACGCACGGCACTCCCCGCACACCGCCCGCCAGTTGAGGACCACGTAGTCGCCGGGTCCGACGTGGGTGACGTTGGCTCCCACGGACTCGACCACGCCCGCTGCCTCGTGCCCGAGCAGGAAGGGGTACTCGTCGTTGATCCCGCCCTCCCGGTAGTGCAGGTCCGTGTGGCAGACCCCGCAGGCCTGGACCCGGACCACGGCCTCTCCCGGGCCGGGATCGGGGACGACGATGGTGGTGAGTTCCACGGGTGCGCCCTTCGCACGCGAGATCACACCCTGGACCTGTTGGGACATGAAGACACTCCCTGAACCTCGTGGCCGCCAGTACCGGTGGGTACCGCCTCAGGTCACCCTGCCGCACCGCCCGGACACGTGTCCATCATCGGGGTGCGGGTCAGGGCTTGACAAAAAACAAGTGTGAGTGTGTACTCACAAACATACGACGGTCCGCTTCTCGGAATCCCCAGGCAGAGTCGCCCGGAGGTGGGTGGTTCCTGGGGTTTCGAGGTGCACTGTGGATAGATCAGTGAGTGAGTACTCACATATTTAGGAGCTCATCATGACCCGGAACGAACCCCGTACGAGTACCGGCGGCGCCGTGGACGCCACGGAGGTCCTGCTCCCCGGCCGCGTGGCACCCGAAGGGCTGGTGGTCCGCCACCGCAGGCTCGACCCGCCCGGGCCCGGCCAGGTCACACTGCGGATGGAGGCCACCGGCGTCTCCTTCGCCGAACAGCAGATGCGCCGGGGAAAGTACTTCGACCAGCCGTCCTTCCCGTTCGTGCCCGGCTACGACCTCGTCGGTACCGTCACGGAGGTCGGCCCCGGGGCGGACCCCGCCATGAAGGGTCGCCGCTACGCCGCCCTCACCAAGGTGGGCGCCTGGGCCAGCCACGTCCTCCTGCCCGCCGCCGATCTCGTTCCCGTACCCGAAGGGACCGACCCCGGCACGGCGGAGGCCCTGGTGGTCAACGGAGTGACGGCCTACCGCATGCTCCACCAGCTCGCCCGTGTCCGGTCCGGCGACACGGTGCTGGTCCACGGCGCCAACGGCGGGGTGGGCTCACTCCTCGTCCAACTGGCCCGCCACGCGGGAGCCACCGTCATCGGCACCGCCTCGGCCCGCAACGCCGAGGCCGTCCGCTCACTGGGAGCCACCCCGCTCGACTACCGTGAGCCCGACCTCCCCGGGCGGGTCCGGGCCCTGGCCCCGGACGGGGTGAAAGCGGTCTTCGACCACGTCGGCGGCCCCGGGCTGGTCGACTCCTTCGGGCTCCTCGCGCGCGGAGGCACCCTGGTCTCCTACGGCACGGCCTCCACCAGGGACGTGGTCGGCAACGCGATGCTCCCCGTGCTGCTGCTGTTCGCCCGACTCCTTCGGTGGAACACGCTCCCCAACGGGCGCGGCGCCCACTTCTTCAACCTCTGGAACGGGCACCGCAGGCGGGCGGACTTCCGGCGCAGGTTCGCCCGGGACCTGGGCACGGTCCTCGACCTGCACGCCGAGGGTGTCCTCGACCCGCCTGTCGCTGCCCGCGTGCCGCTGTCCGAGGTGGCTTCGGCCATGACCCTGGCCGAGTCGGGCACCGTGGTCGGCAAGGTCCTCCTGGTCCCCGACCAGCCCTGAGTCCCGCCCCCGTGATCAGCGCCGGAGGAAGTCCACCAGTGCGGCGGTCAGCTGCGCGGGTGCGTCCGACTGGGCGAGGTGACCGGCGTCCGCGATCGGGTGGGTCTCAACGCCCGGGATCAGCGCGGCGAGTGCCCGGGAACGCGCCAGCAGTTCGGTGAACACCCGCCCCTGGGTCGCCAGGGACACGCTCTGACCCGTCCGCATCTCGGAGATTCCGTACCCGGGCATGTCCCAGAAGTACACCCGGTAGCCGGGTGCCAACGCCGCGGCCACGTCCCGCCACACGTACGACGAGAACGGCGTCCCGTGCAGCAGCACCACCGGCTCTCCCGAGCCGACGGCGCCTCAGCGCACCGCGCCCGCGCTCGACGCGAACTCCTCCGGAACCGCCTGATCGGTCATGCCCGCCCCCTGTCGTGTTCCTGGTGGCCTCGAACGAAGCGCCGCGATCGTATCCGGGAGGTCTGGCAAACCGAGCGTCAGCGGCGGGTGGGGAAAAGGGAGCGGCGCCCGACCTCCGTCGGGCGCCGCCACTGACTGTCTGACCGGATCCTGAGTGACGCCGAACGGGGAGACGTCCTCACGGATGGGTCAGCGGGTGAAGTCGTCGGCCCCTCGGCCGGGACCGTGGACGAACTCGCGCAGGGGCTCGTCCCTGGGCACGGGCGGGTAGGTGGGGCGGTCCTGGGCGGGCACCGTGCGAGTGCCGATCTCCAGTCCCTGGGCCGCCATCACGCCGGTGACCGCGTTGCGCAGATCGGGCAGCATCGCGTACAGCACGTCACCGGGGCAGGCCGTCGCGTTGAAGTCCCGGTGGCCGAGGATCGCCTCCTGCGGGTTGAGCCCGTAGGCGCCGCACAGCCAGGCCAGGGTGGACACCAGGGAGTCCGTGAGGGCCTGGGTGGGGCCCTCGTCCATGTAGGTGCCCTCGTTCTCGATGCCCACGCACGTGCTGTTGTTGTTGGCCACGTGCGAGCCCACGCAGTGCTGGCCCTCGCGGACGGCCGGGACGGCGCGGTCACGGCCCTCCATGATGTGACCGCCACGGCTGATGGTGAACTGCTGGCCCGCATCGGCCCAGCCGTTGCTGTCCATGTGGAAGTTCTGGATGGAACGGGACAGTGCCAGCGCGTGCGCCTCGGAGTGATCGGCGCTGTTGGGGGTCGCGGTGTGGTGCACGACCACGAAGCTGGGCGGGGTCGCCAGGACCTGGATGGGGGTCGACGGGGGCCGGGCGCCCCAGTCGGCGCGGAAGTACATCGGAGGTTCGGCGGCCGAAGCCGTGTCGGCGTACGCGGTGGAGACGCCGAACGCGCCTCCGGCCAACGCCGCGCCGGAGGCGACGGCCGCGCCTCGAAGGACCGTGCGCCGGTCCGGTCCGTTTCGCTGTGGCATGGGGGAGACCCTTCTGATGGGAGCCGGTTACTTGCCAGTTCACAACTGAACATGGATGGCTCGCCGTACGCAAAGGGTCACTTACGAGATTCTACTGTCCGATATCGGACAAAATGTAAACCCCTTACCCCTCTGTTCAGTAAGAGAACGCTGGGGTAAGGGGCGACCTTTGTTGCTGGTGTTTCCTGACGTGTTCCGACACGCCGCGATCCGGTCAGGTGACCTTCGCGGGCTCCTCGGCGTCCGTGCCCCGAGTCCCGTCCGCCGCGCGCTCTGCCGGGTCGGTCAGACGCCCGGTCCGGTGCAGCCACCAGTCGGCGGGCAGCGTGCCCAGGGGAGGGATGGACGCGGCCAGCGCGACCAGGGTCGGCCACACGCCCCAGTGCAGACGGTAGGCGGCGACCAGGGCCACCACCACGTAGACCATGAACGCGCCGCCGTGAACCGGGCCGAAGATCTGAACGCCCAGTTCGCTGCCGTTGCCGAGGTACTTGAAGTACATGCCGACGAGGAGGCCGGCCCAGGTGAAGGCCTCGAAGACGGCCACCACACGGAAGGTTCGGGCGATCAGGGTCGTGATGCTCAACGGGGTTCCTCGGGCTTGTCGCTGTTCGGGGAGGGTCCCGAGGGACTCCCGGGCCGCAACCAGGCTAGGTCACCCCAGACGGGACCCGGTTTCGGGGGCGACTGTTGACATTCCGCAGGGGAGCGAGACCCCGAGTACCGTCTCCCCATGCAGATCCAGGTTCGCTGCCCCGTCGACGATGGGGAACTCTCCCGCCTCCACGCCGACGCCTTCGGGCACGAGCCTTTCCTGGTTCCCTGGTCTGAGCGGCTGGAGCGTCACAGCCGCTCCTGGGTCGGGGCCTTCGACGAGGGAGAACTCGTGGGCTTCGTCCACGCGGTGTGGGATGGGGGAGCGCATGCCTTCCTCCTGGACACGGTCGTTGCCTCTGGTCACCAGCGTCGCGGGGTTGGTGGTCGTGTTGTCGCCGCGCTCATCAGCGACCTCCGAGTATTGGGTATCGAGTGGCTGCACGTCGACTACGAACCGCAACTTGAGGGCTTCTACGAGGCCTGCGGTTTCCGCCACACTCGAGCGGGACTCCTCCGCGTCTCGGGGTGAGGCGCCGCCATGTGCTCATCGCAGGGGATGCAGGGTTCATCCCCGGATTGGGGAGGGGGCGATCAGTTGGGCCGTACTCGCCTGGTTCCGAGCGGATCGTTTCTCGTGTCGCGGCTGATCACTGTCGTCGGCGAAAAGCGGCAGCGAGGCAAACAGCACCCCCAGGTCTGTGCCGATCGGGGCCCGTGTCGCGGCCGGTCACTGTCGGCGGCGAAAAGCGGCAGCGAGGGAAGCAGCCCCCCAGGCCTGCGCGGATCGGGGCCCGTGTCGAGGCCGGTCACTGTCTGGGGCGTTTTACATAACACACCCAGACGCTGTTTTCAGGGTTATCCACAACCCCTTTTCAAGAGAAAGAAACCTGGCATTCCAGGCCACATTCCCCCTTGTCTTTCTATTCTCTTTCCTTGTATTCGCGCATA
>NZ_QGTF01000011.1:146079-218323 GCF_003182025.1 Nocardiopsis sp. L17-MgMaSL7 | reverse complement strand
GATCTGGCACAACTGGCTGATCGGCGCCCCGGTCAAGCGGTCGCTGATCGCTTACGACCACTGACCAGGGCACACATTTCACATCAACGATCTAGGACCACACTGGCAGGCGGTGGCGGCATGAGGGCCCCAGCCCTACGCCCACTAAGCCCCCCGTATCCCCTCCGGCGTCGCTTCCTCTCCGTCGTCGGAGGGCACGGTCAGCAACCGAATCCCGTACGCCGCGACCACCGCGCACCCAGCGGCGACCACCCCACCCAACCAACCGCCCGCGTAGGTCTCCCCCATGAACGCCACACCGACAACCGCAGCAGCGACCGGGTTGGCCAGCGTGGTGATGCCCAGCGGCGCCCCCAGATCCATCCCCTGATAAGCAGCCTGCGCGAGAAGAAGCCCGAGCACGGCGATCACCGCCGTCGCCGGGCTCGACGGGTGCGTCAGCCCCGCCAGCACACCCTCGTCGAACGCCCACACGGCGGTCTTCACCGTCGCCGCCGAAACCCCGAAGGCCACCCCGGCGGCACCCGCGAGCAGGTAACTCCGCCAGGCCCTCGACGGCACCCGGCCAGCGACCCAGGCAATCACGGCGAGCAGGACCACCGTCCCAACGCCCACCAGCGCCGACGCCTCGAAGGACAGAACCCCACCATGGTCACCGGTGACCGTGACCGCGAGCAGCACCCCGAGCGCGAGCATCGTGAGGGCCGCACCCCGCCACTCCGCGCGGCTCACCCTGCGCCGGGCGATCCGCGCCGACCACGGGATGCCGAGCACCAGCACCAGCACACCGAGGGGCTGCACGACGGTCAACGGCGCGAAGCTCACCGCAGCCACCTGGAACCCGGCGCGGCCGCCGTTGAACACGAGGGAGATCCACCAGAGGGGATGCCGGAGCAGTGCTCCGATCTGGTGTCCGCCGGTCAGCGGCTCGGGTACGCGGACGGCGAGCCTGCGCTGCGCCACGGCCGCCGCCGTGTACGCGAGGCAGGACATCACTCCGAAGGCGACCCCGAGCCACAGGCCGTATGACAAAGGGGACATACAACCCATGATCCCCGATCGCGACACCTCGCGACACCGGAATCAGGCCCCACTTTCGCTGGGCACCGCCCCCCGGTAGAGAGCGGAGACCACGCCCTCGATATCGGGCTCCCGAAGGGTCAGGTCCGCCACCTCGTGCTCCGCCGTGACCCGGGAGATCACCCTCGCCGGGTTGTCCGCCAGCTCCAGCCACTGACGCGGCCCGTCCACCCGGACCGTGACGGCCCCCTCCACCTCGATCGCGGACGCCGGAGCCACCAGGTCGACCACCAGCACGCGCGGCGTGGGAACGGTGGCGCGCAACCCGGGCAGATCCCCGTCGAAGGCGAGCCGCCCCTTGTCGATCACGATCACCCTGTCGCACAGCCGCTCCACGTCCCCGAGGTCGTGCGTGGTGATGAGGATGGTGGTCCCCCGCTCCCGGTTGATCCGCAGCAGGAACTCCCGGATCGTCGACTTGCTGACCACGTCCAGGCCGATGGTCGGTTCGTCCAGCACCAGCAGACGGGGCGCATGCAGCAGGGCCGCCGTGAGGTCGCCGCGCATCCGCTGCCCCAGGCTGAGCTGGCGCACCGGGGTGTCCAGGAAGGGCTCCAGCTCCAGGAGTTCGGTGAGTTCGGCCAGGCGCTCGGCGTGGAGATCGGCAGGAACCCGGTACAGGTGCCGTGTGAGGGTCAGGCTGTCGCGCAGCGGCAGGTCCCACCACAGAGTGGTGCGCTGCCCGAACACGACCCCGATGTCCCTCGCCAGACGGGTGCGCTGACGGGACGGGTCCCGCCCGACCACCCGGACACTCCCCGCGGTGGGGGTGAGGATGCCGGTGAGCATCTTCATGGTGCTGGACTTCCCCGCACCGTTGGGCCCCAGGTAGCCGACGATCTCCCCCCTCCGCACAGAGAAGGTCACGTCCCGGACGGCGCTCACCCTGCGCCGGGTACGGCGCAGGAAGGGGCCCTCGGACACCACGAAGTCGCGGCCGAGCCCCACCGCCTCGATGATCGGTTCGGCATCGGGTGCGGACCCGGGCAGCGGGCCCGGTGCGGCGGCCTCCTCGCGGGTCTCGGTGGTCCCCGCAAACTCCCCGGGCTCAGTGGCCCCGGCGGTCCCGCTGGCCTCGGTGGTTGGTTCCTCTGTTCCTTCTGCGGTCATCGTTCAGCTCCCGGTGGATCGGTAGTGGCGCAACCCGAACCGCCACAACAGGGCGGCTCCGGCGCAGGCGAGTACGGCGACGACCGGGCCCGCGTAGCGCAGGGCCTCCGGCATGCCGAGGGGGTCGGGTCGGTCGAGCACGAGAAGGGCGGGCTGCCAGCTGACGAACGCCAGCGGCACCACGTACGTCACCGAGCGGACGACCTCCCGGCCGTAGATCGCCAGCGGGTACTCGGTGAGCGCCTGCCCGCCGTAGGTGAGCGCGTTGGCCGCCTCCCGGCCGTTCGCGACGAAGAACTGGAGACAGGCGGTGGCCACCCAGATCGCGCCGCAGATCAGCACCCCGGACAGCGTCATCCCCAGGAGCAGGAGCCCCTTGCCGGGAGTCCACTCCACGTCGGTGTTGGCCAGCGCGATCCCCAGAACCACCAGCGCGGGGACGACCTTGCCGAGGCGGCGCGGGGAGAACTCGTCCGCGGCCAGCTGGACCAGCGGCGAGACCGGTCGGACGAGCATGGCGTCGAAGGAACCGCTGCGGATGTGCAGGCCGAGCCGCTCCACGGCGCCCATGAACAGGTCCGCGATCCCGAAGGCGCTCGCCGCCAGCCCGAACACCAGCAGGCCCTCGTACACCGTGAACCCGGCCAGCGTCCCGGCGTGCCCGAACACGATCACGACCGCACCGACCTGGGCGACCACGCTCACGGCGACGGCCAGGGACATCAGAATGAGGGAGGTCGGGTACTGGGCGAAGGCGCGCACCCAGATCCACGCCAGCCTGCGGTAATCCTGGACCGGTCGGATGACGGCCCCGGCGGCGCGGACCAGCGGGCGCCCGTGCGATCGGCTCCGGATCGGTGCCTCAGCCACCCTGGATCACCACCCTGCGCGTGGCCCGGCCGGTCAGCCAGGCCGCCAGCGAGAGCAGCGCCACCGCCCACCCCGACTGCAACGCCAACCCGCCGAACGCGCTCCCGCCCGGCAGCGACTCCTTGCCGAGCAGGATCTCCGCCGGGATCTGCACCATCGACGCCCACGGCAGCCACCGCAGCACGTCGGCCAGAGCGGTCGGGAACAGGGCCAGCGGCAGCAGCATCCCCGCGGCCACCGGCGCGACCAGACCGCTCGCCATCCACAGGCCCCGGGTGTCCATCAGCCAGAACCCGCTCAGCGAGCACAGGTAGCGCAGCGCGAACCCGATCACGGCGGCCAGGACCACCGAGAGCAGGACAGCCACGGACTGGACCGCGCCGTCCGGCACGACCACGTCGAACAGGAGCAGGCCGACACAGAAGGTGGGCACGCCACGGAAGAGGAACGTGAACGTGGCCCGGCCGAGGTCCTCCGCCATCCACCAGCCCAGGAGCGGCACCGGGCGGAGCAGGTCCGTGGCCACGTCGCCGCCGCGCACGCGTTCGGCCAGGTCGAGGGAGGGGGCGGTGTTGACGATCATCGTGACGGCGATCAGCGCCTGGCCGACGAACACCTGGGTGACGGCGTCGGTGGCGTCGTAGCCGTTGATCTCCGGACGGGCGGCGAACACGGCCAGGAGCACCATGGCGTTGATCGCGCCGAAGACCGAGTTGGTGAGGGCGCCCGCGACGAGCGCGGCGCGGTAGGTCGAGTGGCGGCGCAGCCCTCGGGCGTACACCGCTGCGTGGACCCGCAAGTGGGCACACTCCTTTCGGACGGTCGGACGGTCGGGTTTGGGATCGGATCGGGGCTCGGGAGTCTGGAGTCGGGTCGGGTCGGGTCGGAGGGAGCGTCGGGCCTTCGAGCGTCCGGGACGGTGCCCGGGCCAGCCGTGCCGGTCTCGGCGGGGGTCAGCTGCCGGTGGAGCGGTAGCGGCGCAGACCGAACCGCCACACCAGGGACGCGGCCAGGGCGAGGACGACCGCCACGACGGGGCCGAGGAAGCGCAGGAACTCGGGCAGGCCGGTCGGATCGGACCGGTCCAGCAGGTGCAGCGCGGGCTGCCAGCTCACGAAGGCCAGCGGCACCACGTAGGTCACCGACCGCACCAGACCTCGGCCGTAGATCGCGATGGGGTACTCGGTGAGCGCCTGCCCCCCGTAGGTGACCGAGTTGGCGGCCTCCCGGGCGTCGGTGGCGAAGAACTGGAGGCAGCCCGCGATCAGCCACACTGAGGTGCAGATGGTCACTCCCGAGGCCAGCAGCACCGGGACCATGAGCGCCCGCCCGACGGTCCAGTCGATGTCGCACATGACCAGGGCGAACACCAGCACGACCACGGCCGGGACGATCCTGCCGAAGCGGCGGGGCGAGAACTGGTCCGCGGCCAGCTGCACCAGCGGGGACACGGGGCGGACCAGCATGGTGTCGAAGCTGCCCGTGCGGATGTGGTCGCCGAGGCGGTCCACCGAGCCCGTGAGCAGCTGCGCGGCGCCGAAGGAGAACGCGGCCAGCGCGTAGACGAGCAGGCCCTCGTACACCGTGAACCCGGCCAGCGTCCCGGCGTGGGCGAACACCACGACGACGGCGCCCATCTCGGCCAGGGAGGCGAGGGTGATCCCGAAGGTGAACAGGGACAGCGCCATCGGGTACTGGGCGACCGCGCGGGTCCAGGTCCAGGCGAGGCGGGCGTACGTGCGCAGCTCCGGGCCCAGGTCCGCGAGGGGGCTGGGGGGAGCCGGGGCACGCCGCCCCCGCGTGAGCGCGTCAGCCACCCTGGACCACCACCCTGCGCGTGGCCCGACCGGTCAGCCAGGCCGCCAACGAGAGCAGCGCCACCGCCCACCCCAACTGCAACGACAACCCGCCGAGCACGCTCCCGCCAGGCAACGACTCCTTGCCGAGGAAGACCTCCGCGGGGATCTGCACCATCGACGCCCACGGCAGCCACCGCAGCACGTCGGCGACAGCAGCGGGGAAGAGCGTGAGCGGGAGGAGCATCCCGGCCAGGACCGGCCCGGCCGGGCCCATCACGGCCCACACCCCACGGGTGTCCATGAGCCAGAACCCCACCACCGAGTACAGGTAGCGCAGCGCGAATCCCACCACGACGGCCAGCACGAACGAGACCGTCGTGGCCAGCCAGCGCAGGGGGTCCACCGGCAGGGCCAGCGTGAACAGGAGCGCGCCGACCGCGAAGGTGGGCGCGCTGCGGAAGGCGAAGTCGAAGGTGACCCGGCCCATGTCCTGGGCCAGGTTCCAGCCGAGGAGCGGGACGGGGCGGAGCAGGTCGACGCCGACCGCACCGGTCCGGATGCGTTCGCTGAGGTCGAGTGCGGGCCCCATGATGGCGAGCGGGGCCAGCAGCGCCTGCGCGACGAACACCTGGGTGACGGCGTCGGTGGCGTCGTAGCCGTTGATCTCCGGGCGGGCCTCGAAGAGCGCGAGCAGCACCATGGCGTTGATCGCGCCGAAGACCGAGTTGGTGAACACCCCGGCGATGGTGGCCGCGCGATAGGTGGAGTAGCGGCGCAGCCCACGGGCGTACACCGCGCAGTGGACACGCACGGGCGTGGCTCCCTGGCAGCTAGTGAACGTGCAGAAACGTCCGCTCTCCACCACGGGCCCTCGAAGGGCGGAGGAGACACGGGTTCGGCACGTCCCTGGGCCGGGAGGCCAGGTCCGGGTCGCCGCGAAGGAGTGACGTTAGCACGGCGCCCCGCGGGCCGCCACGGGTTCGTGGAACTCAGCCGCGCCCGGCGAAGGGCATCTCCCGGGCCATCACGGTGACGGCGGGCACGTTCACGTCGAGGGGCAGGGAGACGAGGTGCGCGATGGTGTCGGCCACGTTGGTGACGTCGATGGTGGGCTCCGGACGCACCGAACCGTCGGGCTGGCGGGCGTTGGCACCGAAGCCCGTGGTCATCGTGGTGGCGGCGTTGCCGACATCGATCTGTGTGCAGGCGATCCCGTGGCCCCGCAGGTCCAGGTTGAGCGAGGCGGTGAGGCCGCTGATCGCGTGCTTGCTGACGGTGTAGGCCACGCTCGACGGCCGCGGGACGTGCGCGGAGATCGAGCCGTTGTTGATGATCCGACCGCCGCCGGGGGTCTGGCCCTTCATCATCCGCGCTGCCTCGCGGGCGCAGTTCATCGAGCCGGTGACGTTGGTGTCCAGGACCTCGCGCCAGGCGTCGTCCTCGATCTCGTCCACCGACGCGGCCGGGCCGAACACCCCGGCGTTGTTGAAGAGCACGTCCACGCGCCCGAAGCGCTCGCGGACGGTTCCGAAGAGCGCCGCGACCGACTCCGAGGAGGTCACGTCCGCCTCGACCACCACCGCTCCGGGGTTCTCGCCCGCCGTCTCCTCCAGGGTCTCCCGGTGCCGCCCGGCCAACACCACGGAGTGGCCGTCGCCGAGCAGTCTCCGGGCCGTCTCGCGGCCGATCCCGGCGCCAGCCCCGGTGATCACGATGACCTTGTGGTCGTTGACAGCGGCTCCCATGGTGGCTCCCTCGTTGGTTCGGTCCGGCCCACTCGGGGCCGCCAGCTGGAGACTACCGACCCGACTTCGAACAGTTGTCCACAGGCTGTGGACAACCGGATGTCGGCTTCACCCTTCCCCCGGGCGTCGACAGGATCCGGGTTCCACCGTGCGGGTCGGCCACGCTCTTCGCGGCCGATTTCGCCGCCGATTTCCCCGCCGGTTCCCGGCGCGGCTCCCGGACCGGGCTCCCAAGTGCGCGCTGGAACCCGGTCCCGGAGGCCGGGCCGGAGCTCCGGGGGGAGTCCGGATCAGATCCCGTCCGCCGCCTCGAAGAACCAGGCGATGGAGACGGCCCCCGGATCGAGGACCTCCTGGGCCCGTTCCCCCAGGTAGCTGGCGCGCCCCCGGTGGGCGACCATCCCGCTGGTGGAGTCCGCCCCGGCCCGCGCGGCCTCGGCGGCCTCACCGAGGGCCTCACGCCAGGAGGTGGCCCGCGTGGCGGCGAGGGCCTCCGTGGCGGGGACCATCGCGTCGACCATGGTCTTGTGCCCCACCTCCGCCCTCCCCAGGCGCCGGACGGCTCCGGTGGCGGTCTCGAAGGCACCGGCCAGGTCCGGAACGGCCCAGGGAGCGGAGGGCCCGGAGCCCAGGCGCCCGAACCAGAGGCCGAAGAGCGGGCCGCTGGTGCCGCCGGAGGCCAGGAAGGTGTCGGAGACGGACTGGAAGACCCCGGCCGGATCGTCCCCGTGCAGGTTGGCGCGGGCCCGCTTCAGGGCGGAGCCGATGTTCCAGCCGAAGTCGCCGTCCCCGGCCTGCCTGTCGAGCTCGGTCAGTTCGTCGGAGTCGGAGTCGATCCGGTCGGCGAAGGCCAGCAGCCAGGCCCTGGCGTCCGCACCGGTGAGTTCGTTCTCGGGCATGGTCGTTCCTCTCACCAGGCCAGCGCGGGGGTCCGCACCGGTGCGTCCCAGAGCTTCGCGAGGTCGTCGGTCAGCGCGGTGAGCGTGATCGACAGCCCCTTCATGTCCAGTGATGTGACGTACGGCCCCACGAGCGACCGCGCGATGGTCACGCCCAGCCCGTCGAGCACCCTGCGGGTCTCACGGGCCGCCACCCCCAGTTCCAGGCCGTGGGTGGCGCCGAGCCCGTTGACGATCGCCAGGACCCGGTCGCCCCGCCCGATCCCCACCGACTCGATGAGGGGCCCGACCAGGCTCTCCACCAGTGCGGCGGCCTCGGGGGCGGTGCGGGTCTCGATGCCGCGTTCGCCGTGGATGCCCACGCCGAACTCCATCCGGCCGGGCTCCAGCTCGAAGGAGCGCTTCCCGGTCATCGGGTTGGTGCAGGCCTCGAAGGCCACGCTGAGCGTCGCCGAACGCGCCACCACGTCCTGGCCGAGCGCCTTCACCTCGGTGACGGGCGCCCCGGCCTCGGCCGCCGCACCGCAGATCTTCTCCACCGCCACCACGGCCGCCGTACCCCGGCGTCCGGGGCCGCCGTCGTCCTCCCTCTGGGTGGCGAGGTCGTCGTCGACCAGCACCTGCTCGACCCGGTGGGTCTCGGCCAGGAGTTCGGCGGCGATCGAGAAGTTGAGGACGTCGCCGGTGTAGTTCTTGACGACCATCACGGTGCCCTCGCCGGCGTCCACGGCCCGGATGGCGGCGCGCACCTGGAGCGCGGTGGGGCTGGCGAACACGTCGCCGGGCACGGCGGCGTCGAGCATCCCCGTCCCCACGAATCCGGTGTGCAGGGGTTCGTGCCCCGAGCCCCCTCCGGACAGCAGGGCGACCTTGCCCCTGGCGGGCGTGCGCCGGGTGACGAAGAGGGGGTCGGTGTGGACGTCGACCAGCCCGCCGTGGGCCTCGACCAGCCCCTCCAACGCCTGTTCGACCAGGGTCTCGCGTTCGTTCATGAAGAACCGGCTCATGCCGCCTCCTGGTTCTGGGATCCCTCGGCCGGGCACCGCGCACCCCGAGGCGCGCCGCGTCCCACCTCCTGCCTACCCAGTTCTGGCCGATCGGCTGGCCGGTCGGCCGATGTCCCGCACCGACCGGCTGGCGGAGACTGCCACCAGGCTCCCAGACGTGGCAGCAACAGAGTGGTCGGGACACCGAACAGAGGGGACGAATCGACATGTCGGCAACAACGGGGGGCGGGCTCCCCCCGAGGGCCTCGCGCAGGCTGGCCCCGGACCTGGCGCGCGGCGCCATGCTCCTGCTCATCGCCATGGCCTACGCGGGGGTGTACGTCGGGGCCGGGTTCGGCACGGACGTCGTGGGCTACCCGCTCCAGGACCGGGCGGCCTCGCTGCTCACCACCCTGTTCCTGGACAACCGGGCCTTCCCGATGTTCGCGATCCTCTTCGGCTACGGGATGGCCTGGATGGTCTCCCGGCAGTTGGACAGGGGCACCCCGGAGCGGGAGGTCCGGCGTCTGCTGCGGCGGCGCGGCGGATTCCTGCTGCTGTTCGGCTTCGTCCACGCGTTCCTCGTCTTCCCCGGCGAGATCCTCACCTCGTACGGGCTGGCTGCGCTGACCACCGGGTGGCTGCTGCTGCGCTCCAACCGGGCCATCGTGCGCGCCGCCGTGGTGTTCGCCGTGTTCTACGTGGTCACGGTGCCGGTCGGGATGGTCGGCATGGTCATAGCGGACGGTTCGGCCGCCGACGACTACGCGCTCGTCCCGGGCTACCTCACCGCCGGGGACTGGTTCGAGCGGCTGGTCTTCCTGCCGTTCGGGCCGGTGTTCATCGCCTTCGCCTTCCCCCTGCTGATCCTGGTGGTCCTGGGCTACCGGGCCGGTCGGGCCGGTCTGCTGGACGACCCCGAAGCGCACCGGGGCTTCCTCACCCGGGTGGCGGTCGTGTGCACCTCGGTCTCGGTGCTGGGCGCGCTGCCCGTCGCGCTGACCGTGCAGGGCGTGCTCTCCCCGGGGACGCTCACCGAGGGGTTGTCCATGGGCCTCCAGGTGCTCAGCGGGGTGCTCGGCGGCGCCGGGTACGCGGCGCTCTTCGCCCTGTGGGGCATCCGACTGGAACGCCGAAAGGGCCCGCTGGCCGGGGCGGTCGCCGCGATGGGCCAGCGCTCGCTGACCTTCTACATCCTGAACTCGGTGCTGGTCGCGGTGATGCTCCACCCGGACCTGGTCGGTCTGGGTACCCGGGCGGGTCCCTTCGGTGCGCTGCTGGTGGCGGCTCTGGCGTGGTCGGTCAGCTTGCTGCTGGCGGCCTGGCTGGAGGTCCGGAGCCGGCCGGGTCCGCTCGACCAGCTGATGCGCCGCTGCGTGTACGGCGGGCGGAGAGCCCGCGAAGCCGCCCGCGACGAGCCGGCCAGAAGAGACGGCTGAGATTCGGACGGGGGTGGGGGCCGCACCGGGTCCTCCCCAGTGACCCGGGGCCCGCACCACCCCCGTCGCTCAGCCTGATCCCGCACGTGTGCGCGGCGGGTTCAGGCGAGTTCGCGGCCGGAGGGCTGCCCGGAGACCGAGACCCGCAGCACCGTGGGCAGCCGTTCCAGGCCCAGGGAGAGCCGCAGTCTGGCGAGGGCCTCCTCGCGGCACCGTCGCCAGACGGCGACCGGGTCGGCGTCCTCGGACAGGACGAGGTCCAGGTGCAGGCAGGGTTCGTTGGGGGACTCGGTCAGCTGGGCCCGCCCCCGGCGCACCCCCGCGTAGCCGCGGATCTCCCTGGCCAGGGCGGAGCAGGCGGCGCGGGCCGCGACGTCGGTGCGTCCCCGGTCCCCCTCGTCGAGGCGGAGCGAGGACACCCGCGCGGAGCGCCCCTGAACGAGCAGCCACCGGAGGGACAACACCGTCACCGCCACGGCCAGCGCGGCGGCCGCGTACGGAACCCACGGCGCGGACAGATGGGGGGAGAGCCGTCCGACCACCGATCCGAGCGTCTCCCCGGCCGCACCCGGCGGAAGGGGGTCGAAGGGCCCGTACACGAGCAGGGGGACGGCGGCCCCCACCGCCGTCAGCACCACGCCGACCAGGGCCAGGCCCTGCCGGTTCCCCCGGGCGGTCCGGCGTGCCGAACGGTGCGGGTAACGCCTCACCGGAGGCCTCCTTCCACCCTCCGAAGCCTGGCGCGCACGCGCACCGGCCCGGTGGGGTCGAGTTCGAGCAGGCGGTCGCGGACCCGGTCCTCCACCCGTGCCCGCAGCCCGGGGTCGACCGGTGCGGGGACGCGTGCGGTGATCCGGACGGTACGGCGCCGGACCCGGGCGTGCGCGCCGGTGACCCCGGCCACCTCCCGGGCGGTGGTCTCGGCCAGGTGGCGCAGCCCCCTCCGGGACAGGCCGACGACCAGGTCCTGGTCGTCGGTGCGCAGCACCATGTGGCTGCCCCGCCCTGGAACGAGCGCGGTGATCAGCAGGAAGAGTCCGACGACGGCGGTGACCGCGGAGGCGGCGAGCATCTCCGGGCCGTCCCAGTGGACGCCGACGGCCGAATCGGCGACCCGTTCCAACGGGAGGATCCGCAGCGGACTGCCGATCAGCGTGGCGATCACCTCGGCCGCGGCCACCCCGGCGACCAGTGCCGTGACGGAACTGACCAGGACGGCGGCGGTGGACCGCCGGGGCCGGAAGGTGCGGACCGCGACACGCCGGGCGGCGCGTGCCTCGGGCCCGGTGGCGGCCGGACGGACACCCGCCGGGCCGACCGCCTCCGGGTCGCTCACCGGGGCGCTCACCATCGCGCGTCCCCGCCCGAGCGCTCACGGGAGAAGAGGGGTGACAGGTCCGTCTCCCCCGCGTAGGCGCGCCCGGCCAGGAACCCGACCGCTCCGAGGAGCAGGACGAGGAGGAAGGCTCCGAACCCGCCGAAGTAGGCCACCAGGCCGAGGAAGGACCCGTAGGCCAGTCCGACGATCGACCACATCGTTCGTGCTCCTTAGGTGCTGTGACTGCGAAGGGGGGAGCGGCGTCAGCGGACGCGCGGCTCGGACGGGGACTCCTGGGCGGTCTCGTCGTCCGGCAGGTGGATGTCGTCGACGGTCACGTTGACCTCGGTGACCTCCAGGCCGGTCATGCGCTCCACCCCGGCGGTGACGTTGCGGCGCACCACCCCGGCGAGGTCGGGGATGGAGATTCCGTACTCGACGACCAGGTTGATGTCGACGGCCGCCTGGGTCTGGCCGACCTCGACGGACACGCCGCGGGCAGCGGCGTTGGTGGAGGTGGAGCCGGGGATCCGCTCGCGGACGGCGTCGAAGGCGCGGGCCGCTCCCCCGCCCATCTGGTGGACGCCGCGCACCTCGCGGGCGGCCATCCCGGCGATCTTGGCGACGACGTGGTCGGCGATGTCGGTGCGGCCGTTGTCGCCGGAGCGCTCGGGGCTCCGGTCGGTGCGGCCGGACGACGTGGTGTCCAGTGCGGCCGGGGTGGGGGCCTCGTGGATGTCGGCGCGGGCGGTGTTGTGGTCCTTGGCTGCCATGGGGTGCTCCTGCGGTTCGGTCTGGACGGGGTCGGCGCGGCCCTCTCCCGTCGTTTCTGTGCGGGCCGTCATGTGGAGGACACGGGTGGGGGGCGTGGGCTCACGCGAAAACCATTGTGACCTGAAGCACACTGGCCACGGTCGTGTTCTTGCGTAATGTGGTCAACTTCTGACGACAGGTAGTCGACCGGTTTCGGGAGCTGGACTCCGCAGATGCACACGGACACCGCACTACCGGAGAGCGTGCTCGTGGAACGGGCACAGGACGGCGACGACCGTGCCTTCGAGATCCTGGTGCGCCGCCACCAGGACGCCGTCTACCGCATCGCTCTGCGCACCCTCGGTGACGCCGCCGAGGCCAGGGACGCCGCACAGGAGGCCCTCATCACGGCCTGGCGCAAGCTGCCCGACCTCCGGGACCCGAAGGCGTTCCCCGCCTGGCTGCACCGGATGGTGGGCCGCCTCGCGCTGAACGCCCTGCGCGCCCGCCGCCCCGAGGACCCCGCCGAGGAGGACCACGAGGGGCTGTGGGAACGCGGCGCCGGCCCCGCCGACAGCGCCCTGGCCACCGACCTCCACGAGGCCCTGCGCGAGGCGCTGTCCGGGCTGCCACCCCCACAGCGGATCTGCTGGGTCCTCCGAGAAATGGAAGGATTGGGATATGAGGAGATAGCGGAGATCGTCGACACGACCCCGACCGCCGTACGCGGGCGCATCCACCGCGCGCGTACCCATCTCGTGGAGGCGCTCGAACCATGGCGGTAGACCCGTCCGACGACCACGAACAGCTGCCCTGCGGCACCTCCGCCGACACGCTCCTGGAGCACCTCAGGGCGGGGACCGTCACCGCGCACGAGCGGACCTGTCCGCACTGCCGGGCGGCCGCCGACGAGTTCCGGCCCCTGCTCTCGGCCCTCGGCGCGGCGCTGGACAACGACCGGGAGGTCACCGCGCCGCCCGGCCTGCTCGACGACGTCATGAGCGTGGTGCGCGCCGAGGGGCGTTCACGCGGCACGCTCCGACTGCCCGACACCGGCTCGGGCGGGACCCCCGGGGACACGCGCGTCCGCCACTCGGCGGTCTCCGCGATGCTGCGCGCCCGGGTGGACCCGGCCGGGGGGCTGGTCCTGGGCCGCTGCCGGATCGAGGACACCCTGGAGGGGCTGGTCGTCACCGCCACCGCCCGGGTCCTGACCGGAACCGTCATCCCCGACGCCACGGCGAGGGCCCGCCGGGACATGAGCACCTTCGTCGAGGACCGGTTGGGCCTGCGGGTCGCACGGATCGACATCGACGTGACCGACGTGATCGACCTCCCCTGAACGGGTCGACCCAGCCGCCCACCTCGGCGTCCCCATGAGGGACGGCGTCCGGCACGGGGGCTTGTAGGGTCGGGACCGGCGTCGGGACCGGCGTCGCCACCCTCCCCGTAGCCGACCGCACCCGGTCCGGGCGGGGGCCGTCCCCGGAGCGAAGGGCACCACCCATGACATCGGCACTCCCCGGCGCCTGGAAGCTGTTGGAGGCGGGAGACGCCCCTGCGGCCGTGCGCTCGCTGAGGAACGCGTCGGACGACCTGCCGCTGGGGGACCTGGCCGAGTTCACCTCGGCGGTCGCCGACGGCCTGGGCCTCGACGACCTCTCGACCGTCTCCGGGGCACTGCGGGCGGATCCCGGCAGCGCCCAGGCCTGCTACGACTTCGGCTTCGAGTGCCTGGAGGTCGGCGCCCCGCACCTGGCGGTCCCGGCCCTGCGCGCGGCACGTCGGCTCGCCCCCACCGCCGCCCCCGCCCTGTGGGAACTGGTCTCGGCCCTGGAGGACCAGGAGCGGCACGGCGACGCGGTGCGCGAGCTGCGCGCCTGGGAGGACGGCCTCCCGGACTGGCCGGGCGGCTACCTGCTCGCCTACAACGCCCTGTGCTCCGGGGACGTGGAGGCCGCACAGGAGGTCCTCGCCCGCCTGTCCACGCCCGAGGACGACGGCTGGGACCTGGCACACGACCGGATCACCCGCATGGTGGAACGCGCTGGTGCCGCGCGGGCGGCGGGCCCGCTGGACGACCGTGACCTGCGCGGATGGCAGTTCGCTCTGACCGGGGCGATCCTGGGGCAGATCTCCCCGCACGGGTTGGACGAGGGCATGAACGGCCGGTACGCCCACCTCGGCGACTCCTACGACGCGTGCCGGACCGGGATCCGCGACCTGGTCACGGTGCTGGAGGCCACGGGGAGCCGACCGGACGCGGTCATGCCGCTGCCGGACCGCTCCAGCCGTGTCCTCGGACTGGCCGCCGCCCGGTTGTTGGACCTGCCCGTGGTCCCGGTGGACCCGGAGCGCTCGGACGCCCTGGTGGTCGCCTACGACCTCACCGACTCGGATCCGGACCTGCTGCGCGCGCTGGTGCCCCGCGCGCCCGGACAGGTCCTGTTCGAGCACGCCTCCTGCTGGACCTCACCGCCCGGTGCCACCGCCGACGTCGTCTCCCTGCTGCACCAGAGCGTCATGCCGCCGTGGGGCGACCATCTCCGGGTGGTGGACGGCGAGGTGGAGCAGGTCCCCGCCGACGAGTCACCCGAGGAGGAGCTGGCCGAGCGGGTCGTCACCGCCGGGACCGAGGACCGGGACACCGCGCTGCCGACCTTCGCCGCGGCCGTCGCGGACCACTGGGCGCGGGGGCCGCGTCTGCCCGTGTCGACCTCCGGACCGGTGCGCAGCTCACGCTTCGAGTGACCCGCCGCACGGACCTCCGCCGCCCCGAATCCGGGACGGCGGCGGAGTTGTGGGTAAATGGAACCTATGGTTTCCCCCCGATCACACTTCGCAAGGAACACAGTCCGCACCACGACCCTCACCCTCGGGGCGGCCTGCGCCCTGGCGGTGGGCTCGGCGCTGCTCGCCACCCCCGCGCACGCCGTCCCGACCACCCCCACCGTCTCGGCGTCCTCCGCCGCTGAGGTGACGACCGACCTTCGCAAGGGTGACTCCGGCGCCCAGGTGAACGCCCTCCAGGAAAGACTGTCCGCACTCGGTTACTGGATCGACGGCGTGGACGGCGAGTTCGGCCCGCACACCGAGCACGCCGTGATCGCGCTCCAGAAGGCCGCCGGGATCGACCGCGACGGTCTCGTCGGCCCCGCCACCCGCGCCGCCCTGGAGGAAGGCACGGTGCCGTCCGCCACGAGCGCGGGCACGGCCGTGGAGATCGACCTCGAACGCCAGTTGTTGCTGGTGGTCGTCAGCGGCGAGGTCGAGAAGGTCATCCACACGTCCACCGGCTCCGGCCAGCCCTACGAGGGCTCCGACGGCTCCGAGCGGATCGCCACCACGCCCACGGGTGAGTACGCGGTCTTCCGGGACGTCGACTCCTGGGACCCGGGGCCCTACGGCGCGCTGTACCGGCCCAAGTACTTCAACGGCGGCATCGCCGTGCACGGGTACCCCAGCGTTCCGGCCCAGCCCGCCTCCAAGGGTTGCGCCCGCGTGAGCCTGGCCGCCATGGACTGGCTGTGGGAGCAGGGCCACATGGACGTGTACGACACCGTGGTCGTGCGCTGACCGAAACCCCGCCCCCTCCTGCCCCCGGGCCGTGTCGGTCCGCCCATCGCGGGTAGGAGGGGGCTCGTGCCCTTCCACATCGCCACCGCCCCCGGGCGCCCCGACCGCCCGAACGAGGACTTCGCCGCCGCGACCGCCGCGGTCGCGGTGCTGCTCGACGGGGTGAGCGCCCCCACCGACTCGGACGACGGCTGCTCACACGGGGTCTCCTGGCACACCCGTCGCCTCGGGTCGCTGCTGCTGGCCGCGCTCGACGGTGGCGCCGCCCCGCGTGAGGCGCTGGCGGAGGCGATCACCACCGTGTCGTCCCTGCACGAGGGGACCTGCGACCTCGGCCTCCAGGAGACGCCCTCGGCCACGGTGGTGGCGGTCCGGGTCGAGGCGGACCACCTGGAGTACCTGGTGCTGTCGGACTCCGTGCTGCTCACCGAGGCCGACGGCGGGGTCCGGTTGATCGCTGACACGCGGCTCGACGACCTGAGGCCCCGTGTGGGTCCCGGGCAGGCCGTCCGCGCCTGGCGCAACGTCCCGGGCGGCTTCTGGACGGCGGGGGCGGCCGCCCGCGCCGCCGAGGAGGCCGTGGTCGGGACGGTCCCCCTGGGCCCCTTCCTGGCGATGACCGACGGAGCGAGCCGTGCCGTGGAGGTGTTCGGGGACCTGTCCTGGGAGGGCGTGTTCGAGCTGGTCCGGCACCGGGGGCCCGCCGCGCTCGTGGGCCGGGTCCGGGAGCTGGAGGCGGCCGACCCCTCCAGCCGACGGTTCCCGAGAGGCAAGGTCCGGGACGACGCCACCGCCCTCTGGTGGACTCCCTGACCCCTCGCCAGGTTACGGACACCCGAAAGGCAGAGTTCCGGGCGCCGAATCTGTCAAAAATGAAAGATCATTTTCCAGTGGTGCCCGAGTGAACTGGGAAAAGAATGTTCCCGGCATTGCTGACGTTTGTATTGGGGCCACCGATCACCGGAAATCCGTTTTCTGAGAGAACTTCCCAACAGAACACCGCACCTCGAAGCCCTCACCTCGAAAAAGAGACGTACGCCTCGCACGGACCCGGACACCGCTCGCTTTCGCGTTTCGTCTTCTTCGGGTAGATTCCCTGCAACCGGCCAGTGAGCGTTCCCGCCACAACGCACCCGTCAGAAGGTCGGCTCTCTTTGACCCCCTTGCCCGTACCCGTGACCCACGGGTACTGGAGAGTCTTATCCATGACCCAGGCCGTCACCCCGACCGCCGAAAAGGAGACCGTGTGAGTGTCCCGGGACTCCTCGAACCGACCGGACCCAACCGCGCACCGCACCGGACCGGTTGGCTGGACCGCGTCCCCTCCGAGAACATGACCCTCCCCATCGACCCCGTCGAGAGCGTGCGCCCCGATCCCGAGCGGCGCCCCAACCCCATGGACGCGCGGACCCCCGCCGAGTTCCTCCTCACCATGCGCCGTTACCTCTCCTGGGCTGGCGGCTGGTCGTACCTGGAGCTGGAGTACAAGTGCGGCGGTGTGGTCAGCGCCGCCAAGTTCCAGCGTGCGCTGGAGGGCTCCGATCTGCCCGGGTACGTGTTCCTGATGGCCTTCGTCACCGCCTGCGTGGGCACCGACGAGGGTGAACGCCTGCGCTGGGCCACCTCCTGGCACCGCCTGCGCCGCGCCGCTCGCGCCGAGGAGGACGCCCAGCGCGTCCCGAGACAGGACGAGCAGCACCAGCACTGACGGCCCGGGCGGCTTCCCGGGCCGCGGCCCCGGTCGCGCGCCGGGCCGGCGGTCCCTGCCCGCGCGCCCGAACCGGTGACGCCCGGCCGACACCGCCGACGCCGCACGCACTGGCGCCCCCGGAACGCCTCCGGCTCACGGAACCCCGTCGTGGCCTCACGCACCACCGCCCAGGCGCGTTGTCCCCTGGGCAACACCACCCACACCGGCGATCCCCCGGCCAGCCTCCGTTCCGGTGACCGGAATCCGCGCCCTGCCTCCGGGCCGCCCCTCCCGCACCCCTGGACCGTGCAGCCGCCCCGGCCTCTATACACACCATGTATACCTCCTGTGTATAGTCGACCCATGTCACTCGGCCAGACTCTCCTGGGGCTGCTGGAAACCCGCCCCCAGCACGGATACGACCTCAAGCGCGCCTACGACGAGCGCTTCGCCACCAAACGGCCCCTGGCCTACGGGCAGGTCTACGCGACCCTCTCGCGTCTCCTCAAGAACGGGCTCGTGGAGGTGGACGCCGTCGAGCCCGGCGCCGGACCCGAACGCAAGCGGTACACCGTGACCGAAGCCGGGGTCACCGACGTCGAGCAGTGGCTCACTCAGCCGGAGAGCCCTGAGCCCTACCTCCAGAGCACCCTGTACACCAAGGTCGTGCTGGCCCTCCTCACCGGCCGACCGGCCGACCAGATCCTCGACGTGCAACGCGCCGAGCACCTGCGCCAGATGCGCGAACTCACCCGCCGCAAGACCGGCGGGGACCTCTCCGACCAGCTCATCTGCGACCACGCGCTGTTCCACCTCGAAGCCGACCTGCGCTGGCTCGAACTCACCGCCGCCCGCCTGAACGACCTCGCCGGAGAGGTGCGCGGCCGATGACCCCTCCCACACCCCACCCCCTCCCCGACCAGCTCCCCGGGTCTGCCGGGAAACCCCTGCTCGTGGCGTCGGGGCTACGCAAGTCCTTCGGTCTCACCAGGGCCCTGGAGGACGCCTCCCTGAGCCTGTACCCGGGTGAGATCGTGGCGATCATGGGCCCCTCCGGCTCCGGGAAGTCCACCCTCCTGCACTGCCTGGCCGGTGTGGTGCGCCCGGACGAAGGGGGGATCGAGTACGACGGGCGGGACCTGGTGAACACCTCGGACACCCGGCTCAGCTCCCTGCGCCGCTCCGAGTTCGGCTTCCTCTTCCAGTTCGGCCAGCTCGTCCCCGAACTCTCCTGCCTGGAGAACGTCGCCCTCCCCCTGAGGCTGGGCGGCAGCTCGCGACGCCGGGCCGAACGTACGGCCGCGCAGTGGCTGGACCGACTGGACGTGGGCGAGCTGGCGCGCAGGACCCCCGGCGAGTGCTCGGGCGGTGAGGGACAACGGGTCGCGGTGGCCCGGGCCCTCATCACCGGCCCACGCGTGGTGTTCGCCGACGAACCCACCGGCGCCCTCGACTCCCTGAACGGGGAACGGGTGATCCGCATGCTCACCGACGCCGCCCGGGAGAGCGGGGCGGCCGTCGTCGTGGTGACCCACGAACCCCGGGTGGCCGCCTACGCGGACCGCGAGGTCGTGTGCCGGGACGGCCGCACCCGGGACGTCGGAGGGCTGGGATGAGCCCGCGTGAGCGCTCCCCCCGCGGGAGCGACA
The DNA here is from genome assembly GCF_003182025.1 of Nocardiopsis sp. L17-MgMaSL7. NCBI lineage: Bacteria > Bacillati > Actinomycetota > Actinomycetes > Streptosporangiales > Nocardiopsidaceae > Nocardiopsis > Nocardiopsis sp. L17-MgMaSL7. Next base: position 199,409 of record NZ_QGTF01000011.1, on the reverse strand, counting down.
CGGAGAGGGACCGCCCCTCCATCCTCGGAGACCTCTCGCTGGGTGCGCAACTGTCCCTGCGCGGCGGCCGGGAGGTGGTCCTGCGGACCGTGCTGACGGCGATCGGGGTCGGCGTGGCCACCGCCGCCCTCCTCCTGGCCGCGTCCCTGCCGACCATCCTGGACAACCTGGCCCAGCGGCACGCTGACCGCATGGACTACCAGGTGGCCCCTTACCCGGAACCCCCCGCTGGCGACGACACCCTGCTGGTCGGCCTCGCGGACACCCAGTACGACGGGCGGGACATCCACGGGCGGGTGGTGCGCGCCGAGGGGTCCGACCCCCCGCTCCCGCCGGGGTTGGCCGAGATCCCCGGCCACGGCGAGATCGTGCTCTCCCCCGCTCTGGCCGACCTCCTCGGCGATCCCGAGGCGAAGGCCCTCCTCCAGGGGTTCGACCACCACACCGTCGTCGGGGAGATCGGACCCGAGGGCCTCATGGGCCCTGGCGAGCTGGCCTTCTACCTCGGCAGCGCGGACCTCTCCCTGGAGAACGCCGGCATCCGCGTCACCGAGTACGGCGGCGAACCCCGTGCCGTCCTGGAGGGAACGGTCATCCTGCTGATCGGCGTGGTGGGCGTGGTCGTCATGCTCACCCCGGTCGTGGTGTTCCTGGGCGCGGCCGTGCGCTTCGGTGGCGAGCAGCGGGACCGCCGCCTGGCCGCGCTGCGGCTCATGGGCGCCGACCGGCGGGCCACCCGGCGCATCGCGGCCGGTGAGACCCTGCCTGGGGTCGCGCTCGGCCTGGCTCTGGGAACGGGGATCTTCTTCCTGGGGCGCCCGATCGTGGAGTCGGTCTCGGTGTCCTCGGGACTCTTCACCGCCGACGTGACACCCCAGCCCCTGCTCGCGCTCCTGGTCCTGGTCGGGGTCCCGATGCTCTCCCTGTGGGTGGTACTCGGTTCCATGAAGGGTGTGGTGGTCGATCCGCTCGGTACGGTGCGCCGCGCCGAACGGCCGAGCCCCAGGCTGTGGTGGCGTCTGCTGCTGCTCGTGCTCGGGGTCGTCCTCATCGTCCTGAGCATGGACTTCGAGATATCCAGGCGTCTCGGCCTGACCGGGGCCGCGTGGCTGCCCCTGGTGTCGATCGGGCTCCTGGCCGTCCTGTTCGGCACGACCGCCGCACTGCCCTGGTTGGTGGAACGTGTCTTCGGACGCGCCTCGAGCGGCCCCCTCTCCCTCCAGCTGGCCCTGCGCCGTCTCGGGGCGGCGGGCGGCGGCCCCACGCGCGCGGTCAGCGGGATCATCGTGACCGTCGCGGGCGCCATCGCGTTGCAGAGCCTGTTCGCGAACGCCTGGGCGGAGTCGACGGTGGTGCGGGCGGAGACCCGCACGCAGGCGTACGCGGAGGACGAGTTCGGGGGGTCCGGGTTCCAGATCCAGGCGGACCTGATGATGCCTCCGCCCGACAACGACCCCGTCGCCGCTGTGTCGGAGGTCCCCGGAGTGGAGGAGGCCGTGGCCTTCAGCACGGTGTGGGGCGTCGCCGACAGCGGTGCCGACGTCGTCGTGCACGTCGCCGACTGCGCCGCTCTGCGGCAGATGGCCGACCTGCCGGAGTGCTCCCCCGGGGACGCCTTCAGCGGGGTGCCGGGGTTGGCGGCCGGTGACACGGTCACGGTCCGGCCCAAAGACGAGAGGGCCGAGAGCGCGTGGACGGTGCCCCGGCTCACCGAGTTCGAGGGACCGCTGGTCGAACACCCCTGGAACGCCTGGGGGCACACGGCACGGGACGTCGTCCTCGCCACCCCCGAGGCCGCCGTGCTGCCAGGGGAGATCGCGACACGGAGTTCGGTCTGGATCCGAGTCGACCCGTCCGTCCCCGGGATGGAGGATGAGCTCAGATTCGCGGTCGTGGCTCTGGACCCGACGTCACACGTGGGCTTCCCCATGCTCAGCGCCACCTACTCAGCCATGATCAACATGCGTGACGCGCTCATCGCTGGCGCCCTGGCCTCTCTGGCGGTCATCGCCGCCGGTCTGGTGGTGGGCACGGTCGAGCAGGTCCGCGGACGCAGGCGGGTGCACGCGGTCCTCACCGCCTTCGGCACGCGGCGGAGCACGCTGGTGGCCTCGGTGCTGTGGCAGACCACGCTGCCCGTGCTCCTGGGCGTCGCCCTGGCTGCGACGGTCGGGACCGCGCTCGGCCTCCTGGTGCAACGGGTGGCGGGGATCCCCCTGGCCTTCACCCCGATCGACACCCTGGTCATCGTGGGCGCGGGCGTGGGGGTGGCGTTCCTGACCACCCTGTTGGCGATCCCCGCTCTGCTGCGCACGATGCGCCCGGAGGGGCTGCGCTCGGAGTGAGGGACGCGGTAGGTCCGCCCGCGACGGCGGACCCACCCTCCGGCTCGGGCTCACCCTCCGCCCCGGGTCCACCCGCTGACCCTGGGCCCATCTCCGACCCGGGGCCACCGTCCGACCAGGCCCGGCGGGGGCGCACCGGACCGCCCCTGGCTAGGCTGGAGCGATGTCGCAGACCGGGGAGCCGCCCGAGACCGGGCCAGCACCGGACACCGCACCGCTGAGTGGCGCCGCCTGGCCCGGCGAGCTGCGCCCCTACCAGCGCGAGGCGCTCGCGGAGGTGGACCGGCGCTGGTCGGACGGGGCCCGAAGGACCTGGATCGTGCTCCCTCCCGGCTCCGGCAAGACCCTCGTCGGCTTGGAGGCCGCCCGCCGCCTGGGCCGCCGGACCGTGGTCCTGGTCCCCAACACCGCCATCCAGGGGCAGTGGATCCGGCACTGGGAGGGGTTCGACCGGCCCGAGGGCCGCACCGCCGGAAGCGAACGGGACCTCGGGCACGCCGTCAACGTGCTCACCTACCAGTCGTTGGCCGTCTTCGACCCGGACGCCGAGACCGACGAGGAGGGGCGTTCGGCCACCCCGGTCCGCGACCGACTGCACACCAACGGGCGGGCCCTGGTGGACGCCCTGCACGGCGCCGGTCCGCTCACGCTCCTGCTGGACGAGTGCCACCACCTCCTCCAGGTGTGGGGGCGCCTGCTCGCCGAGATCCTCGACGAACTCCCCGACGCCCACGTGATCGGGCTGACCGGGACCCCCGCCGCGAGCCTCACCGCCACGGAGAAGGACCTGGTCGACCGGCTCTTCGGCCCTCCCGTGACCGGGGCGTCCATCCCCGCGCTCGTCCGGGACGGATACCTGGCCCCGTTCGCCGAACTCGTGCACGTCACCGAACCCACCCTGACCGAGCACGAGTACCTGGCCGGTCAGGCGGCGAGGTTCGAGGAGATGTGCACGGACCTGCTCGCCCCCGGGTTCGCCACCACCGACTTCCTGCCCTGGCTGGACGCGCGCTTCGTCTCCCGGGAGGCCCGGGAGGGCGGCCGTGTGGACTGGGGCGCCCTGGCCGTGCGGGAACCGGAGCTCACCGACGCCGTGCTGCGCCTCCACCACCGGGGCCTGGTCGCGCTGCCCGAGGGCGCGAGGGTGCGTGAACGCCACCGGCACCCGCCGCAGGCCGAGGACTGGACGGCGCTGATCGGCGACTACGCGAGGCACTGCCTGGACCCGTCCTCGGCGAGGGACCGGGAGGCGCGTGACCGGGTCCGCGCCGCCCTGCCCTCCGTGGGCTACCACCTCACGCGCAACGGCGTCCGTCGCGGCGCCTCCCCGGTGGACCGGGTCCTGGCCCGTAGCGCCGCGAAGTCGCTGGCCACGGTGGAGATCCTCGCCGCGGAGAAGGACGCAGTGGGCCCGCGGCTGCGCGCGCTGGTCCTGTGCGACCACGAACGCGCCTCCGCCCGCTCCCCCGCCGCACTCCGGGGCGTGCTCTCCGACGACGCGGGGTCGGCCTGGCTCCAGGTCAGCCAGCTGGCCGCCGATCCGCGCACCCGCGGCCTGGACCCGGTCCTGGTCACCGGCCGCACCGTGGCGACCGGGCCGGGCACGAGCGCCGCGTTCCTGGAGTTCGCCCGGTCCGAGCTGCCCGGGGTGGACCTGGCCCTGCGCGAGACCGACGGCCTGCACACGGTGGAAGGGGCATGGACCTCCCGCACGTGGGTGGGGGTGGTGACGCGTTTCCTGGAGTCCGGCGGTTGCCAGGTGCTGGTGGGCACGCGCGCGCTGCTCGGCGAGGGGTGGGACGCGCGCGGGGTGAACACCGTGGTGGACCTGACCACCGCGACCACCCCCACGGCGGTCGTTCAGAGCCGGGGACGGGCGCTGCGCCTCGACCCGGCGTGGCCGGAGAAGGTGGCGCACACCTGGACGGTGGTGTGCGTGAGCCACGAGCACCCGCGCGGCGCCGCCGACTGGAACAGGTTCGTGCGCAAGCACGAGGGCTACCTGGGGGTGGGCGCCGACGGCGGGGTGATGAGCGGGGTGGCGCACGTGGACCCGGGGCTGTCCCCGTACGACCCGCCCGAGGACCCCCGTCGGGTCAACCGCCGGATGCTCGGGCGCGCGGCCGACCGCGAGGGGACCCGGGCCCGGTGGCGGCTGGGCACCGGCTACGCGGACGTGCTGCTGCCCACGCTGCGGGTGTACGAGGGGCGGGCGATGCCGGTGGAGGTTCCGGAGGCGGGCATGGACCTGGCGCTTCCCGCGGCGCCCGAGGTGCTGGTGGGGGATCAGGTGATCCATCCGGAACCGGTCGACACACCGCCCGCCCGGCATCTGGTGCCCACCCTCGTCCCGGGCGCGATCGCCGCGCTCTGCCTGGTGTTCGCTCCCCTCGGGCTCGGGCTGCTCGCGGCGGCCGCCGGGTTCGGCCTGGCGGCCCTGGTCCACTGGTGGCGCGACTCCCTCCGGGTCCGCCGGGAGACCCTGCGCAGGCAGCGGGAGGCCGCTCGTGTGCGCTCATTGGCCCGCGAACCGGTGGGGACCTCGCGGTACGCGTGCGCGGTGGCCGACGCGCTGCACTGGGCGGGCCGCTCGGACACCGGCGCCGAGGGGGTCCGTGTCCACGTGGACACCGACGGGGTGTACCGGTTCACGCTCGCCGACCCGGGTTCGGCGGAGCTGTTCGCCGAATCCCTGGACGAGACCCTGGGCCCGCTGGTGGGAGATCTGCGCTACCTGGTGCCCCGGCACGTCCTCACCGCCCAGGAGGGGGACGGGACCGGTGCGGGTTCCGGGGTGACGCCGAAGGACACGACCGTGCCGGTCTTCCACGCGGTGCCCTCCGCCCTGGCCCGTAACAGGAAGGGCGCGCTCGCCTTCGAGCGGGCGTGGCGCCGGTGGGTGTCCCGGGGCTCGGTGGTGCACACCCGCTCCGAGGAGGGGCGGGCCCTGCTCGCCGCCCACTTCGGCGGCTCCCCCCTGGAGGTGACCACGGCCCGCCGCCTCGCCTGGGAGTGAGACATGCGGAGCCGGGGAGCGAGTCCGGGCAGATCAGAGAGCTGGTCGAGCGTCCCGAATCACGGGCTTCATCCACAGGACACCGGACGTTCGGCCCGGGATCGCCCTCCCCTGGTTGGCTCGGCGCGGACGCGACCGCGTCCGCCTCCCCCGAACCTCCAGGAAGCAGCATGCGCAGATCCCTCACCGCCTCGGCCGTCCTGGCCCTCGGCCTCACCCTGGCCGTCCCCGTCAACGCCGACGAGGCGCCCTCGTACGGGGGTCCCGAGGCGACCGGGGCCGTCGAGCTGTCCGTGTTGGGCACCTACCACGCCGACGTGTTCGACGCCTCGGGGGCGGAGATCGTCGCCCACGACCCGCGCACGCAGCGCCTGTTCGTGGTCAACGCCGCCGCGGCCGTGGTCGAGGTCCTGGACGTGTCCGACCCGGAGCGGCCCGAGAAGCTCTTGGACCTGGAGACCGCGGGTGTCCGGGCGGCCGACGGGTCCGTGGTGGAGCGGGGCGGGGCCGCCAACTCCGTGGCCGTCCACGGGAACGTGGTGGCCGTGGCGGTGGAGGCCGCCGACCGAACCGACGACGGCTGGGTGGTCCTCTTCGACACCGCGGGCCGGTCGGTGAACGCCCTGAGGGTCGGCGCGCTGCCGGACATGCTGACCTTCACCGCCGAGGGCCGCACCCTGCTGGTGGCCAACGAGGGAGAGCCCAACGATGACGTCACGGTCGACCCCGAGGGTTCCGTGAGCGTGATCCCGGTGAACCGCAGGCCCGCCAACCTCACCCAGGACGACGTGCGCACCGCCGACTTCCGCGCGTGGGACGAGGGCCGTGAGCTCCACCCGGACGTGCGCGTGTACGGCCCGGACCTGTCCACCGGCGAGCCCGGCACCCCCGGACGGGTGGCGCGCAACCTGGAACCCGAGTACATCGTGGCCGACACCAACCACAGCGCCCACGTCGTGCTCCAGGAGGCCAACGCCTTCGCCGTCCTGGACCTGCGGAAGGCGGAGATCACCGACATCGTCCCCTTCGGCACCAAGGACCACATGGAGCCCGGGAACGAGCTGGACGTCTCCGACCGCGACGGCGGGATCACCATCGCCAACTGGCCGATCCGGGGCATGTACCAGCCCGACGGCTTCGACACCTACCGCTGGCGCGGGCAGACCCTGCTGGTCACCGCCAACGAGGGCGACGCCCGCGACTGGGACGGCTACTCGGAGGAGACCCGGTTGAAGAACCTGGACCTGTGCGAGGACGCCCCGCGCGTCCGGGAGTTCCTGGAGGAGAACGACCAGGGGATCGAAACCATCGAGGATCTGACCGCCGACCACAACCTGGGACGGCTCTCGGTCAGCACCGCCGAGGGGCTGCGCGAGGACGGCTCCTGCCACGAGGAGATCCACTCGTTCGGCGGCCGGTCCTTCTCGATCTTCGGTGCGGACGGCGAGCAGCTGTTCGACTCCGGTTCCGACTTCGAGCGGATCACCGCCGAGGCCGCACCGGAGTTCTTCAACTCCAACCACCGCGAGAACAACCTCGACGGCCGCAGCGACGACAAGGGCCCGGAGCCCGAGGGAGTCGCGTTGGGAAAGGTGCAGGGCCGCACCTACGCTTTCGTGGGCTTGGAGCGCGTGGGCGGGGTGATGGTCTACGACGTCACCGACCCGCGCGACGTGACTTTCACCCAGTACCTCAACAACCGCGACTTCGGTGCCGACCCGGCCAGCCGCGAGGCCGGTGACCTGGGCGCGGAGGGTCTGACCTTCATCAGCGCCGGTGACTCCCCGGTGCCGGGCGTCCCGGTGCTGGTCGTGGCCAACGAGGTCTCCGGCACCACCACGCTGTTCCGGATCGACTAGGGGCAGCGTGGGGGAACGCCGTCGGGGCGGGTGCGCGACGCACTCGCCCCGGCGGCGTTCTCAGTGTTCGGCGCCCATCAGGTGCAGCAGCGAGTGCACCGTGGTGTCCACGAGTGTGTAGCGCACCGTGCGCCCGTCCCGTTCGTCCTGGACCCAGCCCTGGAGGCGGAGTGTCCTCAGCGCCTGGGACGCGGCGACGTCGGTGATCCCGGCCGTCGCGGCGAGCTCCCCGACCGAGGCCTGGGCCGGGCCCGCCTGGTGCATCGCGGCCAGCAGGCGCAGACGAGTCGGGTCGCCGAGCAGGCGGAAGCGGTCCGCCCAGGCTCCGATGTCGATGTGGTGCTCCGAAGAGGCATCGCTGTGGGAGGTCATCGGGTCCATTATCCCCGATCGGGTCCCGGAGGGTGACCGTCGTCTCCGGCCTCGCGGGGCGGCCGGGGCGCCGCCTCCGGTTCGGAGGGGGTCCTGGTCGAACACGTGGCCGACGGAAACGACCAATACCTTATCATCTGATCAGATGGTCAACTTTTCGCCATCGAAAGACCACGTCTCCCACAAGGAAGCAGTGAATGAACGGAACCGTCCCGACACGCGCCCTCCTCGCGACCGCTCTCGCCCCGACCCTTCTACTGACCGCCTGCACCGACTCCACCGAGGCCGACGCAACGGGAACCCCGACCCGCATCGTCCTCGCCGACGCCCAGCCCCTCGGTGAGTTCGACCCGGTGAACGGCTACGGCGAACTCGGCGTCTCCCCGATCTTCGAGGGCCTCCTGCGCCCCGAGTCCTCCGGCGACGACGCACTTCCCGAACTGGTCCCCGCCCTCGCCGCCTCCGCTCCCGAACCCAACGAGGACAACACCGTCTGGGACGTGGAGCTGCGCACCGACGTCACCTTCTCCGACGGCTCCGCCCTCGACGCGGACGACGTGGTGGCCACCTACTCCGCCGTGCTGGACCCCGACACCGCGTCGGAGGTCGCCGGTTCCTACTCGATGATCGAGTCGGTCACCGCCGTCGACGACCACACCGTGCGCTTCACCCTCAACTACCCCTACTACGCCATGCCCGCGCGGCTGACCCTCGGCGTCACCCCGTCCGAGGAGATCACCCCGGGCCCGGCGGCGGACTCCCGACGCAACCGCGCACCGGTGGGCACCGGCCCCTACGTGCTGTCCGACCTCAGCGCCGACCAGGCCGTGTTCGAGGCCAACCCCGAGTACCACGGCACCGCGCCCGAGGTCACCGAGCTGGTCATCCTCTCCGTCCCCGACGACAACACCCGGGCCCAGCGCATGCGGGCGGGCAACATCGACGGCACCGTGCTTCCCCCGGTGACCGCCGAGACCTTCGCGCACGTCGACGGCTCCGAGGTCCTGCCCGTGCGCACCGCCGAGTGGCGCGGCCTCTCCCTACCCTCGGACCACCCCTTCACCGCCGACCCGGACGCCCGGCTCGCGATGAACCTCGGGGTGGACCGCGACGGGATCGTGGAGAACGTGCTCGCCGGTCACGGGCGCCCCGCGCACACCCCGGTCCCGGACGTCTACGGTGAGGCGCACGACCCGGAGGCCGTCTTCGCGTACGACCCCGACGCCGCCGCCGAGCTCCTGGACGAGGCCGGTTGGGAGGAGGGCCCGGACGGCGTCCGTGTCCGTGACGGCGACCGCGCCGAGTTCACCCTGTACTACCTGGCCTCGGACCACCTGCGCCGCGACCTCGCCACGGCCTTCGCCGCCGAGATGGAGCCGCTGGGGATCGAGGTCTACATCCAGGGAGCCTCCTGGGACGAGATGGGTGAGAACTCCACCCAGGCGGGCATCCTGCTCGGCGGCGGCGACAAGCCCTACGACCTGGACACCCAGGTGTACGCCACCCTGCACACCCGCGAGGCCGACACCCCCACCTACGAGAACCCGGGCGACTTCGCCATCCCGGGCGTCGACGAGGACCTGGAGGAGGCCCGCCGGAGCCTGGTCCCCGACGAGCGCGTCGAGGCCTACCACCGGGTCCAGCGGTCCTACGTCGAGAACCCCACGTACGTGTTCATGGCGTTCGTCGACCACACCTACGTCGCCGCCGAGGACGACTGGGACCGCGGCCCGCTCGTGCTCGAACCCCACGCCCACGGGGTCTCCTGGGGGCCGTGGTGGAACCTCGCCGAGTGGCGACGATGAGTTCCTCCCCCGTCCGCCGGATCCGGTCGCACCGGACCCGGTGGCGGGACCGCCGCCGCGAGCTGGCGGGGCTGGTGGCGCGCCGCGTCGCCCTCGGGCTCCCGATGCTCGTGGGACTGAGCGCGCTGGTGTTCCTGCTCGCCGCGCGCTCCCCCTTCAACCCGCTCGCCGCCTACCTGGGGGCGGGCTTCCAGCGGACCACCGCCGAACAGCGGGAGTCCCTCAGCACCGCGCTGGGGTTCGACGTCCCCTGGTGGCGGGCCTGGTGGTCCTGGGCCGCAGACCTGCTCCACGGGGACCTGGGCTGGTCCCGGGGGTACGCGATGCCGGTCTCCGAGGTGTTCGCCGAGCGGCTCCCGTGGACCCTGCTGCTCTCCGGCGCCGCCCTGGCCGTGGCCGTGCTGTCGGCCCTGGTGTGGGGCACGGTCGCCGGGCTCCACCCGGGGTCGTGGCCGGACCGGATCGTCACGCGCGTCGGCGTCCTGGTCCAGGCGGTCCCCCCGTTCGTCCTCGCCCTGGGCTCGGTCACCGTGTTCGCGGTGATCCTGCGCTGGGCCCCGGTGGCGGGTGCCGCCGCGCCAGGTGAGGCCCCCACGCTCGGCGGGGTGGTGACCCACCTGGTGTTGCCCGCCTGCACCCTCGCCCTGACCCAGCTCCCGTGGCTGCTGCTGGCGGTGCGCACCGCCGTGGCCCGCGCCCGGGGATCGGAACCGGTCCGTGCGGCCCGGGCTCGGGGGGTGTCCCCCGCCAGGGTGGTGACCGGACACGTGCTGCCGGTCTCGCTCGCCCCCCTCGTGACGATCGTGGGGGCGCGACTGCCCGAACTCGTCGTGGGCGCGGTGCTGGTGGAGGAGATCTTCGCGTGGCCGGGGATCGCCGCGGCCCTGATCGCCTCGGCCCAGTCGCTCGACTTCCCGCTGCTGGCCGCCCTCACCCTGGCCACCACCGCTGTTGTGCTGCTCGGCTCGCTGCTGGCCGACTCCGCCTACCTGTTCCTGGACCCGAGGGTGAGCGCCGATGTCTGAGCCCGGCCCCGGAACGAGCGCGACGGCCGCCCGACCGCGTCGACGCACCGTCCGGTTCCTGCCCGCCGCGACCCTGACCGCCCTCGTCGGCTACGCCGTCCTGGTCCCCTGGTGGGCCGGGACGCAGACGGCCGACTTCGCCCGAGCCCTGCTGCCCCCCGGCCCGGGACAGTGGTTCGGCACCGACCACTCCGGCTACGACCTGTTCGTTCGCTCCGCTGAGGGGTTGCGGGTGTCGCTCCTGGTGGCGCTGGTGTGCGCCGTGGTGGCCACGGTGCTGGGGGTGGCGGTCGGAGCGGTCGCCGCCACCGCGGGCGGCCGGGTCGACCGGTTGCTCATGCGCACCACCGACGGGGTGAACGCGCTGCCCCACCTGTTGATCGGCGTCGTCATCGTCGCCCTCTACCCCGGTTCGCTGCCCGCGATCATCGCGTCGATCGCGCTCACCCACTGGCCGCAGATCGCCCGCGTCGTGCGCGCCGAGATGCTCTCTGTGCGCTCCTCGGAGTACGTCGAGACCGCCTACCTGTGGGGCGCCTCCCGGGGACAGGTGCTGTACCGGCACCTGCTGCCCGCAGCGCTCCCGCAGGCCGCGGTGGGTCTGGTGATGCTGGTCCCGCACGCCGTCTGGCACGAGTCCACGCTCAGCTTCCTGGGCCTCGGCCTCTCACCCGACGAGGCCAGCCTGGGCACCCTGCTGGAGGTCGCGCGCGGCGACGTGTTCACCGGGGCCTGGTGGACGCTGGCCGCCCCGGCCGGTGTGCTCGTGGCCACCACGCTGTCGGTGGCCGGACTGACCCGGGCGCTGGACGGCGGACGTCCCGGTCGGCGGCGCGGACGCGGTTCGGTCCCGCCACAGGTCACCGTGTCCCCGGACCGCGGGGGGCCGGACGACGGGGCCCCGGGCGACACCGCCCCTCCCCTGGTCCGGGTACGGTCCCTGACCCTGCGGCTGCCCACCGACGACGGCCGCTGGGTGCACGCTGCCACGGAGGTGGACCTCGACCTGTGCGCGGGCGAGCTGACCGCGCTGGTCGGGGAGTCCGGTTCCGGGAAGTCCACGCTGGCCTCGACCCTGTGCGGTCTCTCACCTGCGGGGACCCGCGCCTCCGGGAGCGTGCTGGTCGACGGCCGGGAGATGCTCGGCGCCGACGAACCCGCCTGGCGCGCGCTCCGAGGGCGCGCGATCGGGCTGGCCGCGCAGTCCGGGGCCGGGACCTTCACCCCGGTGCGGCGGGTGGGACCGCAGATCGCCGAGGTGGTCTCCGCGTTGGGCACCGGGGAGTCGGTCCCCGGGCTGCTGGAACGGGTCGGTCTGGAGGCCGACGCGGCGGAGTTGTTCCCGCACGAGCTGTCCGGGGGTATGGCGGTGCGGGCGGTGACGGCCGCCGCGCTCGCCGGCCGCCCCCGGGTGCTGCTGACCGACGAGCCCACCGCCGGGCTGGATCCGGAACTGTCCGCGCAGGTCCTGCACCTGCTGAGACGCGTGGCCGACTCCGGCACAGCCGTCCTGGTCATCACCCACGACCTCCAGGCGCTGGAGACGACGCAGGTGGCCGACCACGTGGCGGTGATGTACGCGGGGCGGATCGTGGAACAGGGCCCCGCCCGGCGGGTGCTGTCCGAACCCGAACACCCCTACGGCAGAGCCCTGATGGCGGCGCTGCCCGCACACGGGCTGCACCCGCTGCCGGGGCTGCCACCGGAGCTGACCGACCTGCCCGACGACCACACCTTCGCCGACCGGACGGGAGAGACCGATGTCGTTGGTGGCTGACCGCGTCACCTGCCGCTACGGAGACCGGGTGGTCCTGCGGGGGGCGAGCCTGGCCGTCGCGCCGGGCCGCGTCCTGGGGCTGACCGGCCCCTCCGGCAGCGGCAAGTCGTCCCTGGCCCGGATCCTCACTGGCCTGCGCCCACCCGATGAGGGAACGGTGCTGGTCGACGACCGGTCACTGTCCACCCGGCGGGGTCGGATGGACGGTCGGCTGGGTCTGCTGCACCAGTCGCCCGGGGCGGCCACGGACCCGAGGATGCCGCTGCGGCGGATCATCGCGGAACCGTTCTCCGCGCGGGGCCGGTCCGGTCCGCGCGGCGCGGAGGCGGCCGACCGTGCCGCCGATCTGGCGCGCCGGGTGGGCCTGACCCCGGACCTGCTCGACCGGTACCCCGACCAGGTCTCGGCCGGTCAGCTGCAACGGGTCTGCGTGGCGCGGGCGCTGGCCGCCGCCCCGGCCTACCTGGTCTGCGACGAGCCCACCGCCATGCTCGACGCCGCTTCCACCGCGAACATCGCGCACCTGCTGTCCGAACTCGCCGCCGAGGGTGTCGGCGTGCTCGCGATCAGCCACGACCACGCGCTGCTGGACGCCTGGGCCCACGAGGTGGTGGACATCAAGGAACTGGCCGACTGACCGGAGGGCGGGCCGTCTGGCAAGCGGCCCGCCCTCCGCCCGAATGATCCGGTGGGGGATGGGCCGAACCGATGGACGGGTGGAGGCGCGAGCCGACCGGTCGAACGGTCAGAGACGCGGTTGACCGTCCGACACCGGCCCGGGGTTTCGCCCCGACCGGTCGCCTCACCGGCCCACCGGCTCCTGACCAGGTGAGTGACTGGTTGGGTGGACCACCGAGTGGCGACCGCGCGGCCAGCTCACGCTCTGAACAGACCGTCGCGGGAAACCCGGACGACACCCCCGCGTGAGACCGGTGGCCGGGCCCCCTGCGGCCGAACGCGGCGTAGGGCCGGAGAGCGTGCTCCCCGGCCCTTCGTGGTCCGTTGCGGTTCGTGGTCCGTGCGGCCTCAGGCGAACACGTCCTCCGGCACGCCCTCGTACCCGACCGGATCGGCGAACCCCGCCCGCCACCGCTCCCAGGAGTCGGCGACCTGCGCGTCCGCCTCGTGGGCGTGCTCGGCCACCGCCCGCGCCAGCGCGCCGGGCCCGTGCAGCAGGGTCTCCCGCACACCCACCGACCGCTCCGGTCGGGCACCGAGCAGGAGGGTGGAGCTCTGGACCCGGTTTCCGCCCATGACCCCCGGGGCCGCGGACAGCAGCGGGTCACGCAGGTCCAGGTCCTCCACCAGGAGAGGACGCCCGTCCACGTCGGCCCGGGTGACCGAACGCAGCGGCCCCCCGGAGGCCTCGTAGCTGCGGCCCAGCACCAGGGTCTCGTGCACCAGCGCCCGACCGGAGCCGGACAGCCGCACCCGCGTGTTCCGGGTGATGTCCGCCCCCGAACTCACCACGAACGGGGCGCCGCGCCACACCAGGCACGCGCCGTCGGCCACGTTCAGGTCGGCCCGCCAGCTCGCCGCCCCTCCCCGGGCGTCGTAGGCGACCATCCCGGACGGCTCCACCAGCTCCAGCCACACGCCGGGGCCGACGGTGATCTCCATCCGCAGGTCGTCCCCGGCGAGCAGCAACGCGTAGGTCCCCAGCAGGGCCACCCGCGCGGTGTCACCCCGAACGCCCAGGGGTTGGGCCCGCAGGTACGTTCCGCCGGACAGGTCGGTCAGACGCACCCGCCCGCCGACCCGCTCGACGGTCACGCGGGCCGCGACGGTCTCACTCATCCGTGCTCGTGGCTGTGCCCGTCACCCTCGTGGGTGTGGGAGGTGCCGTCGGCGTGGGTGTGCGGGGCCATCGGGCCCGGGTCGCGCGGCACGTGGCTACCGGCGCGGTAGTCGGCCAGCACCTGGTGCACCCAGCCGGCGAGGGCCTTGATGGAGACGTCGTCGTGCTGGCTCAGGGCCAGCACCGGGAGACCGCCACGGGAGCTGGAGGCGTCGGCCACCATCTGCTCCGCGTCCACGCCCACGTGCGGGGCGAGGTCGGTCTTGTTCACCACGAGCAGGTCGGCGCGCTCGATGCCGGGTCCGCCCTTGCGGGCCACGTCGCCGCCACCGGCCACGTCCAGGACGAAGATCTGCGCGTCGGCCAGGGCGGGGCTGAACGTGGCGGTGAGGTTGTCTCCGCCGCTCTCCACCACGACCAGGTCCAGCGGGGCGAACTCCGCTTCCAGGTCCTCCACCGCCAGCAGGTTGGGGGTGACGTCGTCACGGATGGCCGTGTGCGGGCAGGCGCCGGTCTCCACCGCGTGGATGCGCTCGATCGGCAGGACCCCGGCCGCGCGCAGCAGGCGGGCGTCCTCGTCGGTGTAGATGTCGTTGGTGACCACGGCCATGCTCAGCTCGTCGGCGAGCTCACGGCACAGGGTCGCGATCAGCGTGCTCTTGCCGGTTCCGACCGGACCGGCCACGCCCAGGCGCATGGCGCGCCGGGTGCCGGTGGTGGAGCCTGCGGCCTCGTTCACTTGGGTCTGTTCAGGCAACGAAGATCCTCCTGGTCTTGAGTTGGTGTTCGAGGGACCACCCCTCGATCTGGGGTGCGGTACGGGCCGGGAGGTCGTCGGGCCCCCGGACCGCGAGCGCCTCCGCGACGGACGCGGAGATCACCCCCTCGGCTCCGAGCACCCACCCGGCCGCTTCAACCGGGTCAACGGGTGCGAGCTTGAGCGCGGCGGAGGCCACGGTCTGGGCGTCGTCGTACAGACTCACCCGCGCGACCTCGGCCTCATCCGACCCCATGACGGCGGCCACCACCCCGAGGGCGATCGGCCGCTGCGGGGCCCGGCCCAGCGTGCGCAGCGCCTTCACCGCCGGGTGCTCCGGCCACAGGCGGTCGGCGAGGCGGACCAGCCCCCGGCCGAGCAGCCCCGAGATGTCCCGGAGCGGCGCGCTCGGCGAGCGGGCCAGCAGCGCCTCGTGCACGTCGGCGAGGGCTCCGGCGTCCACGCCGACCCCCTCGGGACCGTCCGTGGCGGGGCCGGGTGCGGCGGCGCCCCCGACCGCCCGGTGGGCCAGGACCGACGCCGCCGCCTCCACCAGCCCGACCGTGCGGGTGCGGGCCGCGATGTAGTCCGCGACGCGGTCCGAGGGCATGCCGTCGAGGAGGGCGGGTTCGAGCCCGGCCGAGTAGGTGTGTCCGCCCACCGGCAGCCGGGCGTCGGCCAGCAGCAGTGTGCCCAGTCCTGTGCTCACACGGCGGCCTAGAACATCGAGTACCGCTGCGCGAGCGGCACCACGTCCACGGGCTGCGGCTTCACGAACTCACCGTTGATGCTGATCGCGAACGTCTCCGGGTCCACGTCGATCTTCGGCAGCGCGGTGTTGTTCGGCATGTCCGCCTTGGTGACGTCCCGGGTGGGACGCACCCCCATCAGCCTGCGCTGGAGCCCCAGCCGCCCGGCCAGCCCGTCGTCGATCGCCATCGGCGACACGAAGCTCACCGCGAGGTCGGCCGCCGACGTGGGCTGCGCGGCCAGGGTCGGGCGCAGCAGCACCGGCTGCGGCAGGGGGACGGCGCCGTTGGGGTCGCCCAGCGGAGCGGCGACGATCGCACCGGACTTGATCACCGCGGAGGGCCGGATACCGAAGAACGCGGGGTCCCACAGCACCAGGTCGGCCATCTTCCCGGGCTCGACGGAACCGACCACGTGGTCGATGCCGTGGGCCACCGCGGGGCAGATGGTGTACTTCGCGACGTACCGGCGGGCGCGGGCGTTGTCGGCGGGCAGCTCCGAGGGGAGCGGACCGTACTTGTTCTTCATCACGTGCGCCACCTGCCACGTGCGGCAGATCAGCTCGCCGATCCGGCCCATCGCCTGCGCGTCCGTGGAGGTGATCGCGATCGCCCCCATGTCCAGCAGGACGTCCTCGGCCGCCATCGTGGAGGCACGGATGCGCGACTCGGCGAAGGCCAGGTCCTCCGGGACACGCGGATTCAGGTGGTGCACCACCAGGAGCATGTCCAGGTGCTCGTCCACGGTGTTCACCGTGAACGGCAGGGTCGGGTTGGTGGAGGCGGGCAGCACGTTCGACTCACCGGCGGTGATGATGATGTCCGGCGCGTGACCGCCGCCCGCGCCCTCGGAGTGGAACACGTGGATGCCGCGACCGGCGATCGCCTCCAGCGTGTGCTGGACGTAACCGGTCTCGTTGAGGGAGTCCGCGTGCAGCGCCACCTGGAGGCCGAACTCGTCGGCGCCGCGCAGGGCGGCGTCGATCGCGGCCGGGGTCGCGCCCCAGTCCTCGTGGACCTTGTAGCCGCCCGCCCCGGCCAGGGCGTCCTCGCGCAGAGCCTCGATGGAGACCGTGCTGCCCTTGCTGAACAGCAGGACGTTGAGCGGGAACTTGTCCAGGGCGCGGTGCATCATCCGCAGCGCGTGCGCGCCGGGCGTGACCGTGGTGGCCTTGGAGCCCTCGGTGGGGCCGGTGCCGCCGCCGATCACCGTGGTCGTACCGGTGGTGAGCGCCTCGTGCATCTCGATCTCGCTGAGGAAGTGCACGTGGGTGTCGATCGCCCCCGCGGTGAGGATCTTGCCCTCACCGGCGATGACGTCGGTGCCCGGACCAATGAGCAGGTCCGGGTGCACACCGTCCATGACGTCCGGGTTCCCGGCCTTGCCGATGGCCACGATGTCGCCGTCGCGGATGCCGACGTCGCCCCGGACGATCCCCCAGTGGTCCATGACGACCACGTTGGTGATGACCAGGTCGAGGGCGCCCTCGGAGCGCAGGGTCATGCCCTGGCCCATGGACTCGCGGATGGTCTTGCCGCCGCCGAAGACGACCTCGTCGCCGCCCGCGGTGCGGTCCTCCTCGATCTCGATCCACAGATCGGTGTCGCCGAGGCGGATCTGGTCCCCGACCGTGGGTCCGTACAGCTGCGCGTACTCACGGCGGTCGATGCGGCTCACGGCTGCTGCTCCTCAGTGTCCTCTGTCGCGTCCTGGTCGCCTGGCGGGGCCTCGGTGGGCACCACCTCGGCCGGGTCGCCGTCGTGCGCGTCGACCTCGCCGACACGCATCGCGGTGCCCGAGGCCCGCTCCGGTTCGGGGACGTCGACGCCGGGGGTGCCGAACGGGACCACCGGTCGGGGAACGCGCTCGCCGGTCTTGGGTTCCTTGCTCAGATCGCGGATCTGGAGGCCGGGGACGTACCGTCGGCCGCCGAAGGCGACCAGTTCGACGGTGCGGCTCACGCCGGGTTCCAGGCGGACCGAGGTGCCCGCGGGGACGTCCAGCCGGAAGCCCCGGCATGCCTCGCGGTCGAAGCGCAGCGCGGGGTTGGCGTCCGGAAAGTGCAGGTGGGAGCCGATCTGGATGGGTCGGTCACCGGCGTTGACGACGACGAGGGACAGCCGTTCGCGGTCGTCGTTCAGGTCGAGGGGAGCGGATCGGGTGCGAATCTCACCGGGGATCACTGGATCGGCTCCGTGATCGTGACGAGCTTGCGTCCGTCGGGGAAGGTGGCCTCGACCTGGACGTTGGGGATCATCTCGGAGACCCCGTCCATGACCTCGTCACGGGAGAGCACGGTGCGCCCCTCGTTCATCAGGTCGGCCACCCTGGCACCCTCACGGGCCCGCTCGATCACCCAGCAGGACAGCAGCGCTACCGATTCCGGTTGGTTGAGCTTGACACCCCGGTCCCGCCGGTCTCGGGCGATCATGCCCGCGACGGCCAGGAGAAGCTTCTCGGTATCGGAGGGAAGTAGATGCATGAACCACCTCTCAACGATTCGTTATGGGTTTGGTAGCAACACCAACCCATCTAGGTTTTAGCACGTGAGAGGCGTGTGGCAAGTCCATCCAGGCGTCGGAGCGGGCTCAGCGAGCCCACTCGGCGGCCCCGGAAGCACTGTCGGACAAGGGGAAACACCCCCGAACCATGTGCGACAAACACTGGTACATTTTTTGGTGAGACGCCCCCCTCCGCCCCGCTCTCACGGAGTGTTCGAGCCGCCTCCCGACGAGACACGTCCCGCGTGTTTTTTCGGAGGCGCCGACGGGGTCGTTCGTCATCCCCTCATCCGGTCGCCGCGATCGACCCCGTCACCACGTGCGCCGTCCTGGTCGACTTCCTGACGGCAGACAGCACCGGGTCGGGGTGGCCGGGACCCGTCCGTCACCGGCGCCGGGTCATCCGCCGGACCATCAGGTAGTACAACACCGCCACCCCCACCATGACCCCGCCACCCAGCAGGTTCTGCCAGTCCGGATCACCCGTGAACGGGCCCGCTGACAGCAGGATCACGAGACCGCCGACGAACAACAGCGCGGCGGCGATCATCGGCTTCAGCAGTCCCTGGGGGTCGCGTTCGGTCACCGGGACTCCTGCTTCATGGGGATATCGGGGGCGTGGGTCCCGGTAAGACAACCCGGGCCGACGGGCTCACGCAAGCCCGCGCGGAGCTTCCGACGTACCGACGGGGCCGCTGCCCTTGGGCCCTTCGGCCGCTCAAGCCGGAGACCAGCTCGTCGACTCCTCCGACACGGGCTCGGGCCGTCGCCCCGGGGCCGGACTCGGAGGGAGTCGGGCGCGGCGGTTCCTCGCCCCGGGGCCGGGATCAGTGTGCGGGCGGGGCCGCGGCGGGCGGCCTCAGGCCCGCGACGAGGGTGTCCACGAAGACGTCGCGGTCCTCCGGCGTCCCCAGGCGGATGGCGTGTTCGATCCCGCAGGCCAGGCGCTCGACCTGGGCCGTCGTCAGGTCCCCGCGGATCGCGCCGCTCTCCTTCGCCCTGTCGAGCAGATCGGTGAGCTCGCCGAAGATCGAGGCCTTGAGCGCCGCCACCTCCTCGCTCACGTCGTCGTTGGCGAGCAGGACCGCCTGGAGGCCTCCCGCCTCCAGGTGCAGGTCGACCACGGCGCGCAGGGCCACGTCGAACCCGCGCCCCGGGTCCGGGTCGGCGCAGGCCCGCGCGGTGAGCTCCCGCAGGCGGCCCAGGGTCTCCACGGTGAGTTCCTCGACGAGCGCATGGGACGTGGGGAAGTGGCGGTAGACGGTCCCGACCCCCACACCCGCCTCACGGGCGATCTCGTTGAGGCGGAGGTCCTTGGGATCGCTCCGCCGCGCGACCTCCAGGATGCGCTCGCGGCTACGGGCGGCGTCAGCGCGCAGTGCGTTCATGGGGACATCCTAGCCGAATCGGATAGCTCATCCGATTTACTGTTACAGTAAGCGGATAAGTCATCCGATTGATGGGAGAGGCGCCATGGACTGGGACCCCGAAGTACTGCCCGAACAGCGCGGACGCACGCTGGTGGTGACCGGGGCGACCGCGGGCATCGGCTACTTCGCGGCCGAACGGCTCGCCGGAACAGGCGCGCACGTCGTGCTCGCGGGGCGTTCGGCCGAACGTCTGGGCACCGCCGAGGCCGCGATCCGCACGCAGGTGCCGGACGCGAGTCTGAGCTCGCTGCTCCTGGACCTCGCGTCGCCGGAGTCGACGGCCGCGGCCGTCTCGGAGCTCGCGGAGTACGAACGCCTCGACGGGCTGCTGCTGAACGGGGGCTCCATGTCGCTGCGCGCCGCCGACCGGACCCCGGACGGCCTGTCGATGCTCCTGGCGACCCACGTTCGAGCGAACGTGGGGCTGGTGGCGGGGACGCTCCCGCTCATGGCACGAACCGCGCGTGAGCACGGCGCGACCGCGAGGATCGTGCACACCTCGACGTCGTTCGTGGACCTGCTGCGCAAGGGGGTCCGGGACGTGCGGCACGGTTCCCGCGTCGGCGTCCTCGCCTACACCCGGAGCAAGGCGGTCACGGAGATGTTCGCCTACGAACTCGACCGTCGGCTGAGGGCGGCGGGTACGCCGGTGGCCTCACTGGTCTCGCGCCCGGGGGTCGGTGTGGACGCCCGGACACCGCGCCGCCCCGGGATCCGGGACGAGACGATCCCCATCCAGCGCAACCCCTACACGTTGTGGGCCCAGGGCAAGGACGCCGCGGCCTGGTCCGCCCTGCGCGCCCTCAGCGACCCCCGGGCCCAGGGAGGCGACCTCTACTCCCCGAGCGGCGGGGTCAAGGGGTGGCCGGTCCGCCTGACCCCGAACCCGCTGACCCAGTCACCTCCCCCGGACGCGCTGGAGTCGGTGTGGGACCAGCTGGAGGCCCTGGCCGGGGTCCGGCTGCCGAGCACCGGTGACCGCGCCCCGGTCTGAGCCGCGACCGGGTGCGCCGTAGTCATCGGGACGGTTACTCGTCGTCGTCCTCGTGGTGGTCGAGGTTGGCGGTGCCGCGGCGCCAGTAGCCGTCGACCTCGCAGGTCTCGTTGCGGACGAACCCGCGCTCCTTGAGGAGCCTGCGGATGGGCTTGAGGGTGCCCGCCTCACCCGCCGCGTAGACGAAGCCGTCGCCCTCGGGCAGCTCCAGGGCCTCGAAGGCCCTCAACAGCAGGTCCGTGCTGCCGGGCTCGGCGTCGCCCCGGTGCAGCCAGGTGATCTCGGCGTCCTTGGGGGTCCGGACCAGCTGCTCCTCGTCGGCGTCGGCGACCTCGAAGAAGGCGCGGACCGTGGCGTCCTCGGGCAGTTCCTCCACGTAGCGGGCGGCCGCGGGCAGAGCGGTCTCGTCGACGAGGAGGACGTGGTAGTCGAACTCACCGGTGATGTGGGCGGTGCCGCGCGGGCCCAGGACGCCGAGCCGGTCGCCCTTCGCCGCGTTGGTGGCCCAGCGCCCGGCGGGGCCGTGGTCGTGGGCGACGAAGTCGATGGTCAGGCGCCGGGCGTCGTGGTCGAGGTGGCGCACGGTGTAGTCGCGGAACACCACTCCCTCCGCCCGGAAGTTCAGGCAGCGGTCGCCCTCGACGACCGGGAGCACGTGGTCGCCGTCCTCGTTGGGGAACCAGAGCTTGACGTGGTCGGCGAAGCCGTCGCTCTGGAGCCCCTCGAAGTCGGGACCCTCCAGGTGCACGCGGATCATCCGGGGGGTCACCCGCTCGATCTCCGCCACCTCGAGCACGCGGCTCTTGAGGGGGTACATCTCGATGCGGCGTTCGTGGGTCACTGCTTCTCCTGCTGCGGTTCGGGGTTGCTGTTCGGACTGGTTGCGGGGGCGGGGGCGATCTCGGGTTCTCGGAGGACCTGTGCGGTGCGCAGCCCGGCGAAGGCCACCGCGAGCGCCCCGACACTGACGACGGTGAGCGCTCCCCCGGCCATCATGGCGCCCGCCGCTCCGATGACGGGGGCCAGCCCTCCGAGGGTCAGCGCGCCCGCCGAACTCCCCACGGTGGACTGCGCCGTCCACACCGAGTTCACGCGGCCGCGCAGGCGGTCCGGGGTGTGGGACTGGAGCAGCGCGTACCGCAGGATCTCCTCCACGACCTGCCCGAAGCCGAGGAAGACCAGGAACGCGAAGGCGACCGGCGCCCAGGTGCTCGCCCCGAGCCCCAGGACGGCCAGCCCGCAGAGGGCGACGGCGACGAGCAGGAGCGCGCCGGTGCGTCGGGCGCGTCCGGCCCAGCCGCTGGTCAGCGATCCGATGAGCGCGCCGATCGCGGGCGCGGTGTACAGGAGGCCGACCAGGGTGGGGCCGCCGCCGAGGACCTTGTCGGTGAACTCGTTGATGAGCACCTGGGGCGCGGCGAAGAGCATCTGGGCCAGGCCCAACAACAGCAGGGGCCCGACGACGCGGTGCCGCACCGCGAACCCCGCACCCTCCCGCAGGGCGGTCAGTACCGGCTGGGCACGGCTTTCCTCCGGGGGTTCCAGGCGGGGCAGGCGCCAGACGAGCACGGTGGTGAAGAGCGAGAGCAGCGCGGTGACGACGTAGTTCCCGCCCATCCCCAGCGCCGCGATGATCACTCCGCCGAGCGCGGGCGCCAGGACGGAGCCGAGTTCCCCGTTGAGGGCGAGCAGGGCCCCGGCGGCGGGGAGCCGGTCGCGCGGCACGAACCCGGGGGCGGCCGCCTGGAGGGCGACGGCGCTGAAGGAGCCGAGGAAGCCGTTGAAGGCGGCGACCGCGTAGATCACCCAGAGCCAGGGTTCGGCGGGCACGAGGGTGTTGACGGCCAGGGCGCCGAAGCCGATGACGGCCGAGGCGCGGCCGATCACGATGAGGCGCCGCCGGTCACTGCGGTCGGCGAGCATGCCGCCGACGAGGGTGCCCGCGAGGACGCTCACCGCCGAGGTGGTGTGGACGGTGGCGACGAGCAGCGAGGACCCGGTGAGCTCGTAGACCTGCATGGGCAGGGCCACCGCCGCGAACCCCAGCCCAAAGATGGAGACGAGCCGGGCGACGAAGACGATCCTGAACTCACGGCTCAGGCGCAGTGGGCTGATGTCGACCATCAGCTGGGAGAGCTTCACGGAGTCCTTCACGGGTGGGGCGGGCGGTGGTCCGCTCGCGCGGTCTGCCGGTGTTCGGTCGCGGTGGGCCCCGTCCGGGTGAGGGGCCCACCGGTTCCGTCAGGCGAGCGCTTCGCGCAGGCTGCGGGGGCGCAGGTCGGTCCAGTGCGCGTTGACGTAGCCGAGCGCCTCGTCCCGGGAGACGGGGCCGTGGACGGGGGTCCATCCCTCGGGGACCCGGGCGAACCCGGGCCACAGCGAGTACTGCTCCTCGTCGTTGACGAGGACGAGGAAGGTGCCTTCGGTGTCGTCGAAGGGGTTGGTCATGGTCGCTCCTTCGTTGGGGTCGCGTGTGACACGGGCCTGCGGCAGGCACGGGCCTGCGGCTAGAGGGTCTCCAGGACCTGTTCGATCTGGTCGAGGACGTCGTTGCCCTGGGCCCAGGTGCGCGCGGCGCTGTACCGCAGCGGGTGGACCTGGTCGTTCTCCACGGCAGTGAGGGGTTGCCAGAGGTCCTGCTGGAGCAGGTCGGCGGTGAAGGGGTCGGGCTCGTGGGCGACGTCGGTCTCGTAGAAGACGACGTCGGCGTCCTGGAGTTTGTCGATGTTCTCGTAGGACTGCCAGGCGGCGAAGTCGGTCCCGGCCTCCTCGGTGACGGACGCCGCCTCGGCGCCGAGTTCGTCGAGGATGAAGGCGCCCCAGGCGTTGGTGTTGATGACGGCGAACTCGTTGTCGACCCCGAAGACCACCGCGAAGGTGTGGTCTTCGAGCTGGTCGGCGTGGGTCTGGCTGATCTCGGTGACGCGTTCCTCGTAGCGCTCACGCTCCTCCTGGGCGCGTTCGCCGTCGCCGACGACCTCCGCGAGCCGGAGGCTCATGTCGCGGAGTTCGTGTCCGGCGCCCTCGAAGTCGAACAGGACGGTGGGCGCGATCTCGGAGAGGGTCGCGAAGTGTTCCTCGTAGTCCCCGTGGCTCTGCTCGCGGACGCCGCCGATGATGAGGTCGGGTTCGGCGGAGGCGATGGCCTCGATGTTGAGTTCGAGGCTGGAGGCCTGGACGACCGTGGCCTCCTCCAGGACGGCGAGTTCCTCGGAGGTGTGGAGTCCGGGGTTGGGCTCGATCACGCCGACGGGGTCGATCCCGGCTTCGACGAGGATCTCGTTTCCGAACTCCAGGGCGACGATCCGCTCGGGGTTCTCGGGGACCTCGACAGTGCCGTAGTCGGTCTCGACCTGGACGGTCGCCCCGTCAGCGTCGGTGCCGTCGGCCGTGTCCGAGGTGTCGCCGCAGGCGGTGAGGGCCAGTGCCAGGGCGAGACCGCAGGCGATGGGGGCACCTCCCCTGAGGTGGGTCGTCAGCTGTTTCACGGTCTTCGCTTTCGTGGGAGTGGGGTGGGGCGGTGGGGTTCGCGGGGTGGGGCCCGAGAGGTTCGGGACAGGGCGGGGTTCGGGACAGGGGTGCGAAGCTTCGCGCCGTGCGAACCCTCGCGTGCCCGTCGGCGGGAGGACCCGAACCAAGAGTAAGGCTAGCCTTGCCTTACTAGAATGGGGAACCCGGGGGCCGCTTTTTCTCGGGTGAGGCTCCCCTCCCGTTCTCGGGTGAGACTCCCCCGTTCTCGGACTCCCCCGTTCTCGCGCTCCCCTCCCGCCTCGCCGGACCGCCCGCGTCACGATCGCCCGCCCCTCAGCGCCCGGTCGAGGACCGGGCCGATGACGGAGAGCGCGGCCGGTCCGGTGAGGTCGTCGTGGTGGTGGTCGACGGCGGTGTCGTGCACCTCCCCGCGCACGTGCTCCTTCCACAGCTCGGCGGTGATGCCGGAGTCGGGCTCGCGCTGGGCGGTGGCGGAGAAGAAGTGCAGGTCACCGTCGTAGACGCGGTAGCCGGTGCGGTACATGACCTCGTTGGTGTACATGCGGGCCCGGACCACGCGCTCGATGGTGTCGGAGTCGAAGTCGGCCCAGACGCCGTCGCTGTCGCGCATGAACTCCACGACCTCCTCCCGCCGGTAGGGCGCTCTCAGCCAGGAGGGGAGGTCGCGCTGTGAGCTGGAGAGCAGGAACTCCAACGCCTCCTGCTCGGCCTCGGCCTCGGGCATGGCCCCGCCCGCCCGAAGGACGGGTTCGGAGTCGGTGGGGTAGGTGTCCAGCAGCCCGAGGAAGGCGACCTTCTCCCCCTCGGCCTGGAGGAGGGTGGCGAGGCCGTGCGCGATCTGTCCGCCGAAGGACCAGCCGACCAGGTGGTAGGGACCGTTGGGCTGGACGGTACGGACGAGGCGGGCGTAGCGCTCCACGAGTTCGTCCATGGTGGGCGGCAGGTCGTCCTCCCGTAGACCCGGGAACTGGATGCCGACGATGGGCCGCTCCTTGTCCAGGTGCGGGGCCAGCCCCGCGTAGGACCAGCTGAACCCGCTCGCCGGGTGGAAGCAGAACAGCGGACTCCTGCGTCCGCCCTCCCGCAGGCGCAGCACCGGGGCGAGGAGGTCCTCACGGCGCGGGGACTCCAGGTACTCCCGCAGGCGGGCGACGGTGGGCGCGGCGATGAGGTCGCCCGCGCGCAGCCGCTGCCCCGTGCGCTTGCGGACGCGGCCGACCAGTCGCATGGCCAGGAGCGAGTGCCCGCCCAGGTCGAAGAAGTCGTCGTCGATGGTGAGGGCGGCGGGCCCGGACGCGCCCGTCCCGCCGTCCAGGCCGAGGACGGCGGCGAAGTCGGCGCACAGGTCGCGGTCGACGTCGTCGCGCGGCGGGCGGCCGGTGCCGCCCGTGAGCGCGGGGGCGGGCAGGGCGCCCGGGTCGAGCTTGCCGTTGATGGTGAGCGGGAGCCGGTCCAGGGTGACCAGGGCCGAGGGCACCATGGCGTCGGGCAGGGTGCCCTGTAGATCCCGGCGGAGCGCGTCGGTGTCGACCTCGGCGCCCGAGGCGGGAACGAGGTAGGCGGCCAGCCTCTTGAGGCCCGGGGTGTCCTCGCGGACGACCACCGCCGCCTGCGCGACGGCCGGGTGCTCCTCCAGGGCCGCCACCACCTCCCCGGGTTCGATGCGCACACCGCGGATCTTGACCTGGTCGTCGGCCCGGCCGAGGTAGTCGATGAGCCCCTCGGCGTCCCAGCGGACCAGGTCGCCGGTCCGGTACATGCGTGATCCGGGCGGGCCGTACGGGTCGGCGACGAACCGCTCGGCCGTGAGGTCGGGGCGGTTGGCGTAGCCCCGGGCCAGGCCGACCCCGGTCACGTACAGCTCGCCGGGGACTCCGGGGGCGACGGGGCGCAGGGCGGAGTCGAGGACGTGGACGTCGGTGTTGGCGATGGGCCGCCCCACCGTGGGGGTGCGGCTGTCGTCGGTGCCGCCGCCGAGCGTGTTGATCGTGTATTCGGTGGGCCCGTACAGGTTGTAGCCGAGCACGTTGTCGGCTTCACGGAGGGTGTCCCAGACGGTGGCGCTGACCGCCTCGCCGCCCAGCAGGACCAGCGGCGGACGGTGGGCGCCGCCGCGCCTGGCCGCGTCCGTCGGTGCGTCCGTGGGAGAGCCCCCCGAGCCCCCTTCAGTGTCCGCGGGCCGGCCGAGGAGGCCGTCCTCGATCAGCTGTCCGCAGTAGGACGGGGTCACGTTGACGACGTCGATGTCCTGGTCCGCGCAGTAGGCCACCAGGGCGGCGGAGTCACGGCGCAGCTCCTCGTCCATGAGGTGCACCTCGTGGCCGTCGATCAGCCACAGGAGCTCCTCCCAGGACATGTCGAAGGAGAACGACACGGTGTGGGCGACCCGCATGACCCGTCCGCCCTGGGCCTCGACCACCGGGTCGAAGATCTCCGTGCGGTGGTTGACCAGCATGTTCACCAGGCCGTGGTACGGGATCTCCACGCCCTTGGGGCGCCCGGTGGAGCCCGAGGTGAAGATGACGTAGGCGAGGTGGTCGGGCCGGTGGGCGGCGGGGGTCCGGGGTCGGGAGAGGTCGACCCGGGCGAGGTCCGCCCGGACACCCGGATCGTCCAGGAGCACGCGGCGGCCGCCGGAGTCGTCCCCGCCGCGCTCCTCGGAGTCCCGCTCCCCGGATTCCCGCTCCTCGGGCAGGTTCTTCGAGGCGTCGGCGGTGGTGACGGTGACCAGGGGGCCGGAGTCGGCGAGCATATGGCCGAGCCGGGCCGCCGGGTGCTCCAGGTCCAACGGCACGTAGGCGGCGCCGAGCTTGAGCACCGCGAACAGGGTCACCACCCAGTCGGCGGAGCGGTGCAGCGCGATGGCGACCCTGGCCTCCGGGCCCACGCCGAACTCCGCGAGCAGGCGGGCCAGGCGTTCGGCGCGTTCGTCGAGTTCGGCGAAGGTGAGGCTCTCGTCCCGGGTGACCAGGGCGGTGCGCTCGGGGGCGCGGCGCGCGGACTCCTCGAAGATCCCGGCGAGGGTGGTGTCGGGAAGCTCGCGGCGGACCCCCTCCCCCAGTTCGAGGGCGGTGCTGGCGGTCTGCGCGGAGAGCGCGTTGAGGTCGGCGACCGGGGCCCCGGGCTGCGCGGCGATCTGTTCGAGCAGCCGCACGACCCGGTCGTACAGGTCCTGCGCGGTCTCGGCCGTGACGACGTCGGTCCGGTAGGCGAGGCTGAGCCGCAGTTCGTCGCCGGGCTGGGCGACGAAGGTCAGCGGGTAGTGGGTGGCGTCGTTGCCCGTGACCGACTCCAGGCCGGTCCGTTCGCGCACGCTCTGGTAGCGCTCGTCGTCGCGCGGGATGTTGCGCTGCACGTAGAGCGAGTCGAAGAGCCGCTGTCCGCCGACCGCCCCCTGGATGTCGGCGAGGCTCACGTGGTGGTGCGGGAGCAGGTCGGCCTGCTCTCCCTGGAGGCGGACGAGCAGGTCGCGGACGGTCTCGGCGGGGCGGACCCGCACACGGACCGGCACGGTGTTGAAGAAGACGCCGACGATCGAGTCGACCCCCTCGATCTCGGGCGGGCGCCCGGCGACGGTGCTGCCGAAGACGATGTCGTCACCACCGGTGTGGGAACGCAGGGCCAGGCCCCAGGCCGCGAGGAAGAGCGTGTTGGGGGTGACCCCGGTGTCGCGTGCCAGCGCGGTGAGGCGGCCGACCAGGCCGGGGGCGACGACCCCGTCGACGGTGCGGGGCATGATCGTGGTGTCCCCGGCGTCGGCGGCCGAGACGAGCGTGCCCTCCTCGACACCCTCCAGGGCGGAGCGCCAGGCGTCGACGGAGCGCTGGTGGTCCTGGCGCGCCAGCCACACCAGGTAGTCGCGGTAGGGACGGGGCGCGGGCAGCCCCGCGTCGTCCCCGCCGCGCAGGTACAGGTCCATCAGCTCGGCGTTGTAGAGCTCGCCGGACCAACCGTCCATGACGATGTGGTGGAAGGTGAGGACGAGGACATCGCGGTCGTCGGGCAGATGGACCAGGACGTGCCGGATGAGCGGCGGCCGGGAGAGGTCGAAGCGTCGCTCGCGCTGGCCGACGCGGATGTGCTCGAACCGGCGGCGGGCCTCCACCGCGGGCAGGTCGGACAGGTCGGTCTCGTGCCAGGCGACGGGGACCTCACGCGGGATGAACTGGACGGGGCGTTCGACGCCCTCGTGCATGAACCCGGCGCGCAGGGCCGGGTGGCGCCGCAGGAGGGTGCCCGCGGCGTCGCGCAGGGCGGTGGCGTCGACCCGGCGGGTGAACTCGAAGACGTTCTGGACGGTGTAGACGTCCAGGTGCTGCTCGTCCTTGACGGAGTGGAACAGCAGACCCTCCTGGAGGGTCGCGAGGGGGAGCACGTCCTGGATGTCGCCCGGGCCCGTGGCGCTGGCGTTCATGGGTGTCCTCTTCTGGTTGGTGCTGGTGTGGCAGGTGTGGGGTGGCGCTGGGGCGGGTGCGCCCGGACCTTCACCGGACGCGCCGGAGGCGGTCCGATCCGGAGGCCCGGAGAGGGTCCGGAGGCCCGGAGGTCCGGAGGGGGTCCGGAGTCGGCTCAGTCCCGTGAGTCCCAGAGCTGTTGGAGCTGGTCCATGTCGCCCGCGTCGAGGAGGTCGGCGAACTCCTCTCCCTGGGCCGGGGCCGGTTCTGGTCCGGGGTCCGCCGGGTCCGGTGAGCCGGGCCCGGACCGCTCCTGGTCCGCGCTCCGCGCGGCGTGCGCGGCGAGGCGCTCGGGGGTTCGGTGCGTGAACACGTCCCGCACGGTGAGCTCCAGCCCGGCGGCGCGGGCTCGGCCGACCAGGCGGATGGAGGTGACGCTGTCCCCGCCCAGGGTGAAGAAGTCGGCGTCGGCGGGGACCGGACCTCCGGCCACGCCCAGGAGGTCGGCGACAGCGGAGGCCAGGACGAGTTCGGCCTCGGTGGCCGGGGGCCGCCCCGAGGCGGCGGCGGGCACGGGATCGGGCAGGGCGCCCCGGTCGAGCTTGCCGTTGACGCTCAGCGGCAGCCGGTCCAGGATCGCGACGGTGGCGGGGACCAGGGCCGGGGGCAGCGCGGTGGCCAGCTGGGCGCGCAGCTGGTCCGGGTCCGGGGTGTGTCTGGGCGCGGGCACGACGTACCCGGCGAGGGCGGTGACACCGGAGCTCCGGGCGGTGCGGACGGTGACGGCGGCGTCGGCGACACCGTTCAGGGCGCGCAGGACCGCCTCGGCCTCGCCCGGTTCGACGCGGACGCCGTTGATCTTGACCTGGTCGTCGGAGCGTCCGAGGTAGACGAGGGCCCCGTCCGCGCGTCGGCGGACGAGGTCGCCGGTGCGGTAGAGGCGGGCCCCGGCCGGACCGGAGGGGTCGGCGACGAAACGGGACGCGGTGAGGTCGGGGCGGCCCACGTAGCCGCGTGCGAGCTGGACCCCGCCGAGGTAGAGCTCCCCGACCGCTTCGGGCGGGACGGGGCGCAGGGCGTGGTCGAGCACGTGCGCGGTGGTGTTCCAGACCGGGTGCCCGATGGGGACCGGCCCGCCGGGGAGGTGCTCGGGTGCGGGGTCCGCCCCCGGGGCCGCGGCGGGGTGCGAGGTGACGTCGACGGCCGCCTCGGTGGGGCCGTAGAGGTTCTCCAGACGGGTGGCGGGCAGGGCGGCGGCGAAGGCGTGCGCGAGGTCGCCGCCGAGTGCCTCACCACTGGCGATGACCAGTCGGAGCGCGGAGACCGGAGCGGATTCCGACGCGGTCGCCGAGGCCGAGATCACAGTGGAGACCGCCCCGGAGGACGATGTGCCCGCCGAGGCGGAGACCGGCTCGGGGTCCGACGTGGTTGCCGACACGGGGTCCGACGTGGTCGCCGAGGCGGAGAGCGGCCCCGTGGCCGACCCGGGGACCGACGCGGGATCGGGTCGTCCGGCACTCGCGAGATCCGACCCTGTCACCGGAGCGCGGCCCGGTCCGGCGCCCGCGGGGAGTTCGTCAAGGAACAGGCGGAGCATCGCCGGGACGAAGTGGCAGACGGTCACGCGCTGACTCGCCAGGAACCCGACCAGGTAGGCGGGGTCGCGGTGGCCGTCCGGGCGCGCGGGGACGACGGCCGCGCCCACGGCCAGCGGCCAGAGGAACTCCCACACGGAGACGTCGAAGCCGACGGGGGTCTTCTGTGCGACCCGGTCCTCGGGGGTCAGCGCGTAGGCGGCCTGGGTCCACTCGATGCGGTTGGTGATGGCCCGGTGGGAGACCCCGACCCCCTTGGGGCGCCCGGTGGAGCCGGAGGTGAACAGCGTGTAGGCGAGCTGGTCGGGATGCGGCTGGGCCCAAGTAAGGGGCGGGAGTGCGGCGAGCCGGTCCCGGGTCTCCGGAGCGTCGAGTTCGATCCGCGCTGTGTCCGCGGGCAGGTCCGCGAGGTCCGCCCGCTGCCCCGAGGTCGTGACCACGGCGACCGCCCCGGCGCGTTCGGCCATGTCGGCCAGGCGCGCGGGCGGGTGGTCCAGGTCCAGCGGAAGCAGGACGCCCCCGGCGCGTACGACCGCCACGAAGGCGGTGACCAGGTCGGCGCCGCGCGGCAGGGCCACGGCGACCACCGACTCCGGACCGACACCGTGTTCGCGGAGCAGCCCGGCCAGCCGGGCGGCGTCGTCGTGCAACTGCCGGTAGGTGAGTTCACGGTCCTCGGTGACGACGGCGGGCCGGTCCTGGTGCTCCCGCTCGGCCGCCGCGAGCAGCGCGTTGAGCGTGCTGTGGGTGGTGGGGTGCGCGGTGCCGTTGTGGCTGGCCAGTTCCGTGCGCTGGGCCGGGGTGAGCAGGTCCAGCTCGCGCGGGGTGCGCCGGGGGTCGGCGCAGACCTGGCCCAGCAGACGGGTGAACAGGTCGAGCAGCTGACGGGCGGCGGCCCCGTGGACCGCGCCGGGCAGGTGGTCGAGGCGAAGGACGGTGTCGAGGTCGGGGCCGTCGTCGGGCAGGACCGTGAGCGTGGCCGGGTAGTGGGTGGCGTCGCGGACCCGGATGTCACCGGCTCTGATCCCCGCGTGGTCGGCGCGGGCGGCGGCCTCGTCGAGGGGATAGTTCTCGACCACCAGGAGCGTGTCGAAGAGGGTGCCGTGTCCGGCGGCGCGCTGGACCTCGGCCAGCCCGGTCCACTGGTGGTCGAGCAGGTCGGCCTGGTCCACCCGGGTCCGAGTGAGCAGGTCGGCGAGGGGTTCGGCGGGGTCGAGGCGGACCCGGACCGGAAGCGTGTTGGTGAACAGGCCGACGGTCTCGTGGGCGCCGGGGAGTTCGGGCGTGCGCCCGGACACGGGTTGGCCGAAGACGACGTCCTCGCGACCGGTGTGCACGGCGAGGGTCAGCGCCCACGTGACCTGGAGGACGGTGTTGACGGTGACTCCGGTGTCGGCGGCGAGGGCGCGAAGCCGCTGGCTGGCGGTGGTCCCGAGTCGGGACTCGACGCTGGCCGCCGCGGACTCTGGCGAGCCGGTGCGCGCGGAGGGGTCGTTCCCGGTCCCGGGCTCCTCCGCGCCGAGCATCCGACCGGGCGCGAGCAGGGTGGGTCCCGGGAGCCCCTCCAGGGCGGCGGCCCATGCCTTGCGTGCGGAGTCGTGGTCGCGGCCGTTGAGCCAGGCCAGGTGGTTCCGGTAGCGGGGAGCCGCGGGCAGGGCACCGCCGTCACCGTCCGCCTCGTACAGGCGCAGGAGGTCGCGGGCGAGGATCGGCAGCGACCAGCCGTCGAGCAGCACGTGGTGAGCGGTAATCACGAGGACGGTGCGGTCGGGCCCGGTGGTCAGGGCGTGGAAGCGGATGAGCGGCGGCGCCGAGAGGTCGAAGCCCCTGGCGAACTCGCGCTCCGCCACACGGTCCTCGGCGTCCAGGGGTACGGAGTCCGTGTCCGGCACGAACCCCGCGTTCGGAGAACCGGTCCCGGCGTCCGACACAGGCTCTGCGTTCGGGGAACCGATCCCGCCGTCCATCACGGACTCCCGCGTCAGGGGTACGGTCCCGGCGCCCGCCACGGGCTCCGCGTTCGGGAGTACGGTCTCCGCGCTGGGGGAACCGGAGTCCGTGTCCGGCACGAATCCTGCGTTCGGAGAACCGGTCCCGGCGCCCGCCACCGGCTTCGTGAGGTCGGTGTGGGTCCAGTCGAGGTCGGTCTCGGCGGGCACGAACTGGACCGGCTGGTCGAGCTCCTCGTGGAGGAAGCCCGCGCGCAGGTTCGGGTGGCGGTCGAGCAGAGCGGACGCGGCCCGGCGCAGGCGTTCCGTATCGATCCGGCCGAGGAGTTCCACGCGCAACTGGATGCCGTACACGTCGGTCTCGCCCCCGTCGAGGGCGTGGTGGAACAGCAAACCCTCCTGGAGGGGGCTGAGCGGCAGGACGTCGGCGATCGCCCCGGGTGCGGCGGGCGTTCCGGGGGCGGGGCTGGTGGGCTGGGTCATCGCCGCTTCCTCCACATCGATTCGAGCTGGTCGAGCTGTCCGGGGGCCAGGGAGATCAGGGGTTCCTCCGGGGCGGCGGCAGCGGGTTCGGGGTCAGGTGGGGTCGCGGGTTCGGCGACCGCGGCGAGGTCGGCCACCACGGGGTGACGAAAGACCTGGCGACCGGTGACGGTCCACCCGGCCCGACGGGCGCCGCCGACCAGGCGCAGGGTGAGGACGCTGTCGCCGCCCAGGGCGAAGAAGTCCTCGTCCGCGCCGACCCCGTCCAGGCCGAGGATGTCCGCGTAGACCGCGCACAGGGCGCGCTCGGCGTCAGTGGCGGGCGCGCGCCCGGCGGGCCGCTCGCTGGCGGTGGACGCCGGGTCGGGCAGGGCGCCGCGGTCGACCTTGCCGTTCGCCGTGAGCGGCCAGGAGTCCAGGTGGACGAACGCGGAGGGCACCATGTAGGCGGGCAGCCGCGCGGAGAGCGCGGCGCGCAGGGCGTCCGGGGTCGGAACGGCCCCGGTCCCGGTGAGGTAGGCGACCAACCGGTGGTGGCCGTCCGCCCCCTCCTGGGCGGTGACCACGGCCTGGGCGACACCGTCGACGCGGGCGATCGCAGTCTCGATCTCACCCGGCTCGATCCGGAACCCGCGCACCTTCACCTGGAAGTCGGCCCGGCCCAGGAAGTCCAGGGTGCCGTCCGAGCGCCACCGGGCCAGGTCACCGGTCCGGTACATACGGGACCCGGGCCGGTCCGGGCTGGCATGGGGGTCGGCCACGAAGCGCTCGGCCGTGAGGTCGAACCGCTGGTGGTAACCGAGCCCGACCCCCTCGCCCGCGATGTACAGGTCACCGGCGACCCCGGCCGGGACCGGTTGGAGGTCAGCGTCGAGCACGTACACCCGGGTGTTGGCCATGGGGCCGCCGATGGAGACGGGTGCGCCGGTGCGTACGGGCGACGTGGTGGACCAGATGGTGGTCTCGGTGGGCCCGTACACGTTGGTGACGCTCGGGGCGTGGGCGGCGAGTTCGTCGGCCAGCGCCTGGGGCAGGGCCTCTCCGCCGACCAGCACGCGCAGCTCGCGCAGGACGTCCGGCTTGGTCTCCAGGAGCATCCGCCACAGGGTGGGCGTGGCCTGCATGATCCCGATCCCGCCACCCTCCAACAGGTCGGCGAGGGCCACCCCGTCGCGGACGGTGTCCTTGTCCGCGAGGACGACCGTGGCCCCGAAGAGCAGCGGCAGGTACAGCTCCAGGGCCGAGATGTCGAAGCTCACCGTGGTCACCGCCAGCCAGCGCTCACCCTGCTCCAACGGGAAGCGCCGACCCATGTCAGTGAGGAAGTTGGCCAGGTTGCGGTGGCTGATCACCACACCCTTCGGACGACCCGTCGAACCCGACGTGTACAGCACGTACGCCACCGAGTCCGCGTCCACCGGACCGGTAACCGTCCCCACGGGAGCGGGCGGTTCGGCGGACGCGTTCCCCAGGTCCAGGACGGGTGCGGTGCCACCGGCGGGGGCCTCCACTCCCCCGCCGGTGAGAACGAGGACGGCTGCGGAATCGGCCACCATGTAGGCCAGCCGGTCGGCCGGGAACTCCGGGTCCAGCGGCAGATAGACACCACCCACCCGCTGCACGGCCAGCAACGACGCCAGCATGTCCACCGAACGCGGCATCGCCACGGCGACCGTCCGCCCGGCCCCGACACCCCGACCGCGCAGCAGGGCGGCGATCTCCTCCACTCGTTCGTGGACCGAAGCGTAGGTGTGGGTGCCCCCGGAGTCCTCGACGGCGACCGCGTCGGGGATGCGCCCCGCCCAGTCGGCGAGGGCGTCACAGGGACGGGCGGCGGTGACGACGGTCCGGGTGCGGTTGAATCCCTCCAGCAGCTGGTCGCGTTCGGCGTTCCCGAGCACGTCGAAGGCGCCGATGTTCCGTTCCGGGGCGGCCGCGACCTGGCCCAACAGGTGGACGAGGCGGTCGGCGATCCGCTGCGCGGTCGGGGGGTCGAACAGGTCCGCGGAGTGGTTGAGCGCCAGCCGGGCCCCCTGGAGCGGGTCCTCCACGTAGGCGAACTCGAGGTCGAACTTGGCGGTGTCCAGGGGGGTCTCGACCAGGTGGGTGACCGAACCGAAGAGCCTGTCGGCGCCCTCGGGCCTGCGTTGGTAGGACACCATCGTCTGGAACAGCGGGTGGCGGCTGACCGAGCGCTCCGGCCTCAGCGCCTCCACCACGGTGTCGAAGGGGGCGTCGGCGTTGGCGAAGCCCGCCAGATCGACCTCGCGGACCCGGGCGAGGAGTTCGGCGAAGGTCGGCCGTCCGGACAGGTCCAGGCGCAGGACCAGGGTGTTGAGGAAGAAACCGATCGCGTTCTGGAGTCCCTCGTCCGCGCGGTCCGCGACCGGGCTGCCGAGGGGGATGTCCTCGCCCGCGCCGAGGCGGTGCAGGAGGGTGGCGACGGCCGCCTGGACCACCATGAACACGGTGACGCCGTGGGCCGCCGCGAGGTCGCGCAGAGCGGCGTGGAGTTCCGGGTCGACGGGGGCCTGGGCGAGGCCGCCGGTGTGTGAGGGAGTGACGGGCCGAGGCCTGTCGGTGGGCAGGGCGAGTTCGTCGGGGAGTCCCGCCAGGCTGCGGCGCCAGTGGTCGAGCCGCTGGCTGAGCGGGCTCTCGGGGTCGTCGGCCGTGCCGAGCCAGTCGGTTCGGGAGTCGGCGTAGTCCGCGTACTGGAGCGGCTGGGGCGACCAGTCGGGGGTCCGGCCATCGGCACGGGCGCGGTAGGCGGTGTCCAGGTCGTCCAGGAGCGGCCCGAAGGACCACTCGTCGGCGACGATGTGGTGCAGGACCACGAGGAGGACACAGCCAGGAGCGGTCCCGGGACCGGTGAACAGGCGGACCCGCAGGGGCGGCCGTTCGGCGAGGTCGAAGGGCTGGGCGGTGACCCGGGCCAGCGCGGTGTCCAGTGGTTCGCCGAGGTGCTCGGCCGCCACGTCGACCAGGCCGGGGGCGTCGGCGTCCAGAAGGTGCGGAACCGGGGTGCCCGGCTGGTCCGGGTCGGTCCGGATGACGGTCCGCAGGACCTCGTGCCTCCCGACCAGGTCGGTGACGGCGGCATGCAGGGTGTCGGTGTCCAGGGGGTCGGCGACGCGCACCGCGAGGGGCACGTTGTAGGCGCCGCCGGACTCATGGAGGCGGTCGACCAGCCAGAGCCGGTGCTGGGAGTGGGAGAGTCGGCGCGGCCGGTTGGTGGAACGCGGGGTGACGCCCGGCCTGGTCTCCGTGGAGTGTTCGGTGCGACGGGCGAGGGCGGCCGCGGTGGGCGCCTCGAACAGGTCGCGCACACCGACGTCCGTGCCGAGCAGGGACCTGATCCGGGAGACCGCGCGGGTGGCCAGCAGCGAGTGCCCGCCGAGGGTGAAGAAGTCCTCGTCGGGGCCGACCGTGTCCCGGCCGAGCACGTCGGCGAGGATTCCGCACAGGATCTCCTCGCGGGCGGTGGCGGGGGCGCGTCCGTTCCGGACCGGGGCGCCGGGGTCGGGAAGTGCCTTGCGGTCGACCTTGCCGTTGGCGGTGAGCGGCAGGGCGTCCATGAGGACGACGGCGCTCGGCACCATGTAGTCGGGCAGCAGGGCCGCGACGTGCTCACGCAGTCCGGCCACGGAGAGGGGCGCCGCAACGGCAGCGGCCGGGGCGGAAGCTCCGTCTGGGGCGGGCGTACCCCCCTCTTCCGGGGTGCTCGCCGAAGTGGAAGCTCCGCCTGGAGCGGCGGACGCTCCTGTAGGGGCCGGGGCGATCGGGGGGACGGAGGTGTTCCGGGGAGCTGGTGCGCCCTCCGGTGCCAGAGTGCCCGCCGGGGAGGGTGCTCCGTGCGGTGCCGAGGTGACGCCTGGTGCGTTTGGGGGCATGGCGGTGTCGGCGGGGCCGGAGGATCCCCCAGTTCGAGGGTCCCCCGGTGGGGCGGGCTCGGGCAAGGCGGGGGCGTCCGGGCTGTGGACAACCCCGGTGGCGGGGACGACGTGGGCGGCGAGCCAGGCGTTGCCGGTCTCGTCCTCGCGTGCGGTGACCACGGCCTCCGCGACACCGGGCGCGGACAGCAGGGCGGTCTCGATCTCACCCAGCTCGATGCGGAATCCGCGTACCTTCACCTGGAAGTCGGCCCGGCCCAGGAAGTCCAGGGTGCCGTCGTCCCTCCATCGGGCCAGGTCGCCGGTCCGGTACATCCGGGACCCGGGCCGGTCCGGACCTGCGTGGGGGTCGGCCACGAAGCGCTCGGCCGTGAGGTCGAACCGCTGGTGGTAACCGAGCCCGACCCCCTCACCCGCGATGTACAGGTCCCCGGTCACACCTGTGGGAACCGGTCGCAGGGCGGCGTCGAGCACGTACACGCGGGTGTTGGCCATGGGACGGCCGATGGAGACGGGGCCACTGGTGTCCAGGGGTGTGGTGGTGGACCAGATGGTGGTCTCGGTGGGCCCGTACACGTTGTGGGCGCCCCGGGAGTTCTCGGCGAGCAGAGCCGCCAGCGGCGCCTGCACTGCCTCGCCGCCCACCAGCACGCGAAGCGGGGCCAGCACCGCCGGGTCGTGCTCGGTGAGTGAGCGCCACAGGGACGGGGTGGCCTGCATGATCGTCGCCCCGGAGGACGCGGCCAGTTCGCCGAGCAGGCGGGGGTCGCGGACGGTGTCCTTGTCCGCGAGGACCACCGTGGCCCCGAAGAGCAGCGGCAGGTACAGCTCCAGGGCGGAGATGTCGAAGCTCACCGTGGTCACCGCCAGCCAGCGCTCCCCCTGCTCCAACGGAAAGCGCTGGCCCATGTCAGTGAGGAAGTTGGCCAGGTTGCGGTGGCTGATCACCACACCCTTGGGACGACCCGTCGAACCCGACGTGTACAGCACGTACGCCACCGAGTCCGCGTCCGGGGAAGCCGGGTTCGCAGGGCACGGTGCACCACCGCCTCCGCCGACCCGGTCACCGGCGACGGAGAGGTCGAGCACCGGGGTGGTGACACCGGCGGGGACCTCCACTCCCCCGCCGGTGAGAACGAGGACCGCACCGGAGTCGGAGAGCATGTACGCGAGCCGGTCGGCCGGGAACTCCGGGTCCAGCGGCAGGTACACAGCGCCCACCCGCTGCACGGCGAGCAACGACGCCAGCATGTCCACCGAACGCGGCACGGCCACGCCCACGACCCGGCCGGGACGCACCCCGTTCGAGCGCAGCAGGGCGGCGATCTCCTCCACCCAGGCGTCGAGATCGGCGTAGCTGTGCTCACCCTCGGCGTCGACCACGGCCGTGGTGTCGGGCGCCCAGGCGGCCCAGTCGGCGAGGGCGTCACAGGGACGGGCGGCGGTGACGGCGGTTCCTGTGTGGTTGAAGCCCTCCAGCAGCTGGTCGCGTTCGGTCCGCGTGGTGGCGGGGACCTCGGCGACCGACTGTTCGGGGCGGGCCGCGATCCGGTTGATGACCGCGCGCAGGCGGTCCAGGAGCGCCCCCGCCTCGTCGGCTCCGACCGCGTCGGGGCGGTGGCACAGGCGCAGGGTCAGGGCCCGGCCCGGGAAGACGTTGAGGGAGACCGGGTAGTGGGTGGCGTCCTCGATCCGGACGTCGGTGAGGCGCACCCCGCCGTGGTCCTGGTCCGCGAGGGCGTCGCGCGCGGGGAAGTTCTCGAACACCAGGAGCGTGTCGAAGAGCGGCGCGTACCCCGACAGTTCCTGGGTGCGGGTCAGCCCGGTGTGGTGGTGTTCGGACAGCGCGGCCTGGCGGCGCTGGAGGTCGGTGAGCAGTTCCGCCACCGGGGTGACGGGTTCCGTGCGCACGCGGACGGGGACGGTGTTGATGAACAGTCCGAGGGTGGACTCCACGCCCGGCAGGTCGGCGGGGCGCCCGGAGACGGTGGCGCCGAAGACGACGTCGGTGCGTCCGGTGGCCGCCCCCAGGACCAGGGCCCAGGCGGCCTGGACCAGGGTGTTGGTGGTGACGCCGAGATCGCGGGCGGTGGCGGCGGCCCGCTCGGTCTCCCGCTGGGTGAGGGCGGCGTTGAGGACCCGCTGCTCCCGGCCGCCGTGGGTGGGCGCCTCCGGGGCGAGCAGTGTGGGCCCGCCGAGGTCGGCGAGCTCGGTGGACCAGGCGTGGTCGGCGGCGGCGTCGTCGCGGGCCGCCAGCCAGGCGAGGTGGTCGCGGAAGTGCGTGCCGGGCGCCGGGGTGTCCGGCTCGGCGTAGCGGGAGAACAGGGCCCGCAGGAACAGCGGAGTGGACCAGCCGTCCAGGAGTGTGTGGTGGTCGGTGGTGACCAGCACGTGCCGGGTGGGGTTCAGGCGCACCAGGGTGAAACGCAGCAGCGGCGGGTGGGCGAGGTCGAAGGGGGTGGCCAGTTCCTCGGCGCTCAGCCGTTCGAGGGCCGCGTCGGGGTCCGGGTCGGCGGACAGGTCGACGCTGCGCCAGCGGGGCCGGAGTTCGGCGGGGACGAACTGGACGAGGTCCTCGCCCTCGGCGTGGAAGCCCGCCCGAAGGCTGGGGTGGTGGTCCAGGAGCAGGGCGGCGGCCCGGTGGAGGCCCTCCGGGTCCAGGTCACCGTCGATCCGCACGGCCGACTGGGCGGTGTAGGCGTCGTGGCCGGAGCCGTAGAGGCTGTGGAAGACCAGTCCCGACTGGAGCGGCGTGGCGGGCCAGAGCTCGGCGAGACGGGCCGCGGGGTCGCCCGAGGTCTGCGCCCAGGCCCGCTCGACCTGCTCGATCCGGGAGGGTTCGAGGTCGAGGAGGGGCAGGTCGGAGGGGGTGAGGGTGTGCGGTCCGGGGTCGGCGGCGGCCTCGGCCAGGGCGCGCAGGGCGGCGGTGAGGTCGTCGGCCAGGGCGCGGACGCCGTGGTGGTCGTGGACACCCGGCGCCCAGCGCAGGGTCAGGTGCAGGCGGGGGCCGCCGGGGCCCTCGTGGGCGATGGCGCCGATCTCCAGCCCGTGGGTGAGGGGCTGGTCGGGGTCCTCGCCGAGCATGATCCGGGTGGAGGCGGGCGCCGACTCCCAGGGCTGCGCGGCGGGGGCGCCGAAGCGGCCGAGGTAGTTGAAGAGGACGTCGGGGCGGGCGCGGCCGGTGAGGCGGGGCGCGGTCCCAGGGTTGAGGTGGCGCAGGAGGCCGTAGCCGAGGCCGTGACCGGGGGTGGCGCGCAGGGTCTCCTTGACCAGCTTCAGGGTGTGAGCGGGGTCGGTGCCCGGGGTCAGGGCGACCGGGTGGGAGGTGGTGAGCCAGCCGACGGTGCGGGCGAGGTCCGCGGGGGCGGTGAGCAGTTCGCGGCGGCCGTGGCCCTCCAGCTCCACCAGGAGGCGCTGGTCCGCCGCGAGGGTGAGGGCGGTGAGCAGGACCTCCTCGGCGCCCACCCGGTAGGTGGCACCGATCCCGGTCAGGACCTGGTGTGTGAGGCCGGGGTCCAGTTCGAGTTCGAGGCTGTGGCGCGTGGCGACCACGTCGGTCTCGGGGTCGAGGTCGCGGGCGCCCAGACGGCGGTGGAGGGCGGGGTCGGTCTGCTCGGTCCAGTGGTCGAGTTCGGCGAGGCGTCCGGGGTGGCGGGCCTCCTCCTGGAGCAGGCGGGTCCAGCGGCGCAGGGAGGTGCCCGCGCCGGGGAGCTCCACCGCGCGGCCCGAGCTGAGGGCGGCGACGGCGTCGGCGAGGTCGGGGCCGATGACCCGCCAGGACACGCCGTCCACGGCGAGGTGGTGCACCTGGACCAGGAGCTGTCCCATGCGGTCGGGCCCGGCGTCGAACCACACGGCGGTGAGCGGGCGCCCCTCGGTGAGGTCGATCCTGGTGTGCGCGTCGGCCGCCTCCCGCTCGACCCTCTCCGTGAGGGAGTCCTCGGACAGTTCCCTGGCGTCGACCCGGGTCAGGGGGGCCGGACCCCGGACCTCCTTCGAGGGCAGGACATCCATCCGGCCGTCGCGTACGCGCAGGCGCAGGGCCCCGT
Source organism: Nocardiopsis sp. L17-MgMaSL7 (assembly GCF_003182025.1). NCBI lineage: Bacteria > Bacillati > Actinomycetota > Actinomycetes > Streptosporangiales > Nocardiopsidaceae > Nocardiopsis > Nocardiopsis sp. L17-MgMaSL7. The sequence goes on along the minus strand of NZ_QGTF01000011.1, from coordinate 159,128 downwards.
GGTGGGCGACGACGGCGCGCAGGGCGCCGGAGAGCGTCTCCTCGGTGATCCCGGCCGGGGTCCACAGCACCTGGGACTGGGTGAAGCGGGGACGCGGCTCGCCCTCGGCGAGGAGTTCGGCGGTGACGGCGGTCGGTTCGACCGGCCCGACGGGGTTGTCGGGCACGCGCGGGGCGTCGGTGGCGGTGCCCGCGCGAGCCGCCAGCCCGGCGACGGTGGGTGCCTCGAACACGTCGCGCACGGCCAGGGCCAGCCCGGCGGAGCGGGCGCGGTTGACCGCCTGGATGGCGAGGATGCTGTCGCCGCCCCACCGGAAGAAGTCGTCGTGGAGGCCGATTTCGGTGCCGAGGACATCGCGCAGGATGCCGAGGAGGGCCCGTTCGGCCGGGCTTGCGGGCTCGTCCGCGCCGGTGCCGGTGGGGGCGGCGACGGGTTCGGGCAGCGCCGAGGTGTCGACCTTGCCGCTGGAGTTGAGCGGCAGCCGCTCCAGGGTCACGACGCGGGCGGGGACCATGTAGTCGGGCAGTCGGGCGGCGAGGTGCTCACGGACCTCGTTCTCTGCGGGGGCTGCCGGTTCCGCACCGGGCCGCGTCCCCTGGGCGGTGCCGGTGTCGGCCACCACGTAGGCGACGAGCTGGGCGGCGCCCGCGGGGGTCCGGCGCACCACGGTGGCGCACTGCGCGACCCGCGGGTGGGTGCGGGCGGCGGCGTCGACCTCGCCGGGCTCCACCCGGTAGCCGCGCACCTGCACCTGGCCGTCCGCGCGGCCCAGGTAGGCGACGTTGCCGTCCTCGCGGACCAGGGCGCGGTCGCCGGTGCGGTACATGCGGGTGCCGGGCGGGCCGTAGGGGTCGGCCACGAAGCGTTCCGCGGTGAGGTCGGGGCGTCCCGCGTAGCCGCGGGCGAGCTGGTCCCCGGCCAGGTACAGGTCGCCGGGGACACCGTGCGGGACGGGGCGCAGGGCGGCGTCCAGCACGTGGGCCCGCACACCCGCGACCGGGCGGCCGATGACGGCGGCGGCGCTGTCGCGGACGTCGCAGACCAGGGCGTCCACGGTGTTCTCGGTGGGTCCGTAGAAGTTGAGGGCCCGGGTTCCGGGCAGGGCGCGCAGCCGGTCCCACAGGTCCTGCGGGCAGGCCTCGCCGCCGAAGGTGATCAGCGCGGGCGGCTGACGGAGTTCACCGGAGTCGAGCAGGCCCTGGAGGTAGGTGGGCGTGAAGTCCAGGTGGTCGAGGCGTTGCTCGGCGACGTGCGCGCCCAGGCGGGCGTGGTCGAAGAGCAGGTCGGAGTCGAGCAGGTGGAGTTCGTGGCCGTGGACCAGGCCCAGCAGGGTGTCCCAGGAGGCGTCGAAGGTGAAGGACCCGGCGTGGCCGATCCTCGCGCGCCCGGGCAGGTACCGGCCCAGGTGGTCGCGCTGGGTGGCGGCCAGGGCTGCCAGGGAGCGGTGTTCGACCACCACGCCCTTGGGCCTGCCGGTGGACCCGGACGTGTAGATGAGGTAGGCGGCCGACCTCGGGTCGGGGTCGGGGAGCGCCCCGCCGAGCTGTTCGTCGAGGGCGGAGCGGACCTCGTCGGCGTCGAGTTCGAGCAGGCGCGCCTCGGCCTCCTCGGGGAGGCGGTGGGAGGTGGTGGAGTCGGCCAGCACCAGGCTGGGGCGGGCGTCGGCGAGAACGTGCGCGATCCGGTCGGCGGGGTGCCCGGGGTCCAGGGGGACGTAGGCGGCGCCCGCGCGCAGGACCGCGAGGAGGGCGACGACCAGGTCCACGGAGCGGGGCAGGGCGAGGGCGACCACGTCGCCCGGGCCCACGGTGGCGTCGCGCAGCAGACGGGCGAGGCGGTCGACCCGGTCGGTGAGCTCGGCCCGGGTCAGGCGGGTGTCGCCGTGCACCAGGGCGGTGGCGTGGGGGTCGGCGGCCGCTGCCCGGCTGAGGAGTTCGGTGACCGTGGGCGGGTCCTGGGCCGCGGCGGGGGTGACCAGCGGCGCGTCGGCGGGGTCGGTGGTGTCCAGGTCGGCCACCCGGGTCGTCCCGGTGGCGCGGGCGAACCCGCCGAGGAAGTGGGCGAACCCGTCGAGTCGGGCCCGGGCCCCCTGGCGGTCGTAACGGGCGTCGTTGGCGTTGGCCTCCAGGACCAGGCCGCCGGTCGCCGGGCGGTAGACGGACACGGCGATGTCGTCGACGGGGCCCTCGGACAGGTTGGTGGTGGAGGAGGCGACGCCGTCAAAGGTGAACGTGTAGTCGAACAGCTTCACGTTGATCTCGGGCCCGTACAGCCCGAACCGGTCCCCGACCGCGGAGAGGTCGCGGCGCAGCTGCTCGGAGCGGTAGCGCTGGTGGACGCGCAGGTCGCGCTGGGCGGCGGCGGTGTGGTCGATCACCTCGGCCACCGTGTGGGCCGAGGAGGTGCGCAGGCGCAGCGGCAGCACGTTGACGACCATGGCGGGGGTGCGCAGGCCGACGGAGCCGACCCGGCCCATCGACGGCGAGCCCAGGAGGACGTCGTCCGCGCCGGTGAGGCGGTGGGTGTAGGCGGCGAAGGCACCCACCAGGGCGTCGGCCCAGGTCGCGCCGGAGGCCTTGGCCAGGGTGTCGAGGCCCTCGGCCACCTCCGGCCCCACAGTCGTGCGCGAGCGCAGGAAGGAGGCGTGCGGCGCGGGCAGCGCCGAAGACAGCAGGGCGGGTTCGGGGCGGTCGGCGAGCAGGTCCGTCCAGTACGCGCGGTCCTCGGCGAACCGGGGTGAGTCCGCGTAGTCCGCCTGGTCGGCGACGAGGTCGGCGAGGGCACCGAACCTGGTGGCGGGCACCTCCTCGTCGCGGCCCAGGCGGGTGTACACGTCGGCGACGCGGCGCGCCATCATCGTGATGGCGTAGGCGTCCACCGCGATGTGGTGGAAGCGCTGGAACCAGAACCACCGCCGGGGCCCCACCCGCAGCAGCGCGAAGCGGTACAGGGGCTCACTGGTGGGGTCGACCGGGCGTTCGCGGTCGGCGCGCATCCAGTCCAGGGCCCGGCCGACCGCGTTGTCCTCGCCGTCCTCACCCGCGTCCCCGTCACGGGTGAGGTCGACGACCTCCAGCTCCCTCGGGACCCCGCGCCCGACGACCTGCCCGATCCGGTCCCCGTCCACCACCACGCGGGCGCGCAGGGCGTCGCTCTCGGCGACCACCGTGCGCACGGCCGCCGCGAACCGGGCGGTGTCGAGGTCGGCGGGGATGTCGGTGTACTGGCCGACGTTGAACACCGGGCTGTCCGGCGCCGCCTGTTGCGCGTACCAGACGCCTGCCTGGGCGCCGGTCAGGCCCAAACGGGTGTCGTGGGTGTCAGCCATGGGATCGGGCTCCTCGGGAGGGTGCTCGGGTCGGATCGGGGTCGGGGGGCGGGGCGAGGGGGCTCGGCGGGTCAGCCGTTGAGGAGGGCGACCCAGGCGTCGATCGTGGGCCGCTCGGCGAGGTCGGCGAAGTCGACCTCGACCCCGGCGGAACGCCACTGCTCCATGAGGCTCATCATGCGAACCGAGTCCATCCCCCGGTCGAAGAGGTCCTCGGCGGGGTCGATGTCCTCGGCCGGCTCGGCGAGGATGTGCGCGGCGTCGGCCCGCACGCGCTCGACCGTGAACGCGGTGGCTGCGGTGTCTTCGGTCTCCTGGGACACGGGTCAGGCCCTCTCTTCGGCGGGGGCTCCGGCGCGGGCGGCGACGGAGTCGATGATCTCGGCGACGCGGGTCGCGATGTTGGACAGCAGGGAGGCCGACACCCCGTGGGTGTGCTCGGTCCCGCCCTGGAGGTACAGGCCGCACGTGAGGGTGTCGTGGGTGACGACCCGGTAGTCGCGTTCCACGGCGGGGCGGCCCTCGGGGCTGGTGACGACCTGGTCGGCGAGGTCGCCCAGCAGGGGACGGGCGTCGGCGGGGTGGTAGCCGGTCGCGAACACCACGTGGTGGGCCGGGAGCGGAGTCTGCTTCCCCGTGACCAGGTCCTCCACGACCACCGCGACGCCCTCGGCGCTCTCGCTGAGCCCGGCCACCCGTGACGTGTTGTGCAGGTGCAGGCGCTGGTTCCCGTGGACCTTCTCCGCGTAGTGGCGCCGGTACAGCTCACCGATCAGGTCCGGGTCGACCACCGAGTAGTTCGTGTTGCGGTGGTAGCCGGTGAGCTGGTCCTTGACCTCCTGCGGGGCCGCGTGGAAGGCGTCCACGGCCTCGGGGTCGAAGATGCGGTTGGCGAAGGGGCTGTCGTCGGAGGGGCTGTAGCCGTACCGGGACAGGACCGCGTGGACCTGCGCGCGGGGGAACCGCTGGTGGAGGTGGTCGGCGACCTCGGCGGCGCTCTGCCCTGCCCCGACGACCACGAAGGAGCGGGGGTCGGCCTTGGGCGGGAGTTCGGCCAGGCGGGTGAGCAGGTACTCGTTGTGCCACACGCGGGCGGACTGCTCCACGCCCTCGGGCATGCGGGGGCGCAGACCGGGGCCGAAGACGACGTTGCGGGCGCGATGCACGAGCCGCTCACCCGCCGCGTCCTCGGAGACCACGTCCAGGTGGGTGACGCGCTCCCCCGAGTACACGGGACGGACCTCGACGACCTCGTGCCCGTAGCGGACCTGGTCGGCGACCCGGCCCGCGCACCAGGACAGGTAGTCGTGGAACTCCTGGCGCAGCGGGAACAGCGTCTTGTGGTTGATGAAGTCGTGCAGCCGCCCCACGTGGTGCAGGAACGACAGGAAGCTGAAGTCACTGGCCGGGTTGCGCGTCGTGACCAGGTCCTTGAGGAAGGAGACCTGCATGGTGGCGTCGTCGATGAGCATCCCCCGGTGCCAGCCGAAGGTCTCCTGGCGCTCCAGGAAGACGGCGGACAGCGGCGGCTCCTGGCCCTGTTCGAGGCGTTCGGCCAGGGCGATGGCCAGGCCGAGGTTGGAGGGTCCGAAACCCACCCCGACCAGGTCGTGGACGGCGGGCGGGTGGTCGTTGGAGGCCACGGTGATTCCTTCTCGGTCGTGGTCGGTCATGTCAGACCCCGGTGCGGGCCGGGACCTCGCGCAGGGCGGTCAGGGCCCGGTCGGCCGTGATGACGGCGGCGCAGCGCCCCGCCGCGTAGACCAGAGCGGAGCGGTGGTGCTCGGCGCTGAAGTCGGCGACGGCGTCGGCGACCAGGAACGGCTGGATGTCGCGCATGAAGGCGTCGGCTGCGGTGAGCTGGCATCCGATGTGCGCGTACACGCCGGTGACGATGATCTGGTCGCGGCCCCCGGCGGCCATGCGCTCGGCCAGGTCGGTCTGGGCGAAGGCGCTGTAGCGCCACTTGGTGAGCAGGACGTCCTCGCCCTCGGGGGCGAGTTCGGCGGTGATCTCGGTGTGCTCGGCGACCGACTTCATGCCGCCGCCCCAGAAGTCGCGTTCCAGTCCGCGCTGTTCGGGGGTCATGTCGCCGGGCTTGGCGGTGTACACGACCGGGACACCGGCGGCGTGGCAGGCCGCGCGCAGGGCGGCGATGTTGGCGGTCGCACCGGTCACCGGCTCGGTGCCCTCGGTGTAGGGGCGCAGGAAGTAGCGCTGCATGTCGTGGACGAGCAGCACGGCCCGGCTGGCGTCCACGGTCCAGGGCGCCCGGTTCTCGGGCAGGTCCTCGGCGGTGGGCAGCGGGTAGGGGTCGATGGTCGGCAGTGCCATCACTGGTCTCCGAATGGGTCGGTGGCGCCGCGCAGGTCGCGCTTGGAGGTCTTGCCGACGGCGGTGGCCGGGAAGGAGTCCACGAAGCTGACACGGTCGGGGATCTTGTAGGCGGCGAGCCCGCGCTCGCGCAGGAACGCGAGGAGTTCGCCGCGGGTGGGCGCCTGGCCTCGGGTGATGACGTAGGCGCAGGTGCGTTCGCCCAGGTAGGGATCGGGGACGGCGACCACGGAGGCGTCGTGCACGGCCGGGTGGGCCAGGATGTGGTTCTCCACTTCCTCGGCGCCGATCTTCTCCCCGCCCCGGTTGATCTGGTCCTTGGCCCGGCCCGAGACGACGAGGTTGCCGGAGGGGTGGCGGCGGACGATGTCTCCGGTCCGGTAGAAGCCGTCCGGGGTGAAGGCGGTGGCGTTGTGCTCGGGCGCCCTGTAGTAGCCGCGGATCGTGTAGGGGCCCCGGGTCAGCAGGTGGCCGGGGTCGCCTTCGGGGACCGGGCGGTCGTGGTCGTCGACGATGAGGATCTCGTCGTGGGCGCTGATCGGGCGGCCCTGGGTGGCGGTGACCACCTCGTCGGGGTCGCCGTCCCGGGTGTAGTTGACCAGCCCCTCGGCCATGCCGAAGACCTGCTGGAGGGCGCAGCCCAGGACCGGGGTGACGCGGCGGGCCGCCTGCTCGGGGAAGGTGGCGCCGCCGACCTGGAGCATGCGCAGCGACGACAGGTCGCGGCCGGACTGGGAGCCGTGTTCGACGGCGTCCAGCCAGAGCATGGCCACCGGAGGGACCACCGAGGTGAGGGTGACGCGTTCGCGCTCCACCAGCGGCAGGGCCGTGGCCGGGCTGGGGTCGGGCGCCAGCACCACGGACCCGCCCGCGTGCAACACACCGAGGAACCCGGGCGAGCTCATCGGGAAGTTGTGGGTGACTGGCAGGACGCCCAGGTAGACGGTGTCGGCGTCCAGACCGCAGATGTCCGCGCTGGCCCGCACCGAGTACAGGTAGTCGTCGTGGGTCCGGGGGATGAGTTTGGGCAGGCCGGTGGTGCCGCCGGACAGCTGGAAGAAGGCCACGGCGCCGGGGTCGGGTGTGGCCGGGACCGACGGGTCCGGCTCGGCGCGCAGGTCGGCCAGGCCGGTCAGGCCCTCCGACGGTTCTCCGGGGTCTCCCGCCACGACCACGTGCTCCAGACCGGGCACCTGGGCACGCACCTCGGCGGCCATGGGACGGCAGTCGAATCCGGCGTGGACGTCGGAGGTGACCAGGGCGACGGCCCCGGCGGTGGAGGCCAGGTGCAGGAGTTCGCTGCGGCGGTGGGCGGGCAGCGAGTAGACCGGCAGAGCGCCCAGCCGGAACAGCGCGAAGACCACTTCGAACAGCGGCGCGGTGTTGGGCAGGTGCACCACGACCCGGTCGCCCTCGGCCACGCCCAGGCGGGACAGACCGGTGGCCAGGGAGTCGGCGCGCCGGTCCAGTTCGGCGTAGGTCCAGCGGACGGCGCCGTCCACGACGGCGGTGTTGTCCGCGAAGCGCGCGGCGCGCTCGCGCAGGAAGGCGGGGAAGGTCTCGCCGGTCCAGTAACCGGCCTCGCGATAGGTGTCGGCGAGGTCCTTGGGCCAGGGGGTCCAGTCGTGCTCGGAGACGCCGTGGTTTCGGGGGTGCGTGGTCATGCGGCTCCGTCCACACCGAGGGCGAGCAGGAGGGTGCGCAGCTTGGCGGAGGTCTCGGCCAGCTCGGCGTCGGGGTCGGACTCGGGCATGATCCCGCCGCCCGCGTACAGCTCCAGGGTGCGTCCGGCCACGTCGGCGCAGCGGATGGTGACCACCCACTCGCCGTCGCCCGCCGCGTCGGTGTGGCCGACCGCCCCGGTGTAGAAGCCCCGGTCGAAGGGTTCGAGGCCGCCGATGGTGTCGAAGGCGCGACCGGTGGGGGTGCCGCACACCGCCGGGGTGGGGTGCAGGTCCGCGGCGAGCCGGTGGGCGGGCACGTCGGGGTCGGTGAGTTCGCCCGTCACCCGGGTGGACAGGTGCCACATGGTGGCGGTCCTGATCAGCTCCGGCTCCGAGGGAACCGTGAGGTCGCGGCAGTGGGGGCGCAGCGCGTCGGCGACGGCCTCCACCACCACGGCGTGTTCGTGGCGGTCCTTGGCGGAGGTGAGCAGGGCGACGGCGCGCCGCTGGTCCTTCGTGGGGTCGGCGCTGCGCGGCGCGGATCCGGCCAGGGGGTTGGAGAGCACGTGGCGGCCGCGCTTGGCGACCAGGAGTTCGGGGCTGGCGCCGATCAGGGAGCGGGTGCCGGAGCCCCGCTCGGGAAGGTCCGTGGCGAAGACGAAGGCGGTGGGGTCGCGCCAGACCAGGTTGGCCAGGACCGTGGGGACGTCCACGTCCTCGCCGCTCTCCACCTTGAGGCAGCGGGCGAGGACGACCTTGCGCAGCTCCTCGTCCTCGGCCATGAGCTTGACGGCGCGCTCCACCGCGGCGACGTGCGCCTCGGGCGCGGGCACGGGGGTGACCGTCCAGGGTCCGCCGAGCGGGCTCCACCGGTGTTCGCTCCTGGCGGCCCGTGCGGGGGAGGGTGACCAGCGCACGGTCTCGGGAACGACCAGGTGGGCGGGGCCCGCGGTGTCGAAGGGGATCGCGCCCATGGCGACCGCGCCACTGCCCGCGTGGGCCAGTGCGTCGGGAATGGCGTCGAGCCGGTCCAGGGTGGCCAGCGCCCCCGTCCCGTGGAGGGCCCGCGAGGCGGAGGAGAAGAACGAGTCGCCTGGTCGGTACTCCGCCAGGAGTTCCCCCGCCGTGGCCGCGGGGGCGGCGGTGCACTGTTCGGGCATGGGTGTGGCCTTTCTGTGTTCAGGCACGTGGGAGGGCGGCCGGGGTGAGGCCGCCTGGCGGGGGGTCAGCGGAGCGTGGCGCCGCCGTCGACGTAGAGCTCGTGCATGGTGATGTGACGGGCCGCGTCGGAGGCCAGGAAGCGCACGGCTGCGGCGACGTCCTCGGGTTGCCCGAGTCGGCCCAGGGGGATGCCGACCTTGAAGTGGGCGGGGTCGCCGGTGACGAGGGCCTGGGGGTCGGGGGTCATGGCGCGGAGCATGGGGGTGTCGGTGGAGCCGGGTGAGACCACGTTGCAGCGCACGCCCAAGGGAGCCAGTTCCAGGCCCAGGGATTTGGTGAGGGCGACGGCGGCGGCCTTGGTGGCGGCGTAGGCGGCCATGTTGGCTCGGGGGACGCCGGCGGCGTTGGAGGCCACGGTGATCAGGGATCCGCGGCCTCGGGGGCCCATGCGCCGTGCGACCTCACGGCCGATGACGAGGACCCCGGTGGCGTTGACCGCGAGCATGCGGTGCCAGTCCTGGTCGGAGCACTCGGCCAGGGGGCCCGTGGCGAGGGTTCCGGCGGCGTTGACGACCAGGGCGACGGGTCCGAGTTCGGCTTCGACCTGGTCGAACAGGGCCTCGACCCCGCCGGTGTCGGTGACGTCCCCCGCCAGGGCGAGCCCGCCGCCCTCCAGAGAGCGCACGGTCTGGGCGAGCCCCTCGGGGTCGATGTCCACGGCCGCGATCCGGGCCCCGTGCCGGGCGAGGTCGAGGGCCACCGCCCGCCCCACCCCACTCGCGGCTCCGGTGACCACGGCGACGGCTCCGTCGATCCCGTCCATCTGTCGCCCCCAGCCCTGCTGACCTGCGCCGAATAAGGTAAACCTCGCCTTAATTAGGTAATGCTTACCTAATAAGTCCGCGGCAAGTCTCCGGCGAGCCATGGTGGGATGTCAACCAGAACCCCAGGGAGACCTGGATCACACGAGCGCAGTCCGCACCTCATCCGCCGCCTCACCCAGGGGCAGTCCCACGACACGCAGAGCGACAGCATCTGCGCAGGTCAAAACGCATGTCCGCAGCGGAGCCACCTTCCCGGGAAACCCCTGGGACACCCGCACCGAACCGGCTCGAAACCTGGTCCGAGGTGAGGTGGTTGTCACCTCCGCGCGAACCCTGCCCGGGTATGCGAATCTCCTCCCTCCGCTTCCGGACCGGCGTCGGGAGGTCGGGCTCAGGTGTCAGAGAGAGGCAGAGGAAGTCGCGGGTCAAGCGCCCTGCTGGACCGGACCCGTGGCACGGTCGGCTCCCGGGCCGTCAGCGCCGAGGGAGGGGGAACCAGCCCGGCTGAAGGGGATGGTCCGGCGCCATTCTCCAGGCACTGCGCGGACGGCACCGGGCTTCGGCCTCGCCGACACCCGGCCGAGACGGTCCTCGCAGGTCACGCGGGACGGCGTGGGGGCGTCTCACCCGCCGCCGGTCAAAGACGGGCGGGTCGACAATGAGGGACGACGTCCGCTCAGTCGGGCTGCTTCTCCATGTGGTCCGAGACGCGCCGGGAGAGCCGGGCGAACGTGCTGAGCTGGTTCGGGGTGAGGGCCTCGATGAACAGTCGGCGCACGTGCTCGACGTGGAGGGGAGCGGCCTCCTCGATCGCCTCGTAGCCCGCCGGGGTGGCGACGATGAACGCTCCGCGAGCGTCGTCGGGGCACTCTTCCCTGGCCACGAGACCGCGCTTCGTCATCCGCCTGACCTGGTGGGACATGCGGCTCTTCTCCCAGTTCACGAGCTTGGCCAGTTCCAGGATGCGCATCTTCCCGTCGCTGGTCCCAGTGAGGTTGACGAGCACGATGAAGTCGGAGGCGGACATTCCGGAATCGGCCTGAAGGAGACGGGAGAGCCGCCCGATGAGCGTCTCCTGCATGTGGATGAAGCCGTCCCACGCGGCCTTCTCGTCCGCATCCAGCCAGTGTGGCGTCTCGTTCATGCGCGCAGTTTAACGAAGAAGTTGACACCTCATCCACCCGAGGACGGCGGAGGGGAGACCCCTCCGCGCGTCGACGACCGCCGTGACCTGCCGGTTCAGGCCCCGTCCCACCGGAGGGGGTCGTCCTCCAGTGCGGGGCGGTCCCAGTGCCCGCGATCCGCGGCGGCCTCGTAGGTGGTGCGGAGGAACTCGGCGACCGCGCGGTCGGGGTCGGGTGCGGCGCGGGCCACCTCGTAGGGCAGCAGGAACTGCTGGAACTCGGTGCTGTAGTACGCGCCTTCGGGGCCGACCGGCTGGTCGGCGAACCCGTCGGGGGCCGGGTAGGCGTAGGAGTAGAAGGCGCCCTCCTCGCCACCACCGGGCCAGAACCCGCAGCTGGACAGTTCCCGGGAGTAGCCCTCGACCATGACCCAGTCCCCGCAGTTGGGCGCTCCGCCCGGATGCGGAGGAGCCGACCGTCCGGAGAATCGGGTGCAGGCGAGGTCCATCCCTCCCCAGAAGAAGTGCACCGGGCTGACCTTGCCGACGAAGTGCGACCGGAACTCGCCGATCACCCGGTTCGCCTGCAACAGCTGGCGCCAGAAGAGGGTGGCCGCCTCGGCGTCGTAGGAGGCGTGCTCGTGGTCCTCGGCGAAGGGGATCGCCGGGTCGACCTCGTTGGGATGGGGGCGGATCGGTGCCTCGATCCCGAGTCGTCCGAGCGCGTCCAGGATCCGGGAGTAGAACTCGGCGACCGGCATCGGCCGCAGCGGGAAGCTCCGCGTACCGCCGTCGCTGCTGCGGACCTCAAGCTGGTGGCCGACGAAGTCGAACTCGATCTCAAAGGCCCCGCTGCGGTACGGGATGGCCGACGTCGTCAACCCGCGCGGACTGACGTAGAGGGTCACCTGCCACCAGTGGTTGACCAGCGGTGCGTGGGCCATGCGGATCTTGCCCACGATCTGGGTCCACATGTGCAGGGTGTCCCGGGTGGGGGTCCAGTCCGAGACCCGCAGGCCGGGCCAGTTCGTCTCTGATGTGAGGGTCATCGTTTCTCGCTTCCGTCGCTGCGCCACCCGGAGGAGTGGTTGACACATCATCCGCATAGTAGATGATGCATCAACCTATGGGACAGAGGTCGCACCTCGGAAACCAAAAGGTTGACGCATCATCCAATGATGCTAATTTGGATGACGCATCACCCAAATCGGTGGGGATGTGTCGTCACTCTCGCGTGCATCCCTGGCGCCTGCGCGGAGATGGACGGTGCCCCGACCGAGCCCCGGATCACCCCCTGGAAGGGACCCCCTGTGAGCACCAAGGCCAAGAACGGACTACAGGCACTGCTGACCCCGGAGGAGAGCGTTCTCGTCCTGATCGACCACCAGCCGTTCCAGTTCGCCAACCTGAACAGCCACGAGCCGTCGATGGTCGTCAACAACGCCGTCGCCCTGGCCAAGGCCGCCAGGGCGTTCGACGTTCCGACCGTCCTGACGACCGTGCTGGAGGAGCGCGGCGGCTACCTCATCAAGGGGCTTCAGGACGTGTTCCCGGAGCAGAAGCCGATCGACCGGACGTTCATCAACACCTGGCAGGACGAGCGCGTCGTCGACGCCGTCCGGGCGACCGGCAGGAAGAAGCTGGTCATCGCCGGTCTCTGGACCGAGATCTGCCTGGCCATGCCCGCGATCCAGGCGGCGGGCGAGGGCTACGAGGTCTTCGCCGTCACCGACGCGTCGGGCGGCGCCTCGGTGGAGTCCCACGACATGGCCGTCCGGCGCATGGTCCAGGCCGGCGTGGTGCCGATCACCTGGCTGGCCGTGGCGGGCGAGTGGCAGCGCGACTGGGCCCGCGAGGAGACCGTGTCGGCCATGACCGGAGTCCTGGAGCAGCACGGTGGCGCCACCGGCGTCGCCTTCGCCTGGGAGACCCAGCTGCTGGCCTCCCGCGCCGACGCCTGACACTCCCACCAACTGCGCCGATCGGGACGGGTCGCCTCCTGCCGACGACCCGTCCCACCTCGGATCCCGCGCGTGAACGAGTTCGAGCACCAAGCCGATCGGGTGGTCAACCGCCCGGCCGATCCATCAAGGAGGAGGACCCATGGCGGTCAAGGTGAACGACGTGCCCGAGGCCAAGCGCTACGAGGCCCGCGTCGACGGAGAGTCCGGGGTCGCGGGCATCGCGGGGTACATCCGCACGAAGGAGCTCGTCGCGTTCGTGCACACCGAGGTCGCTCCGGAGTACGAGGGGCGCGGGGTCGGGTCCGCGCTGGTCCGCACGGCCCTCGACGAGGCACGGTCCGCACGCCTACGGGTGCTGGCGACCTGCCCCTTCTTCGCGGGCTGGATCGCCCGTCACCCCGAGTACCAGGACCTGCTCTACCAGTCCCGGAGCAGCGTCACTGACTGAGCGCCGGACACGGCGCAGGGATCACCCCAAGAGGTGGTCGGCCTCGCCCCGGACTCACACCGGCGCCCCTGGCCGAACGCCAGGGCCGCCGGATCTCCTGGCGATGCCCAAAAGAAGCCGCCCGAGCTGCTTGCGCAGTTCGGGCGGCTTCTCCACTGTCTCAAGGTGGTGCACTCGGGAGGACTCGAACCCCCAACCTTCTG
>NZ_QGTF01000011.1:0-145980 GCF_003182025.1 Nocardiopsis sp. L17-MgMaSL7 | reverse complement strand
CCAAAAGAAGCCGCCCGAGCTGCTTGCGCAGTTCGGGCGGCTTCTCCACTGTCTCAAGGTGGTGCACTCGGGAGGACTCGAACCCCCAACCTTCTGATCTTCCGGGGGCAAGCGTCGACCTGTCGACAAGCCGACAGATCCGCTTGTGACCTGGATGTGAGCCCCGGCCTCTCACAGCTTCCGGCGGCTCCTCGGAGTCATCTGCACTGAATCTGCATCGCGGCAGAAGCGTCCTCCCCTCTTAGCGCTCACGTTTCCTGGCGGTTCCGTGGCGGAGCTAGGGAGACCCCCAGCAGCGCCGCACCGGACCGCCATCCACCACTACGCTCCATTGGCCACAAAACGTCAGCAACACAATCCGCTCTAGCTTCGGTGAATCGGGGTGTACCGATCGCTCAAGCCGTGCCCTGAGATGGATGCCGGTGTGAGATCGTAAACGTGTGATGGGCGTGTGGTGGAAGCGGATCGACGTTTCTGAATGGCAGGACTGCGGCGTCGAGCCATCCGGGTCAAACGGCGGCAGGTGGCTGGAAGAACCAGGGACGGAGCGAAGGTGGCTTCATAAGAACACACACATTCCAGCTAATGGGTGCGAGCAAGGTGAAGACTGGGCGGAGATAGTCGCCACTCGGGTCGCGCAGGCCCTAGGGGTTCCTTGCGCGAGCACTGCCTTGTGTACGCATGAGGGACGCCGCGGATCGCTGTCTCTCTCCATCAAACCAGCCGATCATCACCTCTGGGGCGGGCAGGTCGTGCTCGAGGAAGCACGAGCACCCGGCTACTTTCCGTTCGCTCCGGGGCAAGACGTCCGAGATCTCAATAGGCCTCACATCCGTCGTCCGGGCCACAGCCTCACGAACATCCGTACGGCGCTGCAGGTAGTAGATGCCCCCGCCGAGTTCAAAGGGGGCCCCAGAGAGGGGCGAGCATTCGATGTCTTCGTCGGCTACACGCTGCTGGATGCCTTGATCGCCAACCGCGATCGCCATGATGAGAACTGGGCTGTTCTGGAGCCTCAACTGGGCTCCTTGCCCCAGGTACTCGCGCCCACTTACGATCATGGAAGCAGCCTGGGCTACAACTTGCCGGGGACCACCCGGGATCGTTGTCTGTCAGACGTGGTCGCGCTCGAAAGATGGGCCACCAAAGGGACCGCGCACCGCTACGAACACGTGCCACCGCCCAAGACACTAGTGGGCCACGCCGTCGAGGCCTTGCATATGGGCTCACCTGACACTGCGAAGTGGTGGGTTGAGCAGGTCATGAGTTTGGACCTAAGCGAGATCCTTGAACCCCTTGAACGAGGGTGCATCCCTGAAATGTCAGCAGCGTCCGTTAAGTTTGCAACTGCGTTGCTCAAGCTCAACCTGAGGAGGCTCCAGGATGCGATCCGCGACCATGGCTGACCAGGGTTCAGCCGCAAGTGGCCCTGGCGTCAGGGATCTTCTGGTGCTCTGGCAGCACCCTCTGGACCGTTCAATCGTTCCCATCGGGCGACTGACTCATACTGCTGGCACCTATGCCTTCTCCTACACACGCGCAGCCGAGGGCATCGAGGGGTTCAGGCCGCTTCCTGGTTTGCGTGACTTGCACACTGTATATGAGGGCACGCGGCTTCCTCCAGTGTTCGAGCAGCGTGTGATGCACCCTGACCGGCCGGACTACCCCGACTACCTGGAGAGCATTGGTCTTGAGCCGTCCCAAGCGACACCTTGGGAGCAGATCGTTCACTCTCGGGGGTTCCGAGCAGGGGACACCTTGCAGTTCATGCAGACCCCTGAGGTCCAGCAAGGTCGTGCCCGAGCCCGATTCTTCGCGAATGGTGTTAGGCACATCCCATCGCAGGAGCGACTCTTGGGCGGCCGGATGGTGCGGGTCACTCCGACGCAACACGAAGAGGCTCTCTGCCACCTACGTCAGGGCATGCCAGTCGAAGTTGAGCCCGAGGACGATAACAGCAAGGATCCCAACGCTAGCCTCATCACCTCCGCTGGGGTGCCGTTGGGCTACGTGCCCTGGTGCCTGTCAGAGAGCGTGCGGGAACTGTCCGTATCGGGGCAGCTCCGTCTGATTGTGGCACGAGTGGCTCCCCCGTGGGCATCAACACACGTAAGGCTGGTCTTGGACCTGGACGTACCAGCACCTCTCGGTTTCAAGTTCGACCGTGCAGGCCGGTGGGAGCCCCTCTCTCCTGCTCAGTAGCGAAGCGGGTCGGGGATCCTGGACACGGCAAGGTGTGCGTCGATAGGAAGATAGTGGCATACCTCACTGTAGAGCTCTTCGAGACTTCTTTCCCGGAGCTCTTGAACCAACGTCTCGTACAGGCCGATGAGGTGCTCCACATCAGAAGCGGCATACTCCAATTGCCCTGCTGAGAGAGTTGCCACAGACCAGTCGCTGGTTCGCACAGGACCCTTCGTGATACTTACACCCAAGCGTCTGAACAGCAGAGACTGAAGGCTGTGGTCTCTGGTTGGCAAGTCCGGGTCGAGGATGCGTGAAGCCACCTTGGTGCAGGCCACCGATCGACTCACCACTCCCCAAGTCGCCTCAAGAAAACGCAGGTCAAAGGGCGCAAAATGCATGATCTTCAGCAGATTCGGATCCTGTAGGAGCAGCAGAATCTCACCGGGGCGCTCCGATAGTCGGCTCACAACAACCGGGCCGGTAGCCGGGGTGAAAAACTGACACAGATCGAGTGACTCTGTTTCCCACGACAGACCACTGGTCTCAGTGTCGACAGCCACCCTGCCTTCCCGACGGATCGCTTCAGCGATCTCAACTGGCAGGTCACCGTGTACAAGCGTTGTGGGCATGTCCGCAATGTATCGTTCGCTGGTGTCAGTTCTCCGCAGGCGCACAGTTAACGACCGAGGCCCTCGCAGACCTCCCTACCCTCGAACCATGGCTGCGGCTATTTACGTTCGGCGAACTGCTGGCACAGCTTGTCGAGCTCGTGAGCTCCTGCGTAGCCGGTATTGAGACTGCCGACCGCCTGCGATCTCGGCCCCTGATCCTATGTTCCACAGCCGTCCGCAAGCGACCGGATCCGACCGCCGCCAACCGGATGCCCTGTTCCTGCCACAAAAGAAGCCGCCCGAGCTGCTTGCGCAGTTCGGGCGGCTTCTCCACTGTCTCAAGGTGGTGCACTCGGGAGGACTCGAACCCCCAACCTTCTGATCCGTAGTCAGATGCTCTATCCATTGAGCTACGAGTGCAGGTCTTCAGTTGTGTGTCGCCCGGTTGAGCTGGGCTCTCCCTTGCGACGTCTCCGACTCTATCACGGTGCTGGAGTGCCTTTGCGCCGTTTTCCGGTGTGACCCGGGCCATGGGGCGCCGACGCGCGGTCGGCGCCCCACAGGTGCCTACTGGCTCTCCTCCACGGAGGCCGCCCACAGCTCGAGGGCCGTGTCGATCTGCTCGCCGTTGACCACGAGGGCCGGGATGAAGCGGACCACGTTGCCCGCCGGGCCGCAGGTGAGCAGCAGCAGCCCGTTCTTGGCGGCGGCCTGCTGGGCGCGCTGGGCCGCGTCGCCGTCGGGTGTCCCGTCGGCCCTGACGAACTCGTTGGCCCGCATCAGGCCGCGGCCTCGGACGTCGCCGATGCCCGCATGGGACTCGGCGATCTTGGCCAGGCCCTGCTGGAGCCGCTCGCCCTGGCGGGCCGCGTTCTCCACCAGGTTCTCCTCCTGGATGACGTCCAGGGTGGCGAGGGCAGCCGCGCAGGAGACCGCGTTGCCGCCGTAGGTGCCGCCCTGGGAACCCGGCCAGGCCTTGTCCATGATCGCGGCCGGGGCGGCGATCGCGGACAGCGGGAAGCCGCTGGCCAGGCCCTTCGCGGTGATGACGATGTCCGGGCGCACACCGGAGGGCTCGTGCCCCCAGAACGTGCCCGTGCGACCGAAGCCGGTCTGGACCTCGTCCATGACCAGCAGGAACCCGTGCCTGTCGGCGCGCTCCCGCAGCCCCTGGAGGAAGGCGTCCGGGACGGGCACGTAGCCGCCCTCACCGAGGACGGGCTCGATGAACACGGCGGCGGTGTCCTGCGGGGAGGTCACCGTCGCGAACTGGTAGTCGAGCTCGCGCAGCGCGTACGCCACCGCTTCTTCCTCGGACATCCCGAGCCGGTAGGCGTACGGGAAGGGGGCGACCACCACACCGGGGACGAGCGGGCCGATCCCCGCGCGGATCTTCACCCCGGACGTGGTGAGGGAGGCGGCGCCCATCGTGCGCCCGTGGAAGGAACCCTGGAAGACCACGGCGTTCTGACGGCCGGTGGCCTGGCGGGCCAGGCGCAGCGCCGCCTCCACGGCCTCACTGCCCGAGTTCACGTAGAACAGGCGGTCGATCCCCTCGGGCAGCACCTCTCCGAGACGTTCGGTGAGTCGCAGCAGGGGCCGGTGCATCACGGTGGTGTACTGGCCGTGGATCAGCGTCGCGACCTGCTCCTGTGCGGCGGCCACCACCCTGGGGTGGCAGTGCCCGGTGCTGGTCACGCCGATCCCGGCGGTGAAGTCGAGGAAACGACGGTCGTCCTCGTCGTAGATGTAGACACCCTCGCCTCGCGCCGCGACGACCGGTGTCGCCTGCTTGAGAACCGGGGAGAGCTCCGCCATGCGGTGGCCTCAATTCCTTGTGTCGAGTTCCGTAGGATTGTTGACAATCGACGCTGCTATGGAAACATCCGGGGCGCGGCGGTGTCCAGCGGACGCACGTCGGGCAGTTCTGACCACAGGCCGTCCCATGCCCGGGGCGGCCCGTCGACGGAGGAGAGAACATGTCGGATCGCGAAGCACGGGTCGTCGCACAGGTGGACAAGAAACTATTCCTCGGCGGGAAGTGGCGGGACGCCTCCTCCGGCGCGACCTTCGAGGTCGAGGACCCGTCCACCCGCAAGGTGCTGTGCGACGTCGCGGACGCGGGCCGGGAGGACGCCATGGAGGCCCTGGACGCCGCGGCGCGGGCCCAGCCGGGGTGGGCCAGGGTCGCGCCCCGCGAGCGCGGTGAGATCCTCCACAGGAGCTTCGAGCTGCTCATGGAGCGGCAGGAGGAGCTCGCCGTCCTCATGACGCTGGAGATGGGCAAGCCGCTGGCCGAGGCGCGGGGGGAGATCGCTTACGCCGCCGAGTTCTTCCGCTGGTTCTCCGAGGAGGCCGTGCGGATCGAGGGCGGGTTCGCCACCTCGCCGGACGGCAAGTCGCGTTTCCTGATCATGCGCCAGCCGGTGGGCCCCTGCATGCTCATCACCCCCTGGAACTTCCCCATGGCGATGGGCACCCGCAAGATCGGCCCGGCCATCGCGTCCGGGTGCACGATGATCCTCAAGCCCGCCCAACAGACGCCGCTCTCGGCTCTGGCGCTGGCCGGGATCCTCAGGGAGGCGGGGCTGCCGGAGGGCGTGCTCAGCGTCCTGCCCACCTCCGACCCCGGCGCGATCACCGAGCCCCTGTTGGCGGACGGCCGCATCCGCAAGCTGTCCTTCACCGGTTCCACCGCGGTCGGCCGCAAGCTCCTGGAGCAGAGCGCGCCCCAGGTCCTGCGCACCTCCATGGAGCTGGGCGGGAACGCGCCGTTCCTGGTGTTCGACGACGCCGACATGGACGCGGCGGTCGACGGGGCGATGCTCGCCAAGATGCGCAACATCGGTGAGGCCTGCACGGCCGCCAACCGCATCTACGCGCAGTCCGGGATCGCGGAGGAGTTCTCCCGGCGGCTCAGCGAGCGCATGGGCGCGCTCCGGCTGGGTCGGGGGCTGGACGACGGAACGGACGTGGGCCCGCTGATCGACGACAAGGCCCGGGACAAGGTCCAGGGGCTGGTGGACGACGCGGTGCGGCGGGGCGCGCGCGTGCTCGTCGGCGGCGGCCCCGGCGACGGCCCGGGGCACTTCTACCAGCCGACCGTGCTGGCCGACGTCCCGTTCGCGGCGGAGCTGTCCACCACCGAGATCTTCGGTCCGGTGGCCCCGGTGCTGACGTTCGAGACGGAGGAGGAGGCGGTCCGAGCCGCCAACGACACCGAGTTCGGCCTGGTCAGCTACCTGTACACCCGGGACCTGAACCGGGCCATGCGGGTCAGCGAGGCCTTGGAGACCGGCATGGTCGGCCTCAACCAGGGTGTGGTGTCCAACCCGGCGGCGCCGTTCGGCGGGGTCAAGCACTCGGGTCTGGGCCGCGAGGGCGGCCGCGTGGGCATCGACGAGTTCCTGGACACCAAGTACGTGGGGATCGGCGGGCTCGTCTGATCCGCGTGTGGGTCCGACCGGTGGGGTGGGCCCACGCGGTGTCAGCCCCCGGTGCCGTTTCCCGGCGCCGGGGGTTCCTGTGAGGGCGCGGGGCGGCCCTCGGCCTCGGTGCCGCGAGGAACCGGCGGACGCGACGCGGGCGTCCGCCTCCGAGCTCCGGTGCCGGCCGTCAGGACCCGGCGCCGGTCTCCGCGTTGATCCGGGCGACGGTGTCGACCATGTGGGACTCGATCAGCGTGAGCAGCCGCTCCTCCTCACCGTCCACGATCGCGTCCAGGATGCGGCGGTGCTCGTCGAGGAGCTCCTGGGGTTCGGGGTAGACGGCCTGCATCACGGTCAGGCACATCCGGGTCTCCACGAGGAGCGTCTGGGCCATGCGTTCCAGGCGCGAGTTACCCGAGCAGCTGACCAGGGTCCGGTGGAACTCCTGGTCTGCGTCGCTCATGGCGGTCCGGTCGGCGCTGGCGGCGGCCTCCGCCAGCCGGTCCACGGCGGGAGTGAGGCGGGCCAGGGCCTCCCCCCGGTTGCCCCGCATGATCAGCTCGCAGGCGGTCCGCTCCACCGCGAGCCGGGCCACGTAGACGTCGCGGACGTCGTCGGGGGTCAGCTCGCGCACGAACAGGCCCCTGTGCCGTTCACTGCGGAGCAGCCCCTCCTGGACCAGGCGCTGCATGGCTTCGCGGAGCGGCCCCCGGCTCACGCCCAGTCTCCCCGCCAGTTCGGCCTCGCCGAGCTGGTCCCCGGGTGCGAGGGAGCCGTACATGATCGCCGACCTCAGCTGGTCGGCGATCAGCTCGGCGGTGGAACGCCTGGGGACGGGTCTGAGCTGGCCGGGGGCTGACATGGTGTTCCCTTCTGAACGACGGTACAAAGGTGACGAACCGGGCGTGGGCTGGCCCTGAGGCTAACCGGCCCCGAAGGCACTCCTGACCACGGAGGCTCCGGAGCGGAAGAGCGTCCCGGGGCCGGACCGGGCCTCGCACCGGCCGGCGAGCCGGAGGCCCTCCCAGACGCTGACCTGGTTGGCGGTGAGCACCGTCTTGCCCAGCAGCGCCTCCATCGGTTCGATGAGGTCGGCGCTGTGCAGGGCGGTGTCCGGGACCAGGACTGCCTCGGCCCTGGGGTGGTCGTTGGAGATGACGAAGTCGAGTGCGTCGTCGGGGTCGAGGTAGCCGACCTCGGCGGCCGTGGCGATCCCGTGGCTGGCCAGGGACATCACCTCCACCCCCGCGTCGGTGAGGAACTCCACGAAGCGCTGGGCGACGTCGTCGGGGTAGGTGGCGGCGATGGCGACCCGGGACGCGCGCAACTGGCTGAGGGCGTGCACGAACGCGAACGACGTGCTCGAACTCGGGACGCCCGTCACCTCCTGCACGCCCTGGACCTGGCGCCGGGCACCCTCCCAGCCGAACACGAAACTGCCGCTCGTGCAGGCCCAGACTGCGGAGTCGACCTTGAGGCCGCCGAGCTCCTGCGCGCCCTTGGCGAGGACTCCCTCACTACCCACGTCGAGCAGGGCGTCCACCCGGTGGGCGTCCTCGCGCATGAGCGTGTGCACGACGGGAAGCTCGACGTCCCCGCCGAGCGTGCCGGCGAAGGTCCTGTAGTCGTCCTCGGCGCTGTGACCGGGATAGAGGATTCCTACTCGGGTCATGATTCTCCTTGGCTCGCGGGCGCCCTCCCGGGCGGTCGTTCAGACGGCACTGGGGGCCGTCGCGTCGATCAGCCGCTGTCCGTGGGCGACGGCCCGGCGGTCGGCGGCCCGCAGCAGGTCCCACATGGTGACCTGATTGGCCGCGATCACCGGCTTGCCCAGTTCCTGTTCCAGGGGCGCGATGATGTCGTAGGTGAGGACGTTGGTGCAGCTGATGAACACGGCCTGGGCGTCGGGGCGGTCCACCTCGTGCACCGCCCTGGCGACCTCGGCGTAGGTGACCCTCCAGATGTGGCTGAGCAGGCCGAGTCCGACGCTGGAGGTGACCCCCACGTCGTGTTCGGCGAGGTAGTCGAGCAGGCGGTCGGTGACGCTGTCCACGTACGGCGTGACCACGGCGATCCGGTCCGCCTCTAGGGCGCGCAGGGCGTCGATCAGCGCGCCCGAAGTGGTGACGGCGGCCGGGGCGCCCGCGGCCCGCATGGTTCTTCGCAGCTCACTCTCTCCCTCGGCGCCGTGGACGAAGCTGCCCGAGGCGCAGGCGTAGCCGATCGCGAGGGGTTCGGGGGCCATGAGGGCGCGGACCGCCTTGGTCACGCCCTTGCCCTTGCTGAGGGCCGCGGCCTGGTCGACCGTCACGGGGATGCGCACGAACGGCAGGCGGGTGATGAGCAGGGAGACGTCGTCCGGAGCCCAGCGCCACAGTTCGCGGTCGAGCGCGAAGTCGTAGGGCGCCACGACGCCGACCGCCGACTGCCAGGGGGTCAGTGTGTCCGCCGACAGTTCGACGACCTCGTGCGGCGCGGGCGGTGGGGGCGGGGTGGGACCTCCCGTGAACGGGGTCGCGGTGTGGGCCACGGGTACGGCACCGTCCTCGTGGTCCGGTCGGTCTTCTTCGGTCCGCATCGGTCACTCACCTCCCAGTACTGTTGTCGGTTCGGTCGGCTCGGTCGGTTCGTGGGGCCTGCGCGGCCCCGGGGCCTTCTCCTCGGGGCGGGGTCCTCCGCGCGGGCCCGTCAGCGTTCGAGCCGCTCGTACAGGAGGCGCTCGCCGACACTGCCGGAGCGCCAGACGTCGTTGCAGGCCTCGGCCATGGCGGGCAGGTTCTCCACGACGGTCGCGAACACGTTCCCGGGGACCCAGCCCACGTCGCCGTTGAGCAGCAGGTTGTTGCGCCCGTAGAACAGGGCGAGGTCGATGACGCCGGCCAGGCCCTCGATCCCCTTGTCCTCCTTGAAGGTGCGGTCGAGCATGCCCTCGTCGAAGGAGAAATAGACGATGTCGCCGGGGATCGGTGTGACGGTGGGGTTCTCCTGGCCCGGTTCGGGGTCGGCGAACCTCGGGACCATCGTGTAGACCTCGTTGCGCGCGTACTTGGCGTGCTGGACGGCGTCACCCTGCGGGAGGGCGTTCCACACCGCCTCGCAGGTACGGGGCGCGTCCTTCTCGAGCAGTTCCGCCACACAGGAGACCCCGCGCTTGGCGAGGGTGACGGTCATGTACCTGGGCAAGTGGTGTCCCTTCGACGACGCTTCTTCTTCCGGATCCCTCTGTGTCTTGTCGAAGTGTTGATTGTCGACAATCTTACGATCTACCTGCCGAGTACGGCAATAGACACCGGGACGTGCGGGTATGTCGGCAGCGTCGGTGCGGGTCGTTGACACCCCGGGAAGACGTTGGACGCCTCCGCGAAACACGCCGCATAGGCCCGAAACGGGCGTTTTGTGGATTGTTGACAATCCTATGTCGGCTCCCTAGCGTTTCCCGTGCAGGGCGGAACCACCCATCCGACGACAGGATCAGCACGTCAGAACACCGTCGCAACCGGAAAGCGCGCCCGTGAACAGTTCCACCACCAGCCCGTCCGTGCCCCAACGACCGCGTCTCGTCGTCCTCCGAGGCGAGGACCTCCCGCCGGGCCACGAGCGCATAGACGACCACCCGGGGCTCGGCGAGGTCGTCTACGCCACCGCCGACGAACTGTCCGCCACCCTTCCCGGTGCGGACGTCCTGCTCGTGTGGGACCTGTTCACCGAGGCGCTGGCCGACTCCTGGTCCAAGGCCGACTCCCTGAAGTGGGTGCACGCGGCCACGACCGGTGTGGACAACCTGATGTTCCCCGGGCTGGTGGAGAGCGACGTCCTCGTCACCAACTCGCGCGGGGTGTTCGACGAGCACATCGCCGAGTACGTCCTCGGTCTGGTCATCTCCTTCGCCAAGGACTTCCCGGGCACCTGGGACCTCCAGCGAGAACGCCAGTGGAGGCACCGCGAGACCGAGCGGGTGGCCGGTCGGCGCGTCCTCGTGGTCGGCACCGGCCCCATCGGCCGCGCGATCGCCCGCAAGCTCACCGCGGTGGGCATGGACGTGCGCGGTTCCGGCAGCCACGCCCGCGACGGCGACCCCGACTTCGGCTCCGTCGCGGAGTCCAGCCTCGCCGGACCCGGCGCCGACGGCGGGCGCACCCTGCTCGACGAGCTCCCCGAGGCCGACTACGTGGTCGTCGCCGCCCCGCTCACCGAGTCCACCCGGGGCCTGGTCGACCGGGAGTTCCTCGACCTGATGAAACCCACCGCGCGGCTGGTCAACATCGCGCGCGGCCCCATCGTCGTCCAGTCCGACCTGGTCGCCGCCCTGGACAGGGGCGCGATCGCCGGTGCGGCACTGGACGTCTTCGAACGGGAACCGCTCAAGGCCATCAACCCGCTCTGGGGGCTGCCCGGCTCCGTCGTGTCGCCGCACATGTCCGGTGACGTCGTCGGCTGGCGGGAGGACCTGCTGGAGCTGTTCCTGGACAACCTCGCCCGTTACCTGGACGGGCGGGGACCGCGCAACGTCGTGGACAAGAGCCGGGGCTACGTACCCGGCTGACCCCTCGCGTGACTTGGGAGGCTGAAGTGACGATCCGTTCCGACCGGGCCGGGACCGATGACGCTGGTGCGGCCGGTACGGCCGAAGGCTCCGCCGGTGCTGACACGGGAGCCCCGCGCGGCGTCCCCGCGGCGCGCGCGGGGCAACCCGTGACACCGGCCGACCTGTCCGCCGAACAACTGCTCCACGCCTACTCCACCGGGGAGCTCTCCCCCGTGGAGGCGGTGGACGCGGTACTCGAACGCATCGAGCAGGACAACCCGGCCCTGAACGCGTTCTGCCTGGTCCGCCCCGAGGAGGCGCGCGAGGCGGCCCGCGCCTCCGCCGAGCGGTGGCGGCGCGGCGAGCCCGAGGGACGGTTGGACGGGGTGCCCGCCTCGGTCAAGGACATCCACCTGACGAAGGGGTGGCCCACCCTCAAGGGGTCGGTGACCTCGTCGCAGGAGGGGCCGTGGGAGGAGGACTCCCCGGTGGTGGCGCGGATGCGCGAGCAGGGGGCGGTGTTCGTCGGCAAGACCACCACCCCCGAGCTGGCCTGGAAGGGCGTCACCGACAACCCGCTCACCGGGATCACGCGTAACCCGTGGGACCTGTCCACCACGCCGGGCGGCTCCAGCGGGGGTTCGGCGGCGGCGGTGGCGGCCGGGATGGGCCCGCTGTCCACCGGGACGGACGGGGGCGGTTCCATCCGCATCCCGGCCAGCTTCACCGGGATCTGCGGGATCAAGCCCACCTGGGGCCTGGTGCCGCACTTCCCGGCGAGCCCGTTCGGGTCGCTCGCGCACACCGGCCCGATGGCGCGGACCGTGGGTGACCTGGCGCTGATGCTGGACGTCGTCTCCGGGTTCGACGCCCGGGACTGGATGGCGATGCCGACCCCGGGCCCCGGCCTGGCCGAGGCGGGACGCGGCACCGAACCGGAGGAACTGGTCCGCGGGCTGCGGATCGCCTACAGCCCCACCCTGGGCGGGTTGGACGTGGACCCCGAGGTGGCCCGTGCGGTCGCCGACGCTGTGGGCGTGTTCGCCTCGCTGGGCGCCGAGGTGGAGGAGGCCGACCCCGGCCTGCCGGGCTCCCTGGAGGAGTTCCACGTGCTCTGGTACTCGGGCGCGGCCAAGGCCACCGAGCATCTCACCGACCGGGACCGGGACCTCCAGGACCCCGGCCTGCGGGAGATCATCGAGGAGGGCGTCACCTACTCGGCGCAGGACTACCTGACGGCGATGGCGCTGCGGATGGCGATGGGCGCGCGGATGGGGCGGTTCCACGAGTCCTACGACCTGCTGCTCACCCCCACCATGCCGATCGTGGCCTTCGAGGCCGGGCTGGAGTCGCCGCCGGAGCTGTCCGGGAAGCGGTGGACCTCCTGGGCCGGGTTCAGCTACCCGTTCAACATGACCCAGCAGCCCGCCGCCAGCGTGCCGTGCGGGTTCAGCGAGTCGGGTCTGCCGATCGGCCTCCAGGTGGTGGGCCCCCGGCACTCCGACGAGCGCGTGCTCCGGGCCTGCCGCGCCTTCGAGCTCGCCAGCCCCTGGGTGGGGCGTCGGCCGTGACGCGCGGGCACCGGGCCCCGGCTCCGGGGTCCGGTGCCCGGCTCGGTCACGGGTTCCCGGCTCCGGGCTCCGGGCTCCGGGCTCCGGGCTCCGGGTGACGAGATGGTGACGATGCGGCGACGGTAGTCACACCCGCACCAGCCGTCACCAGGCGCTTTGCTCCCCGATCCCGCCCTTTGTCCGTTTACGGGACCTTCGCCCGGGGAGTTCGGTGCCTTAAGGCTCCCTCCGTGCCCCCCGTAGGCGTTAACGTCTTCCTCGGAGTGGTGTCATGTGCGTACGGACACGAGACGAGGGAGGTCCGCGATGACCGACGGTGGAGCCGAGGGTGCCCGAAAGCCGATCAGGGTCTTCCTCGTCGACGACCACGAGGTCGTCCGGCGCGGTGTGGCCGCGCTGTTGGAGACCGAGGACGACATGACCGTCGTCGGTGAGGCCGGGACCGCCGAGCAGGCGCTGTCACGCATCCCCGTGGTCCTGCCCGACGTCGCCGTGCTGGACGTGCGCCTGCCCGGCGGCTCCGGCGTGCAGGTGTGCCGCGAGATCCGGTCCGACCACCCCGGGATCGCCTGCCTGATGCTCACGTCCTTCGCGGACGAGGACGCGCTGTACGACGCCGTCATGGCCGGGGCCGCCGGATACGTGCTCAAGCAGATCCACGGCGCGGACCTGGTCGGCGCGGTGCGCACGGTCGCGGCGGGCGGCTCCCTGCTGGACTCGGGCAGCACCGGCGCCATGCTGGAGCGGCTGCGCGGCGCCCAGGCCGAGCCGGACCCGTTGGCGGAGCTGACCCCGCAGGAGCGCCAGATCCTCGACCTCATCGGCGAGGGCATGACCAACCGGCAGATCGGCGAACGGCTGTACCTGGCCGAGAAGACCGTGAAGAACTACGTCTCGGCGCTGCTGGCCAAGCTGGACCTCAAGCGCCGTACCCAGGCGGCGGTGCTCGTCGCCGAGCTGCGCGGCCGCCGCTACTGACCCGGCCCTCCCGTCCGGCTGCGGGACCGCGGCGAACCCGGCTCCCCCAGTGCCGGACGGACCCCGGCGGTGACGCGGTCGACGTCGCCCCGTTCGCCCGGGGGAAGCGGCGGACCCGCTGACTCCCGGAGCGCGGCCGCCGTTCCCAGCATGCCGGGTCCCACCCCTCGTGGCACGCCCCGACCTGGGATCATGAAGACTTCCTCATGTCCGCTTCATGCGGACGCCGCCTTCGTCGGGGAGGCTCTGCTTCATGAGATCACCTCTGGTGCCGCTGGCGGTCGGGGCGCTGACAGTCGTCGCCGTCTCGGTCGCCGCCCTGCTGTGGGCGCTGTTCCTGCGCGACCCGGACCCCGGGCGCGCCTCCGAGGTGGTGCTCGGCGAGTCGCCCGAGGCCACCGCCTCCACCGATCCCGACGACGACGTGGTCAGCCCTCCCCCACCGGTCACCGACCATGAGGGGGACGGCGGGGAGACCTCCGGGGGCCCCTCACCCGAACCCTCCGCCAGCCCTTCACCCGAGCCGCCGACCGGGTTCCCCTTCGACTGCCTCGACGGGGGCACCGGCCACGAGGCCTGGGGCGAGGAGCAGTGGGAGAGCTGGTGGGAGGCCTGCCTGGACACGCGGTACGAGAACGGGGACGACGATGACGACTGACCGTCAGCGGGGGACGGACGGGGACGGGTCGGACCGCCACGCCGATCCCGACGCCACCACCGTCAACGTCCCGCCCGGCCGGTCCAGACCCAGGGGGTCGGGGAACGCCGCACCGACACCGTCCTCGGGCGGCACCTCGGTGTTCCCGACCCTCGTCCTGCGCGGCCCCCAGCCCGAACTGCCCCAACGCCGCCGGGTGCCCGCCCGGCTGCTCATCACCGCGTGGGTGGTCCTGCTCATGGCCGCCGTCCTCGTACTGGTCAACGTGGTCACCTGGAGCGCGCTGACCGCCCGGACCGACGAGCGGGTCGACCGCGCCCTGGACCAGGAGATCGCCGAGTTCCAGGAGTTCGCGGCGGTGGGCGTCGACCCCGGCACCGGCTCCGCCTTCAGCGACGTCTCCTCCCTCATCCGGGTCCACCTGGAACGCCAGTTCCCCGAGGACTCCGAGATCCTCTTCGGCTGGGTCGACGAACCCGAGGAGGGCGCCGCGGACGGCGAGAGGTCGGCGTCGCGCGGGAGCCGGGGCTCCGCCGAGCCCGTCACCGGCCGCATCCGGCAGGGGCAGGAGCCCCCGTACGACCTGTCCGCCGACCCCGCGAAGGTCGAGGCGATCCTGGACACCCCCGACGCCCGGGGCGTCCTGGACACCCCCGCCGGGCCGGTCGAGTGGGAGAAGATCCGCGCGCTGCCGCCGCAGGGCGACGGCGGACCGGCGGGATGGTTCGTGATCGGCTACTTCACCGCCCAGGACGACGACACCTCGGCCGGGACCATGGGCACCCTGGCCCTGGTCAGTCTGGGCGGGCTGCTCGCGGCCGCCACCGCCGCATGGTGGGTGGCGGGCCGCATCCTCGCCCCCGTCCGGCTGGTCCGGCAGACCGCCGCGGAGATCTCCGAGGAGGACCTCACCCAGCGCATCGAGGTGTCCGGGCGGGACGACATCGCGGCGCTGGCCGAGCAGTTCAACAGCATGCTGGACCGGCTGGAGGGCGCCTTCACCGAACAGCGCCGGTTCGTCGACGACGCCGGGCACGAACTGCGCACCCCCATCACGATCGTGCGCGGCCACCTGGAGCTCATGGGAGACGACCCCGAGGAGCGCCGCGAGGTGGTCCGGCTGGTCACCGACGAGCTCGACCGGATGGGCCGCATCGTGGAGGACCTGCTGCTGCTCGCCAAGGCCCAACAGCCCGACTTCGTCCACCCCGAACCCGTCTCCCTGGCCGAGCTCACCAGCGACATCGACGCGAAGGTGCGTCAGCTCGGCGACCGCGACTGGCGGCTGGAGTCGCTGGCGGAGGAGACCGCGCACCTGGACCCCCAGCGCGTCACCCAGGCGATGGTGCAGCTGGCGGCCAACGCCGTACGGCACACCGCCCCCGGCTCCACCCTGCGCACCGGTTCGCGGGTCAGCGGTTCCGAGGTGCGCCTGTGGGTGGCCGACCACGGCCCCGGTATCCCCGCCGAGGAGCACGGCCGGATCTTCGAGCGCTTCTCCCGGGGCGGCCGCACCGCGCGCGGCGACCGGGGCGCCGGGCTGGGCCTGGCCATCGTCCGCGCCATCGCCGAGGCGCACCACGGCCGGGTGGACCTGGTCTCGGCACCCGGTGCGGGCTCCACGTTCACCCTCGTCATCCCCCTGACCCCCGTTGACGGCCGCGTTGGAAGGGAACACCTGTGAGCCGTGTACTCATCGTCGAGGACGAGGAGCGGATCGCCTCCTTCGTCCAGAAGGGACTGACCGCCAGCGGGTTCACCACCACGGTGGTGGGCACCGGGGCCGAGGCGGTGGACTACGCCGTCACCGGCGGGTTCGACCTCATGCTGCTGGACCTCGGTCTGCCGGACACCGACGGGTTCGACGTGCTCCGCCGGGTGCGCGCCCTGGGGGTGGACGTCCCCGTGGTGATCCTGACCGCCCGGGACGGGGTGCGGGACACCGTGACGGGTCTGGAGATCGGCGCGGACGACTACGTGACCAAGCCGTTCCGGTTCGAGGAACTACTGGCGCGGGTCCGGCTGCGGATGCGCACGGAGCGCGCCCCGGACCTGACGGTGCTGCACGCGGGTGGGCTCCGGCTGGACCTGCGGACCCGCCGGGTCGAGGTGGGTGAGGAATCGGTGGACCTCACCGCCCGGGAGTTCGCGCTGCTGGAGCTGCTCATGCGGCACCAGGGGCAGGTGATGACCCGCCAGCAGATGCTGTCGCACGTGTGGGGCTACGACTACGACCCCGGGTCCAACGTGGTGGACGTGTTCGTGAGGGCGCTGCGCCGCAAGGTGGGCGCGGAGCGCATCCTCACGGTGCGGGGCATGGGGTACCGGCTGACCGGCTGATCCGTTCGGCGGGGGCGGCCCACCTGGCCGCCCCCGCGTGCCACCGGGTGACCAGGGGACCCGGGTGACGCGCATGCCACCGGGTACCCGGGTGACGAACTTCGGCGAACATGAGGGTTCCCTCATGCGGGTCTCATGAACGCCTCACCGGCGCTGCCCACCATGGTCGACATGTTCTGGTTCGCTCTGGCGGTCGACCTGACCGCGATCACGGTGTTGTCCTACGTCCTCTACTTCCGCAGGCACGGTCGGCGGGACCTGGTGCTCGCCTACGTGGCGCTCAACGTCGGCATCTTCGCGGTCGTGTCGATGCTGACCCAGCAGGAGGTGGGCCTGGCGGTCGGCTTCGGGCTGTTCGGTGTGCTGTCGATCCTGCGGCTGCGCTCCGACCTGATCAGCCAGGGGGAGATCGGCTACTACTTCGTGGCGATCGCCCTCGGTCTGGTGAACGCGGTGGCCGCCCCGGCGCCGTGGCTGATGCTGGGTCTGAACGCCCTGCTGCTGGGTTCCCTGTACGCCGCCGGTCACCCGAAGCTGCTGGCCCGCACCCAGCGGCGGATCATGACCCTGGACGTGGTGCACGAGGACCCGACGGCACTCCGGCAGGACCTGGAGCGGCGGCTGCGCGGGCGTGTGCGGCACGTGGACGTCACGGAGGTGGACTACGTGCGCGACCTCATGGTGGTGGACGTGCGCTTCCAGGAGCCGAGGCCGACCGAGGTCCCGGGACGGCCCACCGGGCGCCGCCAGGCCGCGACCGGCCCGTGGGGTGGGCGTTGAGACCTCTCCCCTCCCCCACCCCCGCACTCTCCCCCGCAATCGGAACCGCAGCCGCAGCCGCGCCGCTGAGTCTGCGCCCGGTGTCCCTGGCCGAGATCAACGAACGCGCCGCCCTGGTCACCCGCACCTGCCGCAAGTATCTGCTCCCCGCCGATCTGGTGCCCGCCCTGTTCGACGGGGCGGAGCGGGGGTTCGGGGTGCTGGAGATCGACGGCCGGACGTCCTTCCTGTACTCGTCCACCTACCTGGACACCCCGGATCTGCGGACCTTCCACGACCACCGGCAGGGGCGGCGGCTGCGCTACAAGGTGCGCACCCGTTCCTATGTGGACACCGGAACGACGATGTTCGAGGTGAAGCTGAAGGGGGCGCGCGGGGTCACCGACAAGGTCCGCGTCGAACTGCCCCCGGGTTCTCCCGTCGACCGTCTGACCTGGCGAACCCGCGACTTCCTCGACCGGTCCCTGAGCCGCTGCCGTCTCGCGCCGCCCGACGTCCTGGTGCCCTCCGCGGTGACGGACTACCGGCGGACCACCGTCGTGGCCCTGTCCGGTGAGGAGCGGGTGACGGTGGACCGCGACCTGGTCGGCTACCGGGGCGACTGGGAGGTGCGCATGCGGCCGGACCTGGTGCTGTTGGAGGTGAAGACCCGGGGCGGACTGACCGCGACGGAGCGGAGGCTGCACGCGCTCGGAATCCGTGAGGCCCGGTTCAGCAAGTACGCGGCCGCGCTGGCCGCCCTCGAACCGGCCCTGAGGGGCAACCGCTGGCACCGGGCGATGGGCCACTGCATGGACTACCCGGCTCCCGTACGGCGCCGCGAGGACGCCCTGGCGGGCGACTGACCGGCTCCGGTTGTTTCACGTGAAACAACCGGAGCCCGCTTCGGGAACCGCCCCGGCGGGAGAAGGAGGCGGCCGCCGCCCCGTAACCGGTCGGGGCGGCGGCCTGGCTCCGTGGGCCCTCTCCCGCTACAAGAGGGAGTCCACGGCACTCACAATGGTGACACCCGGTCCCCCGCAGGTCCAGACCGGCGAACGTTCCTCTCTTGCCACACTTGCCCCTCTTGCCACACTTGGCGCTCCTGCCCCGGATCAGTCTGCGGGGCGCAGGTCCAGCCCCCGGAGCAGCTGGGCGTTGAGCGCCACGATGATCGTGGACAGGCTCATCAGCACCGCGCCCACCGCGGGTGCGAGCACGATGCCGACCGGCGCCAGCACGCCGGCGGCCAACGGGACCGCCGCGACGTTGTACCCGGCGGCCCAGACCAGGTTCTGGACCATCTTCCGGTAGCCCGCCCGCGACAGCCTCCGGACGGACAGCACGCCTCGCGGGTCGTCGGAGGCCAGCACCACACCGGCGGACTCGATGGCCACGTCGGTCCCGGCGCCGATGGCGATGCCCACGTCCGCGCGGGCCAGGGCCGGGGCGTCGTTCACCCCGTCACCGACCATGGCGACCCGGTGGCCCCTGTCCTGGAGGTCGCGGACCACGGCGTCCTTCTGGTCCGGCAGCACCTGGGCGAACACCTCGTCCAGGCCGAGCTCGGTGGCGACGGCGTCGGCGACGTTGCGGGCGTCACCGGTCACCATGGCCACGCGCACCCCTTGCTCCTGGAGCCGTCGGACGGCCGACGCGGACTCGGGCCGGACCTCGTCGGCCAGGGACAGCGCCCCGACCACGGACCCGTCCACCACGAGGTGCAGGACGGTGGCGCCGCGGTCGCGCCAGAACCCGGTGCGTTCGGCGAGGTCAGCGGGTTCCGTGACGCCCAGGGAGTCCAGGAGCGCGGGCCCGCCCACGTGGGCCTCGATCCCGTCCACGACGGCCCGCACCCCGTGTCCGGTGAGGGAACGGAAGTCCGTGGCCTCGGGCACCGGCCCCGCCTCCTCGGCCGCCCGGACGATCGCCCTGGCCAGCGGGTGCTCGGAGTCGGCCTCGACCGCCCCGGCCAGCGCCAGGACCCGTTCGGCGGTCCACCCGTCGACGGCGTCGGCGTCACCGACCGCCGGGGCGCCCTTGGTCAGGGTCCCGGTCTTGTCGAAGAGCACGGTGTCCACGAGCCGCGTGTGCTCCAGGGCCAGCCGGTCCTTGACCAGGATGCCGTTGCGCGCCGACAGGGTCGTGGAGATCGCGATGACCAGCGGGATGGCCAGCCCCAGCGCGTGGGGGCAGGCGATGACCAGCACCGTGACGGTGCGTTCGACCGCCTGGCTGCCCTCACCGAGGACCAGCCCCCACACGACCGCGGTGACCACGGCGGCCGCGAGGGCGAACCAGAACAGCAGCGCGGCCGCGCGGTCGGCCAGCGCCTGGGACCGCGACCTGGAGTCCTGGGCCTCGCTGACCAGGCGCTGGATACCCGCGAGGGTGGTGTCGTCGCCGACAGCGTCCACCCGGACCCGCAGGGAGGAGTCGGTGGCGACCGTCCCGGCGACCACCCTGTCGTCCTCGGCGCGGGTGACGGTGCGGGACTCACCGGTGATCATGGACTCGTCCACGGCCGCGGAGCCCCGGACGACGGTGCCGTCGGCGGGGACCCGTCCGCCGGAGCGGACCAGGACGGTGTCACCGGCGCGGAGTTCGGCGGCGGGGACCTCCTCGACACCGCCGTCGGGACCGACCCGTTCGGCGCGGTCGGGCAGCAGGGCGGCCAGGGCCTCCAGCGCGCCGGAGGCCTGCCCGAGGGCGCGCATCTCCAGCCAGTGGCCGAGGAGCATCACCACGACCAGCAGGACCAGCTCCCACCAGAAGTCGAGCTCCATGCCGACCACCCCGAAGGTGGCCAGCAGGCTGGCTCCGAAGGCCACGGTGATCGCCATCGCGACCAGCGTCATCATCCCCGGCCTGCGGTCGCGCAGCTCCCCGGGGACCCCGGCGAGGAACGGCCAGCCGCCGTAGAGGAACACGGCGGTGCCCAGGAGCGGAGGCACCCAGGTGAGGGCGTCGGGGACCTGGTACCCGAGCCACCCGGAGATCATGTGGCTGGTGAGGACCACAGGCACACTCAGGAGCAGGCTCCACCAGAACCGGGTACGGAACATCGCGGCGTGGTCCCCGTGTCCGCCGTGACCACCGTGACCACCGTTTCCGCTGTGACCCTCGTGGCCACTGTTGCCTCCGAGGCCCGTGTGTCCCTCCTGCGCGTGACCTTCCTCGTCACCATGTTGACCCATCGTCATGTCGACCCCTCTCCGGTTCCGACCCTGCACGCCCGGCGCCGCCGAACCACGCAAGCGCGCCCCGTTCGCGCGTCTCTCTCCGACGAATATACCCCTAAGGGGTATACCGAACCGGGCCGGAACACGAAGAACACCCGCCGAACGTCTCGACGGGTGTTCTCTGCGGGGGCCTCTCGGGAGCGGTGGGGTCCTAGGAGGCGGTCTCGGTCTCCCTGCCGTACCAGGGCCACCACTGCACGGTGTGGCCGTGCGGGATCATCCGGTCCAGGCGGATCGTGAGCCTCAGCGCGAACCCGCCCGCGATCATCCCGGCCACCAGGTCCGTGAACCAGTGGAAGTGCAGGTAGATCGAGACGGTCGACTGGAGGAGCGCGATGCCCACGATGCAGTAGGCCAACCGCCGGATGATGTGGGGCCGGGCCGCACCGAACCTGATGATGAGGAAGAGCACCAGGCCGTAGATGAGGATCGCGTTGGCGCCGTGCCCGGAGGGGAAGGCGACGTTGCCCGCACCGGCGAAGAAGTCGGGGTCGTAGTACTTGGCGTGGCCCCGGTTGAACATCAGCTTCATCACGGAGACCAGGGACATCATCCCGAAGACGCCACCCGCCCCGAGGATGATCGGCCGCCAGCTGCGGTGCCAGTAGGCCAGCTGGAGCGTGGTGACGCCCAGGACCGGCAGGGCCACGTAACGGGAGGCCACGTTGTCCGGCCAGAAGATCAGCGGCTCACGCAGTGTCTCCCAGTAGGGGCGCGGCAGTTCGTTGAGGAGGTTGTCGACCGGATGCAGCGGCCCCGCGGCCAGCATCGTCATGACGATGAGCGCCACGAAGAGCATGATCGCGATGCGGTCGGAGGCCAGCCCCCACGCGATCTCGCTCACACTCGGCCACCTGACCGCGCGCACGACGGGCGGCCCCGGCGCGAGCTCCTTGCTCGGCACCACGGGGATCGGGCCGCTGTAGGGTCCGGGATCCGGCTTGCGCCGCTCCGGTTCGTGCGGCGTTGTCGACTGTCTGGACCCCACGTGCCGGGTCCGCGAAGGTTGCGTCATGTGCTCAGTGCTGTCTCACACGTCGTGGGCTGCCTGTGGCACTGCTTGAGGCGTGGGGGACGGGCTAGCCGCGGTTGTTGGGACTGATCCTGACGTCCCCGGGGGCCGACACGGAGTGTTGGTGACGTACCGGGGGTTCACCCCTTACACCCCGTTCGACGGTCGAACCTTCGGACTGGTTCACAACAGTGGTCGTGACCGGCCGCCGGACAGGCTCGACGTCCAGGGAACGGAACTGGTCGACAGTGGCGTCTGTGTGGGCGCTCGTTACCGCAGTTGCTTCGGTCAGCGCAGGTCAGGGCGCTCTCGTCGGGCCATCACCGTGACGTGGGTAACTCTCCGTACGGCTTTGGGTGGTTATTGCCAACATGCGAGCCTACCCGGACCGTTGCCCTCGTTGGTGGTTTCCCGGGCCAAGTGTGACCCTTCCACCTCGGACTTTGCCGGAATCCCACGTCGGCGACCGGTGCGCTTCACCAGCACGCGACCGGTTCGTGAGGGTTCCGTTAGCGCTTCGAGGCCGAGCGTCCGGCGGACACGTGCGCGTGTGGCACCCTTCAAGGAGCTTGTCAGACGCTGGAGTGTGTCGGCACGTGTGCTGGTCGCGCACGGGTCGGAAGACGGAAGGGCCCTGGATGGTCGACCTCCCACAGTTGCCGGACGATCCCTCGAAACTGGCCCGCGAACCACTGAGGGAGCAGATCCGGCAGGTACTGGTCGAGGGTCTGCTGTCCGGGCGGTGGCAGCCCGGCGAGCGCATCGTGGAACGCAGGATCGCCACGGAGCTGAAGGTCAGCCAGGCACCGGTACGTGAGGCGCTCCGCGAGCTGGAGACACTGCGGCTCATCGAGACCGTGCCGAACAAGGGGGCCAGGGTCAGGGCCTTCGGGGTCCAGGACATGGCGGAGATCTACCCCGTCCGCGCCGGTCTAGAGCTGGTCGCCGCACAGTTGGCCGCGCCTCGTCTGGCCGACGACCCCTCCGTGCTGGAACGCGAGGTGGAGGCTCTCCAGCGGGCCACCGCCGAGGGCAACGTCACTGAGCAGATCCGGCACAGCGTGGAGTTCCACCGCGAGGTCGTGCGGGCCGCGGACAACAGTGTGCTGCTGCACACCTGGGAGTCCCTGGGAGTCGAGGTGTGGACGGCGCTGTCGGTGCGCTGGCTCAACATGGAGCTGCACGCCAAGGCCGCCGACCACGCGCAGATCACACGGGCCTTCCGCGAGGGCGACCCCGCCGTGGGGCAGATGCTCAGCGACCATGTCATGAACTACGTGGAGGCGGCGCTGCGGACCCACGAGGGCAGCCGCTAGGCACTTTCCGGGCCCCGGGCCGGGGGTTCCCCCACCGCGCTCGGCCCCTCCCACCTGGGCGACTCCTGTCGCCACCTGGCGGTTTGCACCGAACTTCGCGTTTCTGTCCTAAAGTTGTATTGATCGATCATCGATCAGACCGTAGAGTGTGCGCGACGCACGTCACACCACACACGCGCGTGCCCCCTGGTGGCACGGGGTTGTTCATCCGGCCGGTGAACGAACTCGGCCGACCTCCCGGCGGATGCTTACCGCACCCCAGACCGGGAAGCAATGCCGTCAAGGGTCGCGGCGCGACAACTGCACACGCGACCCGATTCGCTTCGCGTCCGTCACCCGGGCCCCGCCAGGCCCGACCGGACGCGCCCCGCAACAGCCACAGTGTCGCCGCCGATGAGCCCGGCGGCGGCACGCGCCGGGACCACGCCTGACAGCGGGGTCCGGGCTGGCCGCGTCATCCGACCCACAGGACGGTAGCCGCGCGGCCTCCGCGCACGTAGAAAGGCACACCATGGCTGACACGGCCAAGCCGAAGGGCGGCACCGCCCGGGCCTCCGCGTCCCGACGCCGGAACCGGAAGGACACCGGCATCGGCAACGAGAAGCCGGACACCCTCCTCGACTACTACCGGCAGATGCTCTTCATCCGACGCTTCGAGGAGCGCACCGGACAGGCCTACACCCAGGCCCGCATCGGCGGTTACTGCCACCTCAACCTCGGTGAGGAAGCCACCGTCGTCGGTCTGATGACCGCCCTCCAGGAGCGCGACTACCTGTTCACGAACTACCGTGACCACGGGTACGCGATCGGCAAGGGCATGGACCCCAAGCGGGTCATGGCCGAGCTCTACGGACGCGTCGACGGCGTGTCCAAGGGCTGGGGCGGCTCCATGCACATGTACGACACCGAGACCCGCATGCTCGGCGGCTACGGCATCGTCGGCGGTCAGCTCCCCCTGGCCACCGGTGCGGCGCTCGCCGTCACCTACCGCGGCGGCGACGAGGTCGTCATGTGCCAGATGGGCGACGGCACCACCAACATCGGCGCCTGGCACGAGTCCCTCAACATCGCCAAGCTGTGGAACCTGCCGGTCGTCTTCGTGGTGATCAACAACTTCACCGGCATGGGCACGACCGTGGAGATGTCCTCCGCCGAGCCCGAGCTGTACAAGCGCGGCGCCGCCTTCCGCATCGAGGGCGAGCGCGTCGACGGCCGTGACGTCCTGGCCGTCCGCGACACCGCATCCCGCCTGGTCGAGCGCGCCCGCGAGGAGCAGACCCCGTTCCTGCTGGAGGCCTGGAGCTACCGGCAGAAGGGCCACTCCGTCGTGGACCCGGCCAAGTACCGCACGGACGAGCAGCGTGAGCTGGCCCGCGCCGATGAGAACGACCCCATCGCGATCTTCGACGCCCAGCTGACCAAGGCCGGTGTCCTCACCGACGACCTGCGCGACGAGATCGCCGCATCGGTCAAGGCCGAGGTCGCCGAGGCCGCCGACTTCGCGGAGAACAGCCCGAAGCCGGACGTGTCCACGCTCTTCGACTACACCTACGCCACCCCGGTGCCGAACGAGTCGCGGCGTATGCCCGCCGACCCGGTGTTCGCGGAATAGGAAGGAACCACTCACATGTCCGTGATCACCTACCGCCAGGCTCTGCGCGACACCCTTCGCGCCGAGATGGTGCGTGACGAGAACGTCCTCGTGATCGGCGAGGAGATCGGCGTCTTCGAGGGCTCCTACAAGATCACCGAGGGGCTCCTCAAGGAGTTCGGACCCCGCCGGGTCAAGGACACCCCGATCGCCGAGGAGGGCTTCGTCGGCGCGGCCGTCGGCGCCGCCATGCTGGGCCTGCGCCCGGTCGTGGAGCTCATGACGATCAACTTCTCGCTGATCGCCATCGACCAGATCATCAACCACGCCGCCAAGATCTACGGGATGTTCGGCGGTCAGACCAGCGTCCCCCTGGTCATCCGTACCCCCGGTGGCGGCGGCCAGCAGCTCGGCGCGACGCACTCGCAGAACATCGAGCTGTTCTACTCCTTCATCCCCGGCCTCAAGGTGATGGCTCCCAGCACCCCGGCCGAGGCCTCCTCGATGCTGCGCGCCGCGATCCGCGACGACGACCCGGTCCTTTTCCTGGAGAACCTGGGCCTGTACAACTCCAAGGGTGAGGTGCCCGAGGACTACGCGGAGCCGAAGAACGACAACATCGCGACCATCGGCCGTGCCGCCGTGACCCGCGAGGGCAGCGACATCACGCTGATCGGCTACTCCCGGATGGCCACCGTCGCCACCCAGGTCGCCGAGAAGCTGGCCGAGGAGGACATCAGCGTCGAGGTCGTGGACCTGCGCAGCCTGCGCCCCCTCGACCGGCAGACCTTCGTGGACTCGGTCAAGAAGACCGGCGCCGCGGTGATCTGTGAGGACGACTGGCTCACCTACGGCATCGGCGCGGAGATCGCCGCGTCGATCCAGGAGGGGGCCTTCGACTACCTGGACGCCCCGGTGCGCCGGGTGGCCATGGCCGAGGTTCCGATGCCGTACGCCAAGCCGCTGGAGACCGCCGCCCTGCCGTCGGTCGAGTCGATCAGCACCGCGATCAAGGAAACCCTGAGCGCCGTCGGCAAACGGGTCGGGTAGAGGGAGTAGTCAATGAGCGAGATCCACATGCCGCGCCTCTCCGACACCATGGAGGAGGGCGTCATCTCCACCTGGGTCAAGAAGGTGGGGGACAAGGTCGCCTCCGGTGACGTGCTGGTCGAGATCGAGACCGACAAGGCCGTCATGGAGTTCGAGGCCTACGAGGACGGTTTCCTCGTCAAGCAGAACGTCTCCGAGGGCGACACCGTGCCGATCGGTGAGGTCATCGGTCTCATCGCCGACTCGCCGGACGCGGTGCCCGAGGAGACGGCCGCGCCCGCCGCCCCGGCCTCCGAGGCAGCCGAGGAGCCGAAGGAGGAGGCCAAGGAGGAGGCGAAGCCGGAGCAGGCCGCCGAGCCCGCCCCCGCCGCCGAGTCCACCGGTGAGCGCCCCCGGACCTCCCCGCTGGCCCGCAGGCTGGCCAAGGAGTACGGCCTGGACATCACCAAGATCCAGGGTTCGGGCCCCAAGGGACGGATCGTGCGCGCCGACATCGAGGCCGCCGCCAAGGACGGCTCCGCCGCCCAGGACTCCCAGGCCCCCGCCGCGAGCACCCCCGCGCCCGCCGCCCAGGCCGCCCCGGCCCAGGACGACGTCCGGGGTTCCGAGGAGGTCAAGACGAGCAACGTGCGCAAGGTGATCGCGCGCCGTCTGACCGAGAGCAAGCAGACGGTCCCGCACTTCTACCTGCGCCGTACGATCGACGCCGAGGCCCTCAAGGCCTTCCGCGGCCAGATCAACCAGCAGCTGTCCAGCACGGGCGTGAAGGTCAGCTTCAACGACCTGATCGTGAAGGCCTGCGCCACCGCGCTCAAGCTGCACCCGGAGGTCAACACCTCCTGGATCAACGACACCCTGGTCCAGCACCACCGGGTCAACGTCGGCGTGGCCGTCGCCGTGGACGCCGGGCTGGTCGTGCCGGTGCTGCACGACACCGACAAGGCCACCCTGTCCGAGATCTCCACGCGTACGCGTGAGCTCGCGGGCAAGGCCCGGGACAACAAGCTGAAGCCGCAGGAGATGAGCGGCGGTACGTTCAGCGTGTCCAACCTGGGCATGTTCGGTATCGACAGCTTCTCCGCCGTGATCAACCCGCCGGAGGCCGCCATCCTCGCGGTCGGCGCGATGCGTCCGGAGGCCGTGGTCGTGGACGGTGAGGTGGCCGTGCGCAACCGCATCGCCCTGGAGCTCTCCGTCGACCACCGCGCGGTGGACGGTGCCGTGGGCGCCGCCTACCTCAAGGAGCTCGCCGAGATCCTGGAAGAGCCCATGCGGATCATCCTGTAACACCCCGTACGCGACGCCCCGGCCCGGAACCCCGGCCGGGGCGTCCGTCGTTTCCGGGGCCCGGACCACGGAACCCGGCGTGACCGGGAACCCCTGGTCCATGATTCGCCGGGGGTAACGCGGTAGCGTCCGCTGCATGGCTCATGTACTGCACCTGACCGAACTCTCACGCTGGCGCGCCGGCGGGGACGTCGAGGCCGACTCCCTTGGCACCGAGGGGTTCCTGCACGCCTCACCGGACGAGGCCACCATGCTGGCGGTGGCCAACGCCTTCTACTCCGCACCGGAGGAGGCGCTGGTCGTGCTGGTGGTGAACACCGAGAAGGCCGACGCCGAGGTGCGGTGGGAGGCCGCCGCGCCCGTCCCGCCGCCCGGAGTCAGACCGGACGTGCTCTTCCCTCACGTGTACGGGCCGATCCCCCGTCCGGCGGTGACCGGGCTGCGCCGCCTGGTTCGGAACCCGGAGGGCCGGTACACGGCGCTGGAGACGGTGATGGAGCCCGGCCCCTGCTTCCAGGGCTGATCCCACGTCGACGTGTCGACATGGGAACTTGTCCACAGCCTGTGGACAACGTGAAGGGGCCCCGGGGTGGAGGTTCTCCACATCCCGGGGCCCCTTCGGTCGTACTCAGGCGTGGCCGAGGCCGGTCTGGTCGGGCGGGACGTCGCTGTGCTGCCCGACGCTCCCCGCGACGGTGTGCCGGGCCTTGCCCTTGTCGATGCCGAGGAAGCGGTTGAGGTGCCCCTTCTTGCCGACCACGAACCAGGCGACCGCTCCGAACAGCGGGAACCACAGGATGAAGATGACCCAGAGGAGCTTCCCCCCGCCGGTGGTGTCGCCGTTGGCCAGCGCCGAGATGATCGCGGCGATCACCAGCACGGCGATCGCGAGGAAGACGAGAAGGAAGAGGACACCGGTGATGCCGCTCATCCAGGCGAAGGTGCGCTCGCCGCTGTCCATCGACGACAGGCTCACTCGATCGGCGAGCTCCGACAGGTTCGTGATCATGACTCCCCCAAGCAAGAAGTGACTGTCTGGTCACATAGCGTAGTATTCTGCGGGGGTCCGTCACGTACATTCCGACGTTTTCCGGCGTTTCCTCACATCAGCCAACGCACCTCCGATACCGTCGTCCCGGCAGTCCCGTGGCCGACTACTTTCGGGTAGCGCCCCCCACCAGGCTTCCCCGCTGCTTTACTGGAACCATGGGCGAGCTACGGCGAACTGGCAGGTCCACTCCCTCCCTCCGGCCCGGGGCCGGCACCGGCGACGGTGACCACACGGCCACCCGAGACCACCGACCCGCGCTTCTGGCCAGAGCCATCCCTCCGACCAGGGGCGCGACAGAGGTCGGGTGAGCGGTGTCCAGGCAACCTCGCTACCTCTGGCTGGCCGACCAACTCCGTGAACCGATCCTCAACGGCGAGATCTCCCCGGGCAGCCGCCTTCCCTCCCGCACCCGCCTGGCCCGCTCCTACCGGGTCAGCGAACAGATCTCCCGCACCGCGTTGCGCCTCCTGGTCACCGAGGGCCTGGTCGAGGCCCGACCCGGCTCCGGGTACTTCGTCCGGACCGTCCCGGAGACCTTCCGGCTCTCCCGGACGGACGCCACCTCCGGCTCCGGCCTGGGCCAGCTCAACCGGGAACGCGTCAGCACCGAACAGGAGCGGTGCACCGCCCCGCTGAGCACCAGACTCCGGCTCCGCGACGGCGACCCCGTGTACCGGACCACCTCGCGGGGGCTCTCCTCCGAGCGTCCGGTCACCCTGCACCGCTCCTGGGAACCGGCGATCCTCACCGCCGGAACCCTGCGCACCCCCTTCGACGCCACGGAGGTCAACACGCTGGAGCGGCTGGGCGCCGCCGGGTTCCCCGTGGACCGGGTCGTGGAGGAGGTCGGGGTCCGTGCCCTGCGCGACTCCGAGGCGGCCCTCCTGGACTCCGCCCCCGGGGTCGCGGTCCTGGTCGTCGAACGCACCCACTACTGCGGCGAACGTCCTGTCGAGACCTCCGACCTCATCGGCTCGGTCGAGCAGTGCCGACTCCTCTACAAGTTGTCACTGGCCCGCCCCCGGCGCCGGTAGCCGGACACGACCGAGGGCGGTGGCCCGCCCCTTCCGTGGAAGGGAGCGGACCACCGCCCTCGGTGCCCGGGCTCTAGGCCTGGGTGAACTCCTTGGCGACGACCTCAGCGATCTGCGCGGTGTTCAGCGCGGCGCCCTTGCGCAGGTTGTCCCCGCACAGGAAG
Organism: Nocardiopsis sp. L17-MgMaSL7; assembly: GCF_003182025.1. Classification (NCBI taxonomy): domain Bacteria; kingdom Bacillati; phylum Actinomycetota; class Actinomycetes; order Streptosporangiales; family Nocardiopsidaceae; genus Nocardiopsis; species Nocardiopsis sp. L17-MgMaSL7. Next base: position 117,176 of record NZ_QGTF01000011.1, on the reverse strand, counting down.
AGGTCGAGCGACTTCGGGTCGTCGATCGACTGCCGGATGCGGCCCACCCAGGTCGGGTCGGTGCCCACGACGTCGTTCGGGGTCGGGAACTCGCCCTTGGCGGGGTCGTCCAGGACCTGGACGCCCTCGGCGCCGGCCAGCAGCTTGCGGGCGTCGTCGGCGGCGACCTCGCTGTCGAAGGTCGCGTGCACCACCAGCGAGTGCGTGGTGATGACCGGCACGCGCACGCAGGTCGCGGAGACCTTCAGGTCCGGCAGCCCCAGGATCTTGCGGGACTCGTTGCGGACCTTCAGCTCCTCCGAGGACCAGCCGTCGTCCTTGAGCGAACCCGCCCACGGCACGACGTTGTAGGCCAGCGGCGCCGGGAAGGGGCCGAGCTCGTCGACGGCCGAGCGCATGTCGCCGGCGCTGTCACCGAGGGTGCGGTCCCCGCCCGCCTTGGCCATCTGGTCGCGCAGGACGTCGATGCCCTCCTGGCCCGCGCCGGAGGCGGCCTGGTAGGAGGAGACCACCAGCTCCTTGACGCCGTAGGTCCGGTGCAGGGCACCGATCGCCACGATCATCGAGAGGGTGGTGCAGTTCGGGTTCGAGATGACGCCGCGCGGACGGTTGCGCACCTGGTCCGCGTTGACCTCGGGAACCACCAGCGGGACGTCGGGGTCCAGACGGAAGGCGCCGGAGTTGTCGACGGCCACCGCGCCACGGGCTGCGGCGATCGGCGCCCACTCCTTGGACACCTCGTCCGGCACGTCGAACATGGCGACGTCCACGCCGTCGAAGACCTCGGGGGCCAGTGCCTGCACGACGACGTCCTCGCCGCGCACGCTCAGGACCTTGCCCGCGCTGCGCGCCGAGGCGACCAGACGGATCTCGCCCCACACGTTCTCGCGCTGGGTGAGGATGTCGAGCATGACGGTGCCGACGGCGCCGGTCGCGCCGACGATGGCCAGGGTGGGAAGACGGTTGCTCATCGGCCGGTACCTCCGTAGACGACAGCCTCGACCTGGTCGGCGTCGAGCTGGAACTCACTGTGCGCGGCCTGGACCGCCGCGTCGACCTGGTCCTCCTCGACGATGACCGAGATGCGGATCTCCGAGGTGGAGATCATCTCGACGTTGGTGCCGGAGGAGGCGATCGCGTCGAAGAAGCGCGCGGTGACGCCCGGGTACGAGCGCATGCCCGCACCGATCAGCGACACCTTGCCGATCTTGTCGTCGTAGCGAAGGGAGTCGTAGCCGACCTGCTCCTGGACCTTCTTCAGAGCGCCGACCGCCTCCTTGCCGAAGTCCTTGGGGACGGTGAACGAGATGTCCGTGCGGGAGGTCGAGACCGCCGACACGTTCTGCACGATCATGTCGATGTTGATCTCGGCGTCCGCGAGCGACTTGAAGATCGTCGCGGCCTCACCGACCTTGTCGGGGACGCCGACGACGGTGATCTTGGCTTCGCTCCGGTCGTGGGAGACCCCGGAGATGATCGGCTGTTCCATGCCTTCGCTTTCCTCGACTTCCGAGACGATCCACGTCCCGGGCTTCTGGCTGAACGACGAACGGACGTGCAGGGGAATGTTGTACTGGCGCGCGTACTCGACGCAGCGCAGGTGCAGGATCTTCGTGCCGCTGGCGGCCATCTCCAGCATCTCCTCGTAGGAGATCTGCGGGATGCGCTGCGCGGAGGGAACGACGCGCGGGTCGGCGGTGAACACGCCGTCCACGTCGCTGTAGATCTCGCAGGCGTCGGCGTTGAGCGCGCCAGCGAGAGCGACGGCGGTGGTGTCGGAACCGCCGCGGCCCAGGGAGGTGATGTCCTTGGTGTCCTGGGAGACGCCCTGGAACCCGGCCACGATACAGATCGCGCCCTCGCCGATGGCCTCCTGGATACGGCCGGGGGTCACGTCGATGATCTTGGCGTTGCCGTGCAACGACGTCGTGATGACCCCGGCCTGGGAGCCGGTGAAGGAACGGGCCTCGTAGCCCAGGTTCTCGATGGCCATCGCCACGAGGGCCATCGACATGCGCTCACCCGCGGTGACGAGCATGTCGAGCTCGCGCGCGGGGGGCATCGGGGAGACCTGTTCGGCCAGGTCCAGCAGTTCGTCGGTCGTGTCGCCCATGGCCGAGACCACGACCACGACGTCATGTCCCGCCTTTTTCTGAGCCACGATCCTTTGGGCTACTCGCTTGATGGCTTCCGCGTCAGCCACGGAAGACCCACCGTACTTCTGCACGATTAGGGCCACGATCGATGCTCCTGAGGAGTTGGGATCAAGACAATTAACAATGGAGTGTAGCTAGCGACGACCATGGCACCCCGTCCGACCTGCGGTGGGGAGGGCGTGGCGTCTTGACACACCGGCGATCGGGTTACCCGCCAGAGCGGAGGTTACTCATATTTCAGCCCGATTACGGCGAAGTGTGAGCTAGAACTCCAGGCTGCGGCGGCCCTCGAAGGCGCGCCCGAGGGTGACCTCGTCGGCGTACTCGAGGTCGCCGCCGACGGGGAGCCCGCTGGCCAGTCGGGTGACTTTCAGGCCCATGGGTTTGACCAGCCGCGCCAGGTAGGTCGCGGTGGCCTCCCCTTCCAGGTTCGGGTCGGTCGCCAGGATCAGCTCGGTGACCTGACCGTCGGCCAGGCGGGTCATGAGCTCCTTGACCCGGAGGTCGTCGGGGCCCACGCCCTCGATGGGGCTGATGGCGCCGCCGAGCACGTGGTAGCGCCCACGGAACTCACGGGTGCGTTCGATGGCGACGACGTCCTTGGACTCCTCGACGACGCAGATGACTGCGAGATCGCGGCGGGCGTCACGGCAGATACGGCACTCGGTCTCTTCGGCGACGTTGCCGCAGATCGAGCAGAAGCGAACCCGCTCCTTGACCTCGACGAGTGCGTTGACCAGGCGTTTTACGTCCGCGTGTTCGGCGGACAGCAGGTGGAAGGCGATGCGTTGCGCGCTCTTCGGACCGACGCCGGGCAGTCGCCCCAGCTCGTCGATCAGATTCTGTACCGCGCCCTCGTACATGCCTACCCACTCGGTCGGAACCGGGCAGGGGCCCGGTGGGGCCACTCCTGCCCCTCCCCCACCGTATCGGGGGGTGGTGACCTCTCGCGCCCGTCTCCCCGTCGCGTTGGAACGCGTCCCGGAAAAGGACGGTGCGGCCGTCGCCGCCCCGGCACCCGACGAGGGCTCCGGGGCGGCGACGCGGTGGCCGCGAGGGTTCTCCGGGAACCCCGGGGTTCCCGGAAGGCGCGCTGACGGGTACCCGGCGGGCACCCGTCAGGCGCGGGGTCCCTAGAAGCCGGGGATGCCGGGCATGCCGCCGGGCATCCCGCCGCCGCCCAGGCCCTCGGCCAGCGGGCCCATCTTCTCCTGCTGGAGGCGCTCCACCTGGGCCTCGGCGTCACGGATGGCCGCCAGGACCAGGTCCGCCACGGTCTGCGCGGTCTCGTCCGCGTCGGTGGGGTCCACCGCCTTGGGGTCGACGGTGATGTCCTCGACCTGCCCCCGCCCGCTCAGCTTGACCTTGACCAGGCCGCCGCCCGAGGTGCCCACGACCTCGGCCTCCTCCAGGGCCTGCTGGGCCTGCGCCAGCTGCTGCTGCATCTGCTGGGCCTGCTGGAGCAGGGCCTGCATGTCCATTCCGCCAGGGTTCACGGCCGTCTCCTCGCCACACACATGGTGCTGTTCATAGCTTCGTGTCACTTGCCTGTGAGGGTAACCGGTCCGGCCGAGGCGCCCCGGCCACTCCCGTCGGACGCCCGGCCCACCGCACCGGTCCCCCACCGCGGGCTCCGGGCGCCACGGATCCGTCCGCGCGGCCTGCGGGCAAGGAGACGCGGGCGTTCTCGATGACCTGGTCCAGGGCCTCGCGGGTGCGTTCCAGGCCTCGGATCACCCCGGTCACCCGGTCGCGTTCGGCCGTGAGCCAGTCAAGGAGGTCCGGTGCCGGTTCGCCGCGCTCCCGCGCGTACACGCAGGGCAGGAGTTCGCGGATGGTGTCGGTGGTGAGCCCGGCCCCGAGCAGGCACTGGACGCGGTCCACCCGTTCCACGGCGTCCTCGCCGTACTCACGGTGGCCGCCGGCGGTGCGCTCCGAGGCGAGCAGCCCCCGTTCCTCGTAGTAGCGCAGCGATCGGGGACTCACCCCGCTCCGCGCGGACAGTTCTCCGATGCGCACGAGCGCCTCCTGTCCTCGGCCTGTGACCCTGGCCATGAACCCTTGAACCTCACATGGGTGTCAGATTCTACGCTCCTGCCATGGACACGACGAAGAACCACCGTCAGCCCCTGCTGGACACCTACGAACTCGGGCGGCTGCGCCTGCCCAACCGGGTGGTCATGGCCCCGATGACCCGCCTGCGCGCCGACCGGGACGGGGTACCCGGCGCGCTCATGGCCACCTACTACGCGCAGCGCGCCAGCGCGGGCCTGATCATCTCCGAGGGGGCCGCGCCCAGCGTCGAGGGGCAGCAGTACCTCACCGAGCCCGGCCTGTACTCGGAGGCGCAGGTCGAGGGGTGGCGGCGGGTCACCGACGCCGTGCACGCCGAGGGCGGACGGATCTTCGCCCAGATCATGCACGCGGGCCGGGGCGGCCACCCCGCCAACCGACCCGACGGCGGGACCCCCGTGGCCCCCTCGGTCGTTCCGCGAACCGACCCGGTCCACACGCTGGACGGCAAGGCGGCCCCGGTCGCGCCGCGCGAGCTGACCCTCCGGGAGATCGCCGGGACCGTGGCCTCGTACGCGGACGCCGCGCGCGCGGCCGTGCGATCCGGGTTCGACGGAGTCGAGATCCACGGGGCCAACGGGTACCTGCCGCACCAGTTCCTCGCCGACAACACCAACCGGCGCACGGACGCCTACGGCGGCGGGACCTCGGGACGGATCCGGTTCCCCGTGGAGGTCACCGAGGCGGTGGCGGACGCCGTCGGCGCGGACCGGGTGGGGCTGCGGCTCTCCCCCGGCAACCGGCAGTTCGAGATGGTGGAGCGGGACCCGGCCCCGGTCTACCGGGAACTGCTGCGCCAGGTGGCTCCGCTCGGCCTCGCCTACCTGCACGTCACGGACGACCCCGCCCACCCCGCGCTGGCCGAGGCGCGGCGGGACTGGCACGGCACGCTGGTGGGCAACACCGGGGAGCACCGAGCGACCACCCAGGAGGGCGCCGCGGCGCTGATCGCCGGAGGACACGCCGACCTCGTGTCGGTGGGCCGCCCCTACATCTCCAACCCGGACGTGGTGGAACGGCTCGCGGCCGGGGTCCCGTGGTCCGTGATCAGGGAGAAGGACTTCCACTACGCGTCCGGACCCCGGGGCTACGTGGACTACCCCCGGCACGACCGGGACAACGCGCACTTGGTCGCACCGTTGACCTGATTTCACCAGGCAGAAGAGCGAAGAGTAGCGCAAGTGTCACCCTGGGTTGAAAGGATGTTCGACGGGGGTTCGGTCGCTCCGACAGCCGCACCCCGACTGAGAACAGCCGGACCACCAGGGGACTGAGGACGTGTTGACCGCCAGAGAGCGCAACTCGGCTCTGATCGAGGCGATAATCGCGGACGGCACGCTGGCCGACGCCGCACTCGTCGACGCCTTCCGTTCCGTGCCCCGCCACCTGTTCATCCCCGAGCACGGCGCGCTCACCGCGAGCGGCGGTGCCCTGAACGCCGCGGGCAACCCGGACCGCTGGCTGGCCGCCGTCTACGCGGACGACGCCATCGTCACCAGGATCGAGGGCCCGGAGGTGACGAGGCGGCGCGGGGGCGAGCGTGACCCCGCCACCTCGTACAGCTCCGCGCCCACGGTGCTGGCCCGCATGCTGGAGCTGGCCCGGCTCGCGAACGGGCAGCGGGTCCTGGAGGTCGGCACGGGGACGGGGTGGAACACGGCGCTGCTCGCGCACCGGCTCGGCGATGGCGCGGTCACCTCGGTGGAGATCGACGATCGGCTGCTGGGCGCCGCGCGGTCGGCGCTCCACGACGCGAGCCTGGCCCCGGACACGCGCCTGGCCGACGGGTACGACGGGTTCGCGGAGGCGGCGCCCTTCGACCGGATCGTCAGTGCGTGCGGGGTGCGACGCGTGCCGGACGCCTGGCTCGACCAGCTCACCGACGACGGTCTGATCGTGTGCCCGTGGGGGCGGCTGGAGAGCGCCGGGGTGCTCATGCGCCTCGAACGGACGGAGGCGGGCGGGTCGGGCGCGGTGGGCCGGTTCCACGGCGGCGTGGGGTTCGTGCCCCTGCGCACCCCGGGCTCGGCGTCCTTCCCCGTGCGGGACGCCGGTCAGCAGCCGGACGAGTACCGGCTGACCCAGACCGACCCCGTCGTCCCGATGCTGGACTTCGCCTCGGCCTTCGCCCTCTCGGTGATGGTCCCCGACTGGCGGATGCGGCGGCGGTGGATCGGTACGGGTTCGGGCATGTGGCTGTGCGACTCCCGAGGTGACTCGTGGGTGCGGGTCTACCCCTACGGCACCGCGTGGATGATCGAGCAGGGCGGCCCCAGGAGCATCTGGGACGAGGTGGAGGAGGCCCTGGCCGCGTGGTCCGACCTGGGAGAACCCGACCCGGACCGGTTCGGCCTGGTGGTGGGCTCCGACAGGGAGCAGCGGGTGTGGCTGGACGACCCGGCAGGAAGGTCCTGGCCGGTCGGGTCACCGGACTGAGACGGGGCCGGCCCCCCGCTGTTCCCGGCGGGGGGCCGAAGCCCCGCGGTCACGCCTGACCTTCGGTGTCCCCGGCCTCCGGAGCGGTGTGCTTCTCACGGAGTCTGCGCAGGAGTTCCTGCTTGCGCTCGCGCGCGGCGTCGCTGGGCCCGCCCTTGGTTCCGCCCTTGCCGCCACGGAGCGTGGAACGGGAGACGGTGGTGCGCTGACCACCCATCCCGAGGAGGTTGTCACTGTTCTTGGCCATGCCGTTGACTCCTCTCGTCACCGACAGGCGAGACGAGTCGTCTCGTCTTCGCTGTCACGTCTGATGCTACCCGTGCCAAGACGATACGTCTCGTCATTTTGGACCGGTTACCGTGGAGACATGGCCGACAACACCGATGAACAGAGCCGACGGGCCCCGGACCCCCGCCGCCGCAGCCAACGCGCGCAGAACGCCATCGTCGACGCCGCCGAGGAGCTGCTGGGTGAGGTCGGTTACTCCAGGCTCACCATGGAGGCCATCGCCGCCCGCGCCCGGGTGGGCAAGCAGACCATCTACCGCTGGTGGCCGTCCAAGGCCGCCGTCGTCTTCGAGGTCTTCACCCGGCTGACCGGAGCCGAGGCCGGGCGACCGCTGCCCGACACCGGCGACCTGGCCGCCGACCTCAAGACCGTACTCCGCGCCACCACCGACGAGTTCAACGACCCCGCGATGGACCGGAGCACCCGAGCCTTCACGGCCGAGGTCCAGCACGACGAGGAGTTCGCCCGGGCCGTCACCGAACAGCTCGTACGGCCCAACAGCGAGGCGCTCAAGGACCGGCTGCGCTCCGGGCAGGCGGCGGGGCAGCTCGGCCCGAACGCCGACCTCGACCTCGCCGTGGAGATGCTCAACGGCCCGGTGAACCACCGGTGGCTGCTGCGCACCGCGCCCCTCACCCACGAGTTCGTGGACCGGCTGGTGGACACGGTCCTGCGCGGCCTGCGCCCCTGACCTGCCGGTTATCCCGCAGCGCCGTGCTCGATCTCCTCAAGCAGCTTGCCGCCGAGCTCGGTCTCGATGAGCCCGGCGCCGCCACCCGCCGATCCCGAACCGGCCGCAGGGCCCGAACCCGTGCCCGGACCGGCCGCGGTGGCGCCTTGGGGCCGACTCGGAGCGGTGGCTCCGGAGCCACCGGACGCCGGGGGGCCCGGCTCGGGCGCCTTCGGCTCCGGAGCGCGCTGCGCGGGCCGACCGAACCCGCCATCGTCGGGCGGCGGCGCGGAGGCGCCGTCCTCGTAGGGGTCGGGCGGCGGCTCCTGGAGCCCGGTGACGATGCGGTCCGGGGACGGACCCGCGGGGCTCGCCGTCGCCTCGGGGCGCGGTGACTCCGGCGCGGGAGCCGGAGCCGGAGCTGGAGCCGGTTCGGGCCGCGCGGCAGGCGCGTCCCAGCCCCCGGGCTCACCGGCGGCCTGCGGTGCGGGCGCCGGGGCGGGTTCGGGGCGACGCTGGGGGGCGGCCTGCGCCCCGCCGCTGGCGGGGGCCACCCGGACCTCGATCCCGAGGACCTGCTGGATGGCACCGGCCACCACCTGGTCGCTGCCGCTGTTGCTGAACCCCTTGGCCTCGTTCGGCTTGTTGAAGCGCAGCAGCACGCTGTTGCCCTCGACCCCGACCGGTTGGACGTCGCCGCCGGTCAGCACCATCCAGGTGAACCGGCGGCGGCCCTTGACCGCCTCCAGGATCTGGGGCCAGGCACCCTGGACCCGACCCAGGTCGAGCGCGCCGCCACCACCTGCGGCGGGGGCCTGCCGCCGCTGGGGTTCGGGAGCGCTGCGCGGCGGGGCGTCCCAGCCCGCGGGCTCACCCGACGCGGGTTTCGGAGCCGGGCTCGGAGCGGGCTCGGGCGCGGGGCTCGGAGCGGGTTCGGGGGCGCTGGGGCGCGCGGGTGCCGGAGGGGCGGGCTCGGGCGCGGCCTGCGGCGCGGGTGCCGGGGTCGGAGCCGGGGCAGGCGCCACCGGAGCGGGAGCGGCCGGGGCCACCGCGCCGGAGGCCATCCGGCGCTCCATCTGCTCCAGCCGGGCCAGCAGCGCCGTGCCCTGGTCGCCGTCGGTGGCGGGCAGCAGGATGCGCGAGCACATGAGTTCCAGCAGCAACCGGGGCGCGGTCGCGCCGCGCATCTCGGTCAGCCCCTGGTTGAGGATCTCGGCGGCCCGGGACAGCGTGGCCGGTCCCAGCCGGGCGGCCTGGTCCTTCATCTGCTCCACGGACTCCGGGGAGACGTTCACCAGGCCCTTGTCCAGGGCGTCCGGGACGGCGGCCAGGACCACGAGGTCGCGGAAGCGCTCCAGCAGGTCCGTGGTGAAGCGGCGCGGATCATGCCCGCCCTCCACGACCCGGTCCACCAGGCCGAACGCGGCGGCCCCGTCGCGGGCGCCCAGGGAGTCGACCATCTCGCCGAGCAGGCTGGAGTCGGTGTAGCCGAGCAGGGAGACGGCGCCCTCACGGGTGATGCCGCCCTCGTCCGAACCGGCGATGAGCTGGTCCAGGACCGAGAGGGTGTCACGGGCCGAACCCGCGCCCGCGCGCACGACCAGGGGCAGTGCGGACGGGTCGTAGGAGACCTCCTCCTGCTTGAGGAGGTCCTCCATGAGTTCCTTGAGGGTGCTCGGCGGGATGAGCCGGAAGGGGTAGTGGTGGGTCCGCGAGCGGATCGTGCCGATGACCTTCTCGGGTTCGGTCGTGGCGAACACGAACTTCAGGTGCGGCGGGGGTTCCTCCACCAGCTTGAGGAGCGCGTTGAAACCCTCGCGGGTCACCATGTGCGCCTCGTCGATGATGTAGATCTTGTACCGCGAGTTCACCGGCGAGAAGAACGCACGTTCGCGCAGGTCACGGGCGTCGTCGACACCACCGTGGGAGGCGGCGTCGATCTCGATCACGTCGATGCTGCCGCCGCCGTCGGGGGCGAGCGCCACACAGGAGTCACAGGTGCCGCACGGGTCGGGGGTGGGGCCCTGCTCGCAGTTGAGGGAACGGGCGAGGATGCGCGCGCTGGTGGTCTTGCCGCAGCCGCGCGGGCCGCTGAACAGATAGGCGTGGTTGATGCGTCCGCTGCGCAACGCCTGGCGCAGCGGGTCGGTCACGTGTTCCTGACCGCGCACCTCACCGAACGTCGCTGGACGGTACTTGCGGTACAGCGCGATGCTCACGGTGTGATCACTCCCCTGTGTCCCTGCCTCGGTCCCATTCAACCCGTTGGCGGTGACAACTCGCGCCTGGTCGGGGAAACCGGGAAGGGGGCGGCGCCGGGGCGAGGTACCCCCGGAAACAAGAAAGGACCCCCCGCGCACCCGCCAGAGCCCACTTATCCTTGCTGCCTTCCGGCCCTGGGGAGGTTCATAGGGTGACGCCGCACGAGGGGTCTGCCCACGAGTGTATCCGAACCAGGGACCCCCGCAACCCGCGCCGGCCCCCCTCCCCGGAGGGTTCGGAACCCGTTCGAAGCACTGCCGTGAAGCCTGTAGAGTTATCCACGGAGGATTCGCCTAGTGGCCTAGGGCGCACGCTTGGAAAGCGTGTTGAGGGCAACCTCTCAGGGGTTCGAATCCCCTATCCTCCGCCACAGGAGCGAAGGCCCCGACCGGGAGACCGGTCGGGGCCTTCGTCGTTCCCGGGCCCAGCTCAGTGCACGCGCGGGGCAACGGTCCGGCACTGGCAGGCGGGGCAGACCCGTTCCACCCTGAGTGCGCCACCGTTCGAGGCCCCGCTCACGTACAGGACCTCGAACGGTGCGATCGCGCCCATCGGGTCGAACCCGTCGAACGGCACGGCCTGGCCAGCTCGGAGACATGTCGACAAGCCGACCGTGGACGGACCGGCTACGGCCGGGGGATGTTGCGCAGGTTGGAACGGGCGAGGTCGATCATCGAACCCACTCCGCCGCGCAAAACCGTGCGGCCCGCCGACAGGGCGAAGCCGGTGACCTGCTCGGCGGTGATCCGGGAGGGCATCGACAGCGCGTTGGGGTCGGTGACCACGTCCACCAGCACGGGCGCGTGGGCGGCCAGGGCGTCGCGCAGGGCGTCGTGGACCTCCCGGGGGTCCTCCACCCGGATCGCCCGCATGCCCATGGCCTCGGCGATCCTCGCGTAGTCGACCGGAGCGTGGTCGGTCTCGAAGGCGGGCATCCCGTCGACCATCATCTCCAGCCGCACCATGCCGAGCGAGGAGTTGTTGAACACCACCGTCGTGATCGGCAGGTCGTGCTGCTGCACGGTGATGAGCTCGCCGAGGAGCATGCTCAGGCCGCCGTCCCCGGACAGCGAGACGACCTTGCGGTCCGGCGCGGCGTAGGCGGCGCCGATGGCGTGCGGCAGGGCGTTGGCCATGGTGCCGTGGGTGAAGGAGCCGATCACCCGGCGGCGGCCGTTCGGGGTGAGGTAGCGGGCCGCCCACACGTTGTTCATGCCGGTGTCGACGGTGAAGACGGTGTCGTCCGGCGCCAAGGCGTCGAGGACGCTCGCCACGTACTCGGGGTGGATCGGGGTGTGGCGCTCGATGTTCTTCGTGTAGGCGTCCACGACCTTGGTCAGGGCGCGCTCGTGACGGCGCAGGACGTCGCGCAGGAAGGTGTCGTCCTCCTTCGGCCGGACCGAGGGGCGCAGGGCGCGCAGGGTCGCGGCGACGTCCCCCTGCACGCCGAGCCTGAGCGGGACGCGGCGGCCGAGCCGGCGCGGGTCGTGGTCCACCTGGACCACGTTGTCCTTGGGCAGGAAGTCGTCGTAGGGGAAGTCGCAGCCGAGCAGCACCGTGAGGTCGGCTTCCTGGAGGGCGTCGTAGCAGGCCCCGTAGCCGAGGAGGCCGATCATGCCGACGTCGTACGGGTTGTCGTACTGGATCCACTCCTTGCCGCGCAGGGTGTGGCCCACCGGGGACTTGACCCGCCCGGCGAGGGTCATGACCTCCTCGTGGGCGTCGCGCACCCCGGCGCCGCAGAACAGGGCGACGGTGTCCGCCTCGTTGATCCGACGGGCCAGCTCCCGCACGTCGTCCTCGCTTGGCCAGGGGGTGGCCCGACCGGCGGTGACGGGGCTGGTGTCGGCGGGACCGGTGGCCCTCTGCCCGGCGACGTCGCCGGGAAGGACGAGGACGGCCACGCCCGGGGTGCCCAGTGCGTGCTGGACGGCGATCCGCGCCAGGCGGGGCATCTGGTCGGGGTGGGAGACCAGTTCGCGGAACTCGGTGACGTCGCTGAAAAGCCGCTCGGGGTGGGTCTCCTGGAAGAAACCGGTGCCGATCTGGTGCGACGGGATGTGGGAGGCCAGCGCGAGTACGGGAGCTCCGCTGCGCTGGGCGTCGTAGAGCCCCTGCACGAGGTGGGTGTTGCCGGGGCCGCAGGACCCGGCGCACACGGCGAGCTTCCCGTCGATCTGGGCCTGGGCCGCGGCCGCGAAGGCGGCGGCCTCCTCGTTGCGGACGTGCACCCACTCGATGCCGTCGGTGGTGTGGACCGCGTCCACCACCGGGTTGAGGCTGTCGCCCACGACCCCGTAGATGCGAGTCACCCCCACCGAGACCAATGTTCGGACGAGCTGTTCGGCGACGGTGTTCCTGCTCAAGACGGACCCTCCCGGGACGGCGCGACCAGGGGCCGGACGTGTCGCCCCCGGACCACGCTAGGAGCGCCCCGGCCGTAAGTGCCGCAACGCCACGCTCGTGGTCGCGGCCATGCCGAATCAGGACCGGTTCGAGGGGTTGATCCGAACCTGGGTGGTGAACAAGGTGAATAGTCGTTTTCTTGAGTATTGTTCGCTGACACCCAGGAAAGGTGCGGGACATGAGGTTGGACGGGAATCTGCGGTACGTCGCCCTCGGGGACAGCCAGACCGAGGGGATCGGGGACGGCGACGAGGAGTCCGGGTACCGGGGGTGGGCGGACCGGTTCGCGGAGCACCTGGCGGCGACCGGCGCGCGGGTGGACTACGCCAACCTGGCGGTCCGCGGCCGCCTGGCCCGACAGGTCCACGAGGAGCAGCTCAAGGACGCCCTGGAGCTGCGCCCGGACGTGGCGACGGTCTTCGCCGGGGTCAACGACCTCATCCGGCCGAGGTACGACCCGGACGAGGTGGTGGGCCACCTGGAGACGATGTTCGCCGAGCTCACCGGGGTCGGCGCGCGGGTGGCCACGCTGACCTTCCCCGACATCGCGCGCATCGCCCCGCTGGCCCGGCCGCTGGTGCCGCGCGTGCTCGACTTCAACGAACGGGTCCGGGAGGCGGCGGAGCGGCACGGGGTCGCGGTGGCCGACACCGCCGCCCACGAGGTGGCGGCGGACCGCCGCCTGTGGGGGGTCGACCGGCTGCACTGCTCACCCGAGGGGCACCGGAGGATCGCCGGTGCGGTGGCGCACGCGCTCGGCATCCCGGGGAGTGACCAGACCTGGACCGACCCGCTGCCAGAGGGCCCCGTCTCCGGCGTGTTCCGGTCCGCCGCGTCGGAGGTGCGGTGGCTGGGGGCCTTCCTCGGCCCCTGGGCGGTGCGCCGTCTGCGCGGCCGCTCCTCCGGGGACGGTCGCACCGCCAAGCGTCCGGTACCGCTGCCCGTGGAGGTCTGAGACCCCTTTCCGGGACGACCCCCGGGGCGCCTCACGACTCATTGTGCAACTTGTTGCATAATGAAGTCGGGTCGGCAGGACACCGGCCCGGAGGCACCCCGCGAGGAGAGGTCATGAGCGAGTACCCCCACCTGCTGGAACCCCTGGACCTGGGCTTCACCACCCTCAGGAACCGCGTGATCATGGGCTCCATGCACGTCGGCCTGGAGGAGGCCCCCCACGGATTCGAGAGGATGGCCGCCTTCTACGCCGAACGCGCCCGAGGCGGCGTCGGCCTCATCGTCACCGGCGGCATCGCCCCCAACCCCGAGGGCGCCACCTTCACCGGCAGCGCCAAGCTCACCAACGACGACGAGGTCGCCCAGCACCGCCTCATCACCGAGGCCGTGCACCGCGAGGGCGGCCGGATCGCCATGCAGATCCTGCACACCGGCCGCTACGCCTTCAGCGAGGAGTCCGTCTCCGCCAGCGCCCTCCAGGCCCCCATCAGCCCCTTCGTGCCGCACGCCCTCACCGAGGACGAGATCGAGCGCACCATCGAGGACTTCGCCCGCTGCGCCGAGCTCGCCCAACGCGCCGGGTACGACGGCGTCGAGGTCATGGGCTCCGAGGGCTACCTCATCAACCAGTTCATCGCCCCCGCCACCAACAAGCGCGAGGACCGCTGGGGCGGCTCCTTCGACAACCGTGTCCGCCTCCCCCTGGAGATCGTCCGCCGCGTCCGCGAGCGCGTGGGCGACGAGTTCGTCCTCGTCTACCGGCTGTCCATGCTCGACCTCGTCCCCGACGGCTCCACCTACGACGAGGTCGTCGAGCTCGGCAGGCGGATCGAGACCGCGGGCGCCGACATCATCAACACCGGCATCGGCTGGCACGAGGCCCGGGTGCCCACCATCGCCACCTCCGTGCCGCGCGGCGCCTACACCTGGATCACGCAGCGCCTCAGGAAGGAGCTGACCGTCCCCGTGGTGGCGGTCAACCGCATCAACACCCCCGAGGTCGCCGAACGGATCATCGCGGAGGGACAGGCCGACATGGTCTCCCTGGCCCGGCCGATGCTCGCCGACGCCGCCTTCGTCGCCAAGGCCGAAGCGGGCCGCGCGGAGGAGATCAACACCTGCATCGGCTGCAACCAGGCCTGCCTGGACCACACCTTCAGCCTCAAGATCACCTCGTGCCTGGTCAACCCGCGCGCCTGCCACGAGACCGAGCTGGTCCTGTCCCCCACCAGGACCCGCAGGAACGTGGCCGTGGTCGGCGCCGGGCCCGCCGGACTCGCCTTCTCCGTCTCCGCCGCCGAGGTCGGCCACACCGTCACCCTCTTCGACTCCGCCTCGGAGATCGGCGGCCAGCTCAACATGGCCCGCCGCGTGCCCGGCAAGGAGGAGTTCGACGAGACCCTCCGCTACTTCCGCGTCCAGCTGGCCAAGCACGGCGTGGACGTGCGCCTGGACACCACCGTGACCGCCGCCGACCTCGACGGCTACGACGAGGTGGTGCTCGCCACCGGCGTCACCCCCCGCACCCCCGCCATCCCGGGCGCGGACCACCCCAGCGTGGTGAGCTACGTGGACGTGCTGCGCGGCGGAGCCGAGGTCGGAGCGAGGGTCGCGATCATCGGCGCGGGCGGCATCGGCTTCGACGTGGCCGAGTTCCTCACCGACGGCGGGGACGACGCCAGCCAGGACCCCGAGACGTTCTTCCGCCAGTGGGGCGTGGACACCGAGTACCGGGAGCGCGGCGGCCTGGGCGCCCCCCAGCGGACCGCGCCGCCCCGCACCGTCCACCTGCTCCAGCGCAAGGCCTCCAAGGTCGGCAAGGGCCTGGGCAAGACCACCGGCTGGATCCACCGCCTGGAGCTGCGCCACCGCGGCGTGGAGATGGTCGCGGGCGCCGACTACCGCCGGATCGACGACGAGGGCCTGCACCTGACCGTCGACGGTGAGGAGCGCCTGCTCGCCGTGGACACCGTGGTGCTGTGCGCCGGGCAGGACCCGCGCCGCGACCTCGCCGACGAACTCGCCGCCGCCGGACGCGCCGTGCACCTGATCGGCGGCGCCGACGTGGCCGCCGAGTTGGACGCCAAGCGAGCCATCAAGCAGGGCACCGAACTGGCCGCCGCCCTGTAGGGGCCCCTACCTAGAATGCGCTCATGTCCCTCCCCCACGCGATCCTGACCGCCCTGCTGGAGAAGCCCTCCTCGGGACTGGAACTCACCCGGCGGTTCGACCGCTCCATCGGGTACTTCTGGTCCGCCACCCACCAGCAGATCTACCGGGAGCTGGGCAAGCTGGAGAAGGCGGGGTTCATCCGGGCGCTGCCGACGGACTCGCCCACCCGGGGCCAGCGCAAGGAGTACGAGGTGCTGGCCTCGGGTCGGGAGGAGCTGGAGCGCTGGGTCGGTGAGCGGGAGGAGCCGCGCGCCCTGCGCGACCCCCTGATGCTGCGCCTGCGCGCGGCGGGGGTCGTGGAGGTGGGCGACGCCCTGGTCGAGGAGCTGCGCCGCCACCGTGAACTGCACGCCGCCCGTCTGGCGGAGTACCGGGAGTTCCAGCGGCGCGACTCCGCGCGCGGGCACGGGACCGAGCGGGACCGGGTCCAGGGCCTGGTGCTCCAGGGCGGTGTCGACCTCGAACTCTTCTGGGTGAACTGGCTGGACGGGGCCATCGCCGACCTGGCCGATGCCGACCCGGCATCCGGACCCTGACGAGGGTCGTGCGGACCGCCGGGCAGGACCGCCGTGGCTTCGGCGGACCGGAGCCGCGCGCTGAGGGTGTGGCCCCCGCGCCGGTACGTGGGAAGCCGCCAACAGAGCGCGGAGCGGCCCTGTCGGCCACGGGGGCGCGGCCCCCTGCCTCCCACTCCTCAAAGGGCTCATGTGCGGGGCCGATCGGTCACCAGACGGAATCGAGCAGTTCGTCCGGCGGCCCCGGGCGCACGAAAAGCCGCCCCCGGCTGTGCCGGGGGCGGCTGGTGGCGGTGGATGAGGGATTTGAACCCTCGAAGGGTTGCCCCTTACCCGCTTTCGAGGCGGGCGCCATCGGCCACTAGGCGAATCCACCGAGAGGTACTCTACCGGATTCGGCGCCGTGCGAAAAACCGAATCAGCAGATCCGAGCAGCGGTCGGCGACGTCCCGGCTGATCAGGTCGGGTGGAACGACTTCCGGGCGGTGGTTCTGGCGCGGGTCCCGGACCAGGTCCCACATCGATCCCACCGCTCCGGCCTTCGTGTCGCGCGCCCCGTAGACCAGCCGGTCCACCCGGGAGAGCACCGTGGCCCCGGCGCACATCACGCAGGGCTCCAGGGTGACCACCAGGGTGCACCCGGACAGGCGCCACTCGCCGTGCGCCTCGGCCGCGGCGCGCAGAGCCAGCACCTCGGCGTGCCCGGTCGGGTCCCCGGTGGCCTCACGCTCGTTGTGTCCCCGGCCGAGTACGGCCCCGTCCGGACCGAGCACCACGGCACCGACCGGAACGTCGTCGGTGGCCAGGGCCCGCTCGGCCTCGGCCAGGGCGGCGAGCATCGCCTCGTCGACCGCGGCCCGGTCGAGCTCGGGCAGGCCGGTCATTCCGTCACGGCCTCAACGAGTCGAGGACGTCGGTGAACCCCGAGCGCTCCGCGACGATCGCGATCACGTCACCGGGCAGCACGCCGCCGCCCACGGACAGGTCGGCGAGTTCGTCCTCGGGGACGCCGAGGTCGGTGAGGAGCTGCCCGTCACCGTCCGGCCTGGGGTCGGGACGGGCTCCGGCGCTCTCGACGGGCTGCGAGGAGCCGAGCCCCCCGGCCTCGGAGAGCACTCCGGCCAGCGGGTGGTCGTGCACCACCCGCCCGTCCGAGAGGTAGACCCTCGGGTCCGGATCCGAATCGTCCAGTCGAACGACGGCGAACCACTCGTCGTCCGCGTCCACGAACAGAAGGGTCAGCTCGCTGCCCCAGTCCGTGGCGAGGTCCAGCATGAGGTCGGTGATGTCGTCGATGGCATCCACGTCACCGAGATCGACCTCAGTACCCCGCCATGTCCTGCCGTTCGGCGCGAAGACAGCTGCGAAGGTCGACACCGCGTGCCCTCCTGATCTCTACCCTGGTGGTCTTCCAGGCGTGCCCTACCCCATACCGTCCAGGACACGCTGGAAGGCCTGGGCGAATCCCAGCCGTTCGGACACGCTCGCGAGCACCTCGTCCGGATACAGGTCCAGATCACCCGCGAGGGCGCCCAGCTCCATCTCGTCCAGGCCCAGGTCCGCGACCACGGAGAGGTCGCCCGCGGGCAGGACCTGGTCGAGGTCGTCGTCCTCCGGGAGGTCGATGTCCAGGTAGTCCAGGGCGTCCCGGGCGACCTGCCAGTCGACCGAGGCGGTCACGTCGGACAGGAAGAGGGAGACCTCCTCGCCGTACACCCGGACAATGATGAAGAAGTCGTCGCCCACCGACACCAGCCCGAGGGAGCCGCTGATGCTCGGTTGTTGGCGCAGGGCGTGGATGAGCCCCTTGAGATCGTGTGTCAGCGCGACGGGGAGGAGATCGACATCCCAGTACTCCTCTTCCCTGTACGCGACGGCCGCGAAGTCACCCGAGTCGTCGTCACCATGATCGAGCACTGTCATCGTCACCCCAACCCGGACGGTGTTTCGGTGCGGACGAGTGGCGCCCGGCCCGCCCGTGCGAGTGCCATGGTAACGATCACCCTCACTGCGCCGTGGCCCCACGTCCGCCGTAGAACGCCCTAACGCTCTCACGAGAGACGGGTCCCCCGCGCCCCCGTGACCGAACCCGTGTGCTCCTGTTTCCCACCCGACGCCACCGAGGGAGCGCGGCGGGGGCGTCGGGGGCCACTGGGGGCCCTGGTTCGGGTGATACGCGCGGTTAGACTCGGGCTGGCCCCTCTCCCCATCCACCGTCCCGTTATCCCAGCTCACCCGGAGAACGCTTTGGAAACCCTGGTCGTCGACCACCCCTTGGTCGCGCACAAGCTGACCACCCTGCGCGACGTGCGGACCGACTCACCGACCTTCCGGCGGCTGACGGACGAGCTGGTCACCCTGCTCGCCTACGAAGCGACGCGGGACGTCCGCGTGACAGAGGTCACCATCCAGACGCCACTCGTGGAGGCCACCGGCACCCAGCTGACGCGTCCCACGCCCCTGGTCGTTCCGATCCTGCGCGCCGGGCTCGGCATGCTCGACGGCATGACCCGTCTTCTGCCCACGGCGGAGGTCGGGTTCCTCGGCATGGCGCGCGACGAGGAGACCCTCCAGCCCGCCACGTACGCCGACCGTCTCCCGCAGGACCTCTCGGGGCGCCAGTGCTACGTGCTGGACCCGATGCTGGCCACGGGCGGAACCCTGGCGGCGGCGCTCAAGCTTCTCGTGGACCGCGGCGCCGACCACATCACCGCGATCTGCCTGCTGGTGGCGCCCGAGGGCCTGGTCGCCGTGGAGCAGAAGCTGACCGAAACCCTGCCCGACGACCACGGCGCCACCCTGCGCGTGGTGACGGCGGCGGTGGACGAGCGCCTGAACGAGAACGGCTTCATCCTCCCGGGGCTGGGTGACGCGGGCGACCGTCTGTACGGCTGCTCCTGAACCAGAACCCCGCACTGCGAGGTGTCAGCGCCCGATCGGATCACCGATCGGGCGCTTTTTCGGCTCTTTTAGAGCCGGGGTGAATGAACGCCCGAAAATCGGGCATTGGTCCCATCACGCGCCCTTGCCCCGAGGCGTCACTCCAGGTGGAGCCAGCTTGGTCAGCGGGCGACCGACACGGTGTTGCATTAGCCGAATTCATTTCGAGATTGGAACGTAACAGATTAGAGTGATGATGGTTCCTGACTACCCGTAACCGGGTGCACATGCCAGACCGAAACCACCCCACAAGGGGCTCAGCCCACTGATATCCGAACGTCGCCGCCCGTTTCCGGCGCGGCACTCCGGCAACCCTCCAGTGGCTACCCAAAGCCCCGAACCGCACACGCGCCGTGCTGTTCCGCCCCAGCAGCCCCCAAGGAGTGAGATGCCCGAGAACACCTCCCCCTCGACCGCCCAGGCCACCCGCGACCCGCGTTTCAGCCCCGTCGTCAACCGCCTGTCGTCGGAGTTCTCCGACGTGCACCACACCTCCACCGTCTCCCGGTGCGTGGACGCGGCCAGACACGGCGCCCAGGACGTGACCGGGCGGGCCACGCCGGACCTCGTGGAGCGGATCGCTCGGCAGCACCTCCAGGTGCTCGCCCTGGCCTTCGCGGAACAGCGCTAGACACCACACGGCGCTCCCGTAACGGTTTCGGGCCTGCACTACCTCTCTCTTCGGCTGGCGAAGAACCTGGCCCTCCGTCGCCCCTCCCCAGGGATCGGCGACCCTCTTCCCGAGCCCGACAGCGCGCCCTCCGCACTGTTCCACCGGCGCGAGCGCACGCCAGCGCGCCCGATCCGACCGCCCTGACCTGCACCAGAACAGAAACTCTTTCCGGGCCTCCGGTCACCCGGTTACCAACACCACCGAAACCGGACACAGCCCGCAAGGGGTGAACGTCCGACATACCGCCACGCCGAGAGTGCGCTCCAGGCTTTACGGGCAAGATGGTCGATGCGACAATCGCTGCTGGGTTGGTGGGTCAGGTGGATTCCAAGGGGAGTCAGTCGTGGCGAAGTTGAAGAAATGGGGCGGTTACGCGCTCATCGGTTTCGTGGCGTTTTATCTGCTCACGCAACCTGAAAGCGCGGCCGGCGTGATCCAGAGCGGACTGGATCTCCTAGTGGGTGGCGCCGAGTCGATGTCCCGGTTCGTCAACACGCTGCTGTCGTAGGCGGGGACGGGTCGGGTTTCATGAAGCTCGTAGCCTCAAGCAACGCGGCTCCGGCATCGGTGAACCGCTATCTCCTACCTCACGAGCAGGATGTCGTGACCATCCGCCGGCACCCCGCGGTCCTCATCGGACCGGTGGGTGCGGTTCTGGTGGCTCTGGTGTTCGCGGCGATCCTGAGCAGGACGATCGGCGCCAACAGCGCCGCGACCCTGGCCCTCGTGTGGTGGCTGTGGCTGCTCGTACTGGTGTGGTTCGTGTGGCGGGTCGCCGAGTGGTCTGTGGACTACTTCGTGATCACGTCGGCGCGGTTGCTGCTGACCACGGGGCTGATCACCCGGCAGGTGAACATGATGCCGCTGGGCAAGGTCACCGACATGCGGTTCGAGCGAACCCTGGTCGGCCGCTTCCTCGGATACGGGACCTTCGTGATGGAGTCCGCCGGTCAGGACCAGGCGCTCAGCAGGATCGCCTTCATTCCCTACCCGGAGCAGCTCTACCTTGAGGTCGTGGGACTGATCTTCAAGGAGTAGCCGGACACACCCGACAACGGACGTTCACGGAGCACCCGCCCCACGGCGGGTGCTTCTTCGTGTCCGGGGCCTTCGACGCCGGCGGGAGGGCGTCGCATCCGGGTCGGACCGGAGTGAACCGGACCCGAGCGGGGTAGTACTGGGTTACCGATCCGTTCACCTTCCGTTCACTTTGGACCCCGAGCCCGAGGCGGAGCGCGAGCCCTGCACAGCCGACCCGCCGAGAAGGAACCCAATTGACTCGAAGGTGAACATAGGGTTAACTTGGGTCATCTGATAAGGAAACGAGGAGGGCTTCATGGCACGCAGGACCGAACACGGGCCGCACCTCTCTCGCTCCGCGACCACCCCTCGGCGCACCCGAACCTCCGCTGCGAGCCGCCGACTCTCCGGCCTGGCCCCCGAGCCCGCGCTGGTCCCGCAGCCGCGCACGGATCACGAGGACGCCGACACCATCACTTCGGAGCACCCGATCATGCACTGGGTCCTGGTCACTGACGACAGTGGCCGCACCCGACCCGAGGCCCGCTGGCTCTAGTCAGCGAAGCCGACCGCCGCCCCGAAGGGCCGCCCGCGTTGTGCGGGCGGCCCTTCGTCATGCCCAGGTCCGGGCGCCGCCCTCACGCTCCGGAACCCCTTCGTCGCTATGTCGACAAATCGGCAAGACCATAAATCCAAATGTGGACGTCTCTATTTGACGCCCCGAGCGGCACCCATGAGTGATCCCGGTCTCACTCCATCCTCTTGACGACACACACAACGAGACGTATCGTCTTGCCCATGAGGCTGTACATCCACCTGTAGACGCGCCGGACGTCCTCGTTCCGAGCCCCCACCGCACAGCGGTCCGGCGGCTCCGTCGACGTCACCACACCGCGGTCGCGTACGGGCAGCCTCCTTCCATGTTCCGGTCTCGCAGCACACCCGTGCACCCATGACCGAAACGGCTCTCCCTGCGCTCCGTGGCACCCAGAAACACCGGAACCACGCAGGACAGGAGGGCCGCATGCTCGGAACAGGAACACGACACCGATCCCAGCTCGCCCTGGACGAAGTCAGCAAGCACTACGGGGACCACACGGTCCTCGACCGCGTCAGCCTCACGATCAGCCCCGGCGAACACGTGGGTGTGGTCGGCGACAACGGCTCCGGCAAGAGCACCCTCCTCCGCCTCCTGGCGGGCGCGGAGGACCCGGACAACGGGGAGCTCACCGTCCGCGCTCCGGGAGGCGTCGGCTACCTGCCCCAGACCATGGAACGGGTGTCCGGCGGGATCCCACTCGGGACCGTCGCGGACGCGATCGACGACGCCCTCCGGGATCTCAGGGACCTGGAGGCGCGCGTCCACGGGGCCGAGGCGGCCCTGGGCGGCGCCGGCCCTCAGGAGCTGGACGCCTACGGCGACCTCCTGGCGGAGTTCGAGGCCCGCGGCGGCTACGACGCCGACGCCCGCGTCGACGCGGGACTGCACGGCCTGGGCCTGCCCGGGCTGGACCGCGACCGGCCGCTGCGGACGCTGTCCGGCGGGGAGCGTTCAAGGCTGGCGCTGGCGGCGACCCTTTCCGCCTCTCCCGAACTCCTTCTCTTGGACGAGCCCACCAACGACCTCGACGACCACGCGGTCGCCTGGCTCGAGGAGCGGCTCCGGAGCCACCGCGGCACCGTCGTCGCCGTCACCCACGACCGGGCCTTCCTCTCCGGGGTGACCGGCACTGTGCTGGAGGTGGATGCCGACACCCGCCTGGTCCGCCGATACGGCGACGGCTACGACGGGTTCCTCGCAGCCAAGGCGGCGGCGCGTGCGCGCTGGGCACGGGAGCATGAGGACTGGAAGCAGGACCTGGCCCGGCAGCGACGCCTGGCCGACAACAACATCGCGGCCCTGCGGGCGATCCCGCGCAGGATGGCCAAGGCCGCCTTCGGGCACGGAGCCTTCCGGATGCGCGGCGCGGCGCACGGTTCCATGGGGCGCGTGCGCAACGCCAAGGAGAGGATGGCCCGACTGACCGCGAACCCGGTCGCGCCGCCGCCGGTCCCGCTCCGGATGAGCGCCGGGTTCTCCGGTCCGCCGCCAGAGGAGGGTCCGGTCGCGCGGTTGGAGCGGATCCGGGTGGACCACCGGTTGCAGGTCGGCGCGCTGTCGTTGGCCCCCGGAGAGCGGGTCCTGGTCACCGGTCCGAACGGGGCGGGCAAGACCACCCTGGTCCGGGTGCTGTCCGGGGATCTGGTCCCGGATTCCGGCCGGGTGGCGCTGCCCCCGCGCATCGGTCTGCTGCGTCAGGAGGACGCCCCGGTGCCCGGGGAGCGGACCGTGCTCGAGACCTACGCCGCCGGGCGCCCCGATCACGCGGAGGAGTACCGGGACGAACTCGCCTCGCTCGGCCTGTTCCGACCCGCCGACCTCGATCAACCGGTGGTCTCGCTGTCGGTGGGGCAGCGCCGCAGGATCGAGGTGGCCCGGCTGACCTCGGGCGCCCACGACCTGCTGCTGTTGGACGAGCCCACCAACCACCTCTCCCCCGGTCTGGTGGAGGAGCTGGAGCAGGCGCTGTCGGGCTACACGGGTGCCCTGGTGCTCGTGACGCACGACCGCATGGCGCGTCAGCGGTTCACGGGGCGCCGTCTGGAGCTGCGCGAAGGGGCTCTGACCAGCGACTCCGCAGAGTAATGTCGACGTGTCTCTTTGTCGACTTTTCGGCTAGCACATAAGTCGACTAATGGATTGACCGATACAACGGGGTGTGACCGAAGCGGTGAATCCGACCGCCTGCGATCACACCCCGTGTCGACAGGTCGACGAGTTAACCGGGCGCCATGTCGACGAATCGGCTGTAGTGGCCCTGGAAGGCCACGGTCACGTCGGCGGTGGGACCGTTACGGTGCTTGGCCACGATGATGTCGGCCTCGCCCGCGCGCGGGGACTCCTTGTCGTGCACGTCCTCGCGGTAGAGCAGGATCACCATGTCCGCGTCCTGCTCGATCGACCCGGACTCACGCAGGTCGGAGACCTGGGGGCGCTTGTCGGTGCGCTGCTCGGGACCACGGTTCAGCTGGGACAGCGCGACCACGGGCACCTCCAGTTCCTTGGCCAGGAGCTTGAGCGAACGCGACATCTCGGAGACCTCCTGCTGGCGGCTCTCCACCCGGCCGGGTGAGCTCATCAGCTGGAGGTAGTCGACGATCACGAGCTTGAGGTCGTGCTGCTGCTTGAGACGGCGGCACTTGGCCCGGATCTCCATCATCGACATGTTCGGGGAGTCGTCGATGAACAGCGGCGCGCTGGCCACCTCGCCCATCCGTCTGGCGAGCCGGGCCCAGTCATCGTCGGTCATCAGACCGGACCGCATGGTGTGCAGCGGCACCCGCGCCTCGGCGGAGAGCAGACGCATGACGATCTCGTTGCGCCCCATCTCCAGGCTGAAGAAGACGGACGCCATCTCGTTCTTGATGGACGCGGCCCGCGCGAAATCCAGGGCCAGGGTGGAGTTGTGTGTGGGCACCATGGAACGGGTGGCGAGGAAGAGGTGGTCCGGGTGATCGACCTGGACGCACCGCACCGGAACGCTGTCGATCGCGCGAACGTCGGTGACGAACCTCGATCCGACGCGCACATGGGCTCGACCGGCGGACCGTTCCCGATGCGCGGCCCTCTTCCGTTCGATTCCGAAGACCTCCCGCTCGGAACCGAAGGTGATGGTGTAGCAGGTCGAACTCTCGTCCGACCGCCCCCTGACCCGCTTGGTCGACAGACCGGTGCGGTACCCCAGGCTGTGCGCCAGTTCCCGGAAGTCAGCTGCCAGGCGCTCGTTGGTGACGGCGAACTGTACCGACCCACTGGCGTTGACGGTTCCGTCGCTGTCCAGGAGTCCCGCCAGGAGAGCCCTCCTCTGGGCGACCGACGCGCGCAGGTACTCCGTGGGGACGTGCTTGCTTCCCAGGACCCCCAGCGTCCGCAGCAGAGCCTGGACGCTTCCGTGGTGGGCGACGCAGTCGCGGCACCGGACACCGGAGAAGCAGAGGCGACCGCAGTCAGGGCAGCTGGTGTGCGGAACCGGCTCCGAGACGAAACGGGCCCTGCCTCCGCAGGACTGCCCGCACGTGCGCACGTGCGGCAGCTTCGGGACGAAGCCAGCCCCACAGACCACGCAGGTCTTCTCCGCGACCTCAACCTCTTCCGCCGGGAGGAAGACATCGTAGGTGTACGAGGTCTCCCCGACCGGTTTGGTCACCAGTCCTTCCGCCTCGATGTTGGTGATGACCTCGGGATCGGCGGTGGTGATCCGCGCAGCCCGGGAGGCACCGTCGCCCAACCACATTCCCAGGAAGTAGGGCGGCAGTGGCAGCTGCCGTTCCGGCAGGTCCAAGGGTTCGGTGTTGTTCACCGAGTGGTTCAGTCTCCGGTCCGCGGTCTCCAGACGCACGGTCCGAGCGATCTCCTCCGTGGTCCGCACGCCCGGTAGAACCCTGGGGGCTCCGCCCCTGGACCGGGCCTCCTGCGCGGCTCGGCGCGAGGCACGCGTGTCGGTCAGCCACTGGTGCTGGGCGTCCGCCACGACCACCGTGCCGTCGTCGAAGGTGACCTCGTAGCAGGGGCGGTCCCGCATCACGTCCGTGGCCGCCACCACCCTGGTGGGAGTGCCGTCAGCGGCGAGGAGCTCGTCACCGACACGGACCTCCCCCATGGTGGTCCAGCCGTGCGGTGTGGGCAGGGGGGTGTCCAGGGCCAGGGCCTTGCCGACGGCCGGGCGGGCGGCGATGATCACCATCTGGCCCGGGTGGAGGCCGTTGGTGAGGGCGTCGAAGTCCGCGAAGCCCGTGGGCACGCCGGTCATGCTGCCGTCGTTGGCGCCGATCGCCTCGATCTCGTCGAGGGCCCCGGGCATGATGTCGCCGAGGACCACGTAGTCCTCGCCCGTGCGCTTCTCGGCGACCTTGTAGATCTCCGCCTGGGCGTGGTCGACGAGGTCGTCCACCTCGCCGTCGCCCGCGTAGCCGATCTGCGCGATCCGGGTGCCGACCTCGACCAGGCGCCGCAGGACCGCGCGGTCCGAGACGATCTTGGCGTAGTAGCCCGCGTTGGCCGCGGTGGGGATCGCCTCGGTGAGGGTGTGCAGGTAGGGGGCCCCGCCGACCCGGGTCGCCTCTCCGCGCTTGGTCAGCTCCGCGTTGACCGAGATGGCGTCGACCGGCTCGCCGCGGGAGAAGAGGTCCACGACGCTGTCGTAGATGATCTGGTGCGCGGGGCGGTAGAAGTCGGCGGAGCGGATGATCTCGACGACCTGGGTGATGGCGTCCTTGGACAGCAGCATGCCGCCCAGGACGCTCTGCTCGGCCTGGATGTCGTGGGGTGGGGTGCGCTCGTATCCGCCCTCATCAGGTGGTTGCTCAGCGACACTCACGAACTTCTCCCCACACCGGCCGCGTGCGTCGGCCCGGATCGGACCGACTCTTCCAGCATGCCCCATCCGGGGTGTCGAAGACGCCGCGCGGCTCGCCTGTGGACAACCCTCTACCACCACAACCGAGGCCCCGTGGGGCATTGCGCACAGAGGTTATGCACATCACCTGTGGATAACTTTGCCGCGAGTCGCCCATAGCCCACTTGAACTGGGAAAACGCGGTTCGCTGTCGTGAGGTGCAAGATGTCTCACAGGGCGGCTTTCCACAGGTTATCCACAGGCTTCGGTGGTTCGTGCCAGACGCCACACCGGCTGTCGAACGCCTGTCCGGTACTGTGGCTCCGTCATGGCCAATCTGCTCTCGGCGGCCCCCTTCCGGCACCGCCACGATGGCGAGATCTTCGCTCTCGCCATCCCCACGTTCTTCGCCCTGATCGCCGAACCGCTCTTCCTGCTCACCGACGCCGCGATCGTCGGCAGCCTGGGCACTCAGGCGCTGGGCGGCCTCGGGGTCGCGGGTCAGGTCCTGCTGACCCTGGCGGCGGTGTGCATCTTCCTCGCCTACGGGACCACCGCCGCGGTGGCCCGCAAGTTCGGTGCCGGAGACGTCCCGGGCGGTGTCCGGGACGGGGTGGACGGGCTCTGGCTCGCGATCCTGCTGGGGATCGCCGCGATCGGGATCGGCTGGCCGCTGGGCCCATGGATGATCGACCTCCTGGGCGCCTCGCCCGAGGTCGCCCCCTACGCCCTCACCTACCTGCGGATCAGCCTGCTGAGCACGCCGTTCCTGCTGATCATCATGGCCGGGACCGGCGTGCTGCGTGGGCTCCAGGACGCCCGGACCCCGCTGGTGGTCGCGGTCGCGTCCTACGCCGGCAACGCCGTGCTGTGCGCGACCTTCGTGTTCGTGTTCGACTGGGGCATCGCCGGGTCCGCCTGGTCGACCGTGATCGCCCAGGGCGGCGGGGCGTTCTGGTACGTGGCCACCATCGCCCGGTCGGCCCGGCGCGAGGGCGTCTCCCTCACGCCGTCGCTGTCCGGGCTGCGCTCCTCGGCCTCGGCCGGGTTCGCCCTGTTCCTGCGCAGCGTGTCCATGCGCGTCGTGGCTCTGGTGACCACCGCCGTCGCCGCCCGGCTCGGTGACGAGACCATCGCCGCGCACCAGGTCAGCTACAACATCTGGGCCCTGCTGGTGTTCGCGATGGACGCCATCGCCATCGCGGGGCAGTCGATCGTGGGCCGCTACCTCGGCGCGGGTGACGTGCGGGGAACCCGGGACGCCACCCGGCGGATGGTCGAGTGGGGCGTGATGTCGGGGCTCCTGTTCACCGTGGTCGTGTTCCTCGTGCTGCCCTGGGCCCACGTCCCCTTCACCTCGGACCCGAGTGTGGCCGCGCTCATCATGGCCTCCCTCGTGGTGGTCGCCCTCATGCAACCGCTCAGCGGCGTCACCATGGTGCTGGACGGCGTCCTCATGGGCGCCGGGGACCAGCGCTACCTGGCCTGGGCCTCCCTGTGGACGATGCTCGCCTTCATGCCGTTCGCCCTGGTGATCCCCGGTCTCGCCACCTCGGAGACCGGTGGCCTTGTGGGTCTGTGGATCGCCTTCGCGGTGTGGATCCTCGCCCGTGCCGTCACTCTGGGCCTGCGCGCCCGGGGCGAGGCCTGGCTGGTCACCGGCGCCCACCGTCCCTGAATCCCCAGGTCGGCAAGTCGCCAGGTCACCAAGTCACCAAGTCCTTAAGTCGACTCTGGGCGGTGCCGGGTTCATCGCTCACCTCACCCACGGACGTGGGTCCCGCCCGTAAGGCTCGCCACAAGGGGGCGCCCCGTTCGAGCGCCGGAGAGGGTTCTGGAAGACGAGTCCAGCCCAGCGAGGAACGAGCCAGGCGTGGACGAGGATGCTGTGCCGCCTCAACCCGAACCGCTCTGCGAAGGCGCCGAACACGCGCCGAAGCGGAGGCGGGCAGGAAACACAGAGCCGCCCCTGCGGGGGAGACAGGGGCGGCTGGCGGCGGAGATCTCCTCCTAGAATCCAGAGTCGAGGTCTCCCACCGTAGGACCGTGGTAGAAGGTCGCGACGCGTTCCGAACTCGGAACGGTCGGGTAGCTCGGCAGTTCCTCCAGCGTGAGTTCCCGTCCGGCGTGCTCGCTCATGTGGCTCAGCTGCTTCCGCAGGCTGCTCCCCACATCGTCACGGAGCTTGGGGAGCATCGCGTAGAGCTTGTCCCCCGGGCAGTTGGTGGCGTTGTAGTCCCGGTGGCCCACGATCGCCTTCTGCGGGTCCAGGCGGTAGACCAGGCACAGCCACGCGCAGGTGTCGACCAGCGAGGACATGAGGGCACCGGGCGGCGTGGACGAGGTGTAGGTCCCCTCGTTCTCGATGCCGATCGTGTGCGAGTTGTGGTTGGCCGTGTGCGCGCCCAGCACGTGCTTACCGTCGCGGATGGCCTGGAGGGACTTGTCCCTGCCCTCCATGATGTGGCCGCCCCGGCTGATGGTCAGCTGCTGACCGGTGTCGCTCCAGCCGTTGTTGTCCATGTGGTAGCGCTGGATGGATCGGGAGAGCGCGGCGGCGTGGGTGGTGGAGGTGTCGGACACGTTCGAGGTCGCGGTGTGGTGCACGACGATGTGGGTCGGCCCCTTCGCCAGTACCTCGATGGTTCCCTTGGGCGCGCGTGCCCCCCAGTCGGACCGGGTGTACACCTTGGGCGTCGCCGCCGCGGTGGCCTGGCCGGTCACCGACACCCCCAGGGCACCGCCGAGCAGTACTCCTCCGGCGGTCAGGGCGGCCCCTCGCAGCATCGTCCTACGATCCACCGCGAGAGGGTGGTCTGTCTCGGGCAGTCTTTCAACGGCCATCGGTATGCTGTCCTCTCCGTGCGGAGCATTGCTGAACGCAACGCTACACAGAGGACACGTTAGATTACAAAGAGTAACTAAAGGGTGTTTTTCGGCCTCTCGGCGTGTTCCTGGGGAACAGAAGAACCCCGCCCCTCGAAGAGGGACGGGGTCCGTGACCGGAACGGTCGGCGCGTACTAGGCGCCGACGATGTCCAGCTTGATCGTCGCGGCGACCTCGGGGTGCAGGCGGACCTGGACCTTGTGGGCACCGACGGACTTGATCGGGTTCTTGATCTCGATCCGGCGCTTGTCCAGCTCGGGACCGCCGGTGGCCTTGACGGCCTCGACGATGTCCGCGGGCGTGACCGAACCGAACAGACGACCACCCTGACCGGCGCGCTGCTTGAGGCGCACGTTCAGCGCACCCACGCGGCCAGCGACCTGCTGGGCCTCGTCCAGGGTGCGGATGTCACGCGCCTTGCGGGCGCGCTGGATCAGGTCGATCTGCTTCTGACCACCGCGGGTCCACCGAATGGCGAACCCTCGGGGCAGCAGGTAGTTGCGACCGTAACCGTTCTTCACCTCGACGACGTCGCCGGGGGCTCCGAGACCGTTGACCTCGTGGGTCAAAATCAGCTTCACGACAAAGACCTCCCTCGGATATCGCCGCTAGCGAGCGGTGCTGGTGTAGGGCAGCAGGGCCACCTCGCGCGCGTTCTTGATCGCGGTCGCGACGTCGCGCTGGTGCTGCGTGCAGTTGCCGGTCACCCGACGGGCACGGATCTTGCCGCGCTCGGAGATGAACTTACGGAGAAGCGTGGTGTCCTTGTAGTCGATGTAGGACTGCTTCTCCTGGCAGAAGAGGCAAACCTTCTTCTTGGGCTTGCGCGCTGCCGGCTTAGCCATCGTGGTGCTCCTTCGCAAGAGCCCCGGGGTCCTCCCGGGGATGGGCTGGGACAATGGAAAGGTGACGCGGTCCCCGTAGGGGCCGGGTCGGGTGTTACGTGGGGAAGCCGCTGTTTAGAACGGGGGCTCGTCGGAGAATCCTCCGCTGTTGCCGCCGCCGAAACCGCCGCCGCCGTTGGTGGCCCACGGGTCGTCGGCCGGGGCGCCGCCCCGACCACCCTGCTGGCCACCGAAGCCGCCGCCCTGGTTCCCGTAGCCGCCGCCCTGGGACGACTGTCCGCCCTGGGGTTGGCCGCCGCCGAAACCGCCGCCCTGCTGACCGCCGCCGAAGCCGCCGCCACCCTGACGCTGCGTCTTCGTCACCTTGGCGGTGGCGCTGCGCAGTGCCGGGCCGACTTCTTCGACGTCGATCTCGAAGACGGTCCGCTTCTCACCCTCGCGGGTCTCGAAGGACCGCTGCTTCAGGCGGCCCTGCACGATGACGCGCATGCCACGCTGAAGGCTCTCGGCCACGTTCTCCGCGTACTGACGCCAGACGGTGCAGGAGAGGAACATGGACTCTCCGTCCTTCCACTCCCCCGCCTGACGGTCGAAGGTGCGAGGCGTCGAGGCCACACGGAAGTTGGCGACCGCGGCTCCACTGGGCGTGAAGCGCAGTTCAGGGTCGTCGACGAGGTTGCCGACGAGCGTGATCTGGGTTTCGCCTGCCATGGATCGGCTCCGGTTCGAGATAGTTCGGGATCAGGCGGTTTCGCCTGCTCCCCGCATCATCCGCGCCCCTAGAGACAAAACAGTCCTGGGGACAAGAACGGGCGGGGTCAGGGGGTCAGGGCACCGGAGTGCCTAGTGAACCTCGGGACGCAGAACCTTGGTGCGGAGCACGGCCTCGGCGATGCCGAGCTGACGGTCGAGCTCCTTGACCGTCGCGGGCTTGGCGGTCAGGTCGATGACCGCGTAGATGCCCTCGGAGTTCTTGTTGATGTCGTAGGCGAGGCGACGCTTGCCCCAGATCTCCGTCTTCTCGACCGAGCCGCCGTCGTTGCGGACGACGCCCAGGAAGTTCTCCAGCGACGGAGCGACGGTGCGCTCGTCGAGGTTGGGGTCGAGGATGACCATGATTTCGTAACGACGCATAAGCGTACGTTCCTCCTCTGGACTGTTGCGGCCATGGAATCTCCATGGCAGGAGGGCAGGAGCCCGGCGTTCCGCCGCCCGGTCCCACCGGGGGCATCGCTCAGGCTCTGAGCCATACGGGAGCCAAGGCTACCAGCAGCGGAGCACCACCGGCGTTGCGCTGCCAGTCGTGCGGGACCGCTGGGTCGTCGTGGGCAACGACTGGGGGCCGGTGCCGAAGGGTCTCCCCTCCGCGCACCGGCCCCCGGCCGTGCCTGCTACTGCGAGCCGATCAGTCCCTGGGCCTGATCAGGCTGTTGTTGCCGCTGGCGTTGGCCTGGTTGCTCTGGTCACTGCCGGGCGGACCGCCGGGGAGGTTCTCCTCCTCGTCGTCACAGTGGTCCGGCCTGTTGAGAATGCCGTCGCACTCGTCCGGGTCCGGGCTCTCGTCGGTGTCACAGCCCGGCTCCCAACCCCATTCGCACTCGTCCGGCGACGGTTCCGTGTCGCACTCCGGGCTGTTGGGGTCGCACTCCTCCTCGCTCGGACTCTCGCTGGGCTCGTCGCTCGGTTCGTCGGTCTCCTCCGGGGTCTCGCTCGGGGAGGGGGTCGGCAGGAACCGCTGGTCCTCGCCCACCCACTGCGGGGCCGGGAACTGCTGGTGCTCCTGCCCCTCCATGGCGACCTCCATGAAGGCCTTCCACACCATCGCGGAGGTGGTACCGCCGAAGACGTCACCGAACGCCGGACCGAAGTCCAGCGGATCGCTCTGCGCGCGGCTCAGCCCCACCGAGGTGGCCAGCTGCGGTGTGTACCCCACGAACCAGGCCGAGACGGCGTCGGAGGAGGTACCGGTCTTGCCCGCCACCGGACGCCCGTCGTCGAGGGCGGCGTTCTTCGCGCCACCCTCCAGGACGGCCTGCTGCATGGCGTAGGTGGCGTCCGCGGCGACCCCCTCGGAGAGGACCTCCGTGCCGCTCTCCAGCTCCGCCTGGTCGTCGGGGGTGACCTCGGTGCCGTCGGCCGTCGTCACCTTGGTGACCATGTGCGCCGGGAAGTGGCGGCCCTGCGCGGCGAAGGTCGCGTAGCCGCTGGCCATGTCGAGCGCGTTCACCTGGTGGGTGCCCAGGGCGACCAGCGGACCGACCTGCGAGGTCTCCTGCCGGTCCGGGTGCACGCCCATCTCCACCGCGAGGTCGTCCACGCGGCTCGGGTCGACCGTGATCGCCAGGTCCACGTAGCTGGTGTTCACCGAGTCAGCGGTGGACTGGATCAGGTCGACCTCGCCGTAGTCCACCTCGCCGGAGTTGATCACCGGGCTGGCCAGCCCGGGGAACTCCAGGCCGCTGTCGCCGTCGAACTGACTGCGCAGACCGATGCCGTCCGACAGGGCGCGGGCCAGCACGTACGGCTTGTACGCCGATCCCGCCTGGGTCTGGTGCACCAGGGAGTTGTTGATCACCGTGGAGACGTCCGGCCCGCCGTTGAAGGCGACGATCTCTCCCGTGCTCGGGTCGACCGCCGTCAACCCGTGCATGGTGTCGTCGGCCGCGCCCTCGGGGAGGACGTCGAAGGCCTCCTCCGCCGCGGTCATCAGGTCGGGGTTCAGGGAGGTCTCGATGACCAGGCCCTTGGTGGCGATGTCCGCGCCGGTGACGTTCGAGCCCGCGTACCGCCGCTCGACCTCGTTGATCACGGCTTGGCGGACGTAGCCCAGCTTAGGGTCGTCCAGGCCGGCCTCGGGCTCGTAGTCGATGATGCTGTCCGGGATCTCGAGCTGCTGGGCCTCGGCCTCGGGCAGGCCGCGCTCGCCGCCGGTGTTGTCGTACATCGCGGCCAGCTGCCGCTGGACGTACGGCCAGCGCTCCTTCTCCAGGTAGTTGGCGGTCCAGGAGTCCGGCTCGGGGTTCTCGAAGTTGCTCGGCATCTGGATGATGATGCCGAGGTAGGCGCCCTCGGCCCGGTCCAGCTCACTCACGCTCTTGCCGAAGTACTCCTGGGCGGCCATCTCGATGCCCGAGGCGCCACGGCCGAAGTAGATCGTGTTGAGGTAGGTCGTGAGGATCTCGTCGGGTTCGAGCTGCTGGCCCAGCTTGATCGAGATGAAGATCTCGCGGATCTTGCGGGTCATCGGCGGCTCGCCGTCGAGCTCGCTGTAGTAGTTACGGGCCATCTGCTGCGTGATGGTGGATCCGCCGCCCGCCTCGCCTCGGGAGAGGATGGCGCGGCCGATGCCCTTGATGTTGATGCCCGGGTCCTCGTAGAAGGTGGCCTGCTCGGCGGCGAGCACACCGTCGATGACCTCCTCCGGGATGTCCTCGCGCTGCACGGCGACACGCTGGACCTCACCGGTGGTGAGCGCGACGTCGCCCTTCTCGGCGTCCCCCTGGACGGCCCACAGGATCTGGGTGGCCGAGGCCTCCTTCTCCGCGTTCCTCTTGAGCTCCCCCTCGTCGGGGGCCATGGCGTACAGCACCGCGAAGGTGGCCACACCGCCGATGATCATGAGCCCGCAGAAGGCCAGCGCGGGTTTCCAGGCCTTGGACAGGAAGCGCTTGAACCAGGGACGGTCGTCGGGTTCGTCCTCACGGGGGCGGCGGCGGCCTCCGCCACCGCCCCTGCCGCCGCGTCCGCCCGAGGCCGCGGCGGCACGGGCACCCCGTCCGCCGGAGCGTCGGCCCTCGGAGCGGGCTCCGTGTTCGCGGTCGCGGGGGTCGCGCGGGCCCTCGGAGCGGCGGCGTCCGCCAGCTCGCGGGTCGTCCGGGCGGCGACGGGGGCGGTCACCGTCCTCGGGTCGGCGGGGGCGCTGGCCGTCGGGGCGACGGCGGGGGCGTTCTCCGTCGTCCTCGGGGCGGCGTCGCGGGCCGTCGGGGCGGCGGGGGCGCTCTCCCTCGGCGCGGCGGCGTCCGCCCTCGGGGCGGGGGCGCCCCTCGGAGCGTGCCTCGTCCCCTGGGGGTCGGGCTCTGCGGGAGCGCGGAGCGGACCTGTCGTCTCCCTGGAAGCCGTCCTCGGAGTCAGGTCGGCGCCGTCCGCCCGCACGTTCTTCCCGGGGAGGGCCACCGGCCCTGCGCCTTCCGCCGTCGCCGCGCGGACCGTCGTCCGGGCCGTCGGCCCGGCGACGGCCGCCGTCGGCATTCCGTCGTCGTTCGGTACTCACGTGGTCCTCGATTGCCTCTCACGGCCGCTCGGCCTGACGATTCCTTGGTGGAAACGGGGGTCGGTCCCCCTGGGGGATCGGTGATTCGCGACCTGTGATGTGGAGCGGCGCGGTTGGGTGCGGTTGGACCCGGTTCGCCGCTTTGGCCTTCATTCAAGGCTTGATAAAGAGACGCCCACCCGGGGGTGAAGGTTTTCAACAGGTCGCGAAGACGTTGGCCGCTACTTCCTCCTGATCGTTGGCCTGCGGGAGCGCTTCCCCCGTCGCGTCGGTGCTCTGGGCCGACGTCAACGTCGCCGCGGCTTGGCTTCGCTCGGGGGTTTGAACCGGCTTCGCACGCAAATCAAAGGTCACGTTAGAGCGATCGAACGATATAGCACAACCCACGCGCGAGGGTATCGCGCGCTTTGCAGGGCCTCGTCACCCTCCGCCGGGAACCGCCGGTCCTGGCAGTTCGGCTGCTCGGGGCCGAACTCGGCGCAGCGTGTGACTGCGGTCACCGGAGCGGGAGTGGGTCGGTGCCGTCCGAGTTGGGTGTGGTTCGTGTGGGATCACGCACGGGATCACGCAGGTCTCCCCCGCACCATGGTCACCGGCGGTCACTCTGTTGTCGCCCAGACCGTTGACCGCCTACATCCTCACCATGAAGCGTGGATAGAGTCAGATCAGAACAAACCAGCCAGACATGGACAGTTCTCCCCGTATTCGACGGCCGTGAGGGGGAACAGAACCGCCGTGCGCGCTGCTGATCACATACGGAATACGACGCAGGATGACGAGCCCCGGACCGCCGTCGGCGCGGGCCCGTCGCCGTGCGCTGTGGAATCCATGTTCGCGGAGAAGAAGGAGCAAGGACCAATGGGTTCGGTACGTGTAGCCGTCGTGGGTGTCGGCAACTGTGCGGCGTCGCTCGTCCAGGGTGTGCACTACTACAAGGACGCCGATCCGGAGTCACGGGTCCCCGGCCTGATGCATGTCCAGTTCGGCCCGTACCACGTGAGCGACATCGAGTTCGTCGCCGCCTTCGACGTGGACGCCAAGAAGGTCGGACACGACCTGGCCGACGCGATCACCGCGAGCGAGAACAACACCGTCAAGATCTGTGACGTCCCGCTGACCGGCGTGACCGTCATGCGCGGCCCGACCTACGACGGTCTGGGCAAGTACTACCGCGAGATCATCCAGGAGTCCCCCGAGGACGCCGTGGACGTGGTCGCCGCGCTCAAGGCCAGCAAGGCCGACGTCCTCGTCTCCTACCTCCCGGTGGGCTCCGACGAGGCCGACAAGTTCTACGCGCAGTGCGCCATCGACGCGGGCGTGGCCTTCGTCAACGCGCTCCCGGTGTTCATCGCCTCCGACCCCGAGTGGGCCGAGAAGTTCACCAAGGCGGGTGTGCCGATCATCGGCGACGACATCAAGTCGCAGATCGGCGCCACCATCACCCACCGGGTGCTGTCCAAGCTGTTCGAGGACCGGGGTGTGATCGTCGACCGCACCTACCAGCTGAACTTCGGCGGCAACATGGACTTCAAGAACATGTTGGAGCGCGAGCGCCTGGAGTCGAAGAAGATCTCCAAGACCCAGTCGGTCACCTCGCAGATCCCCCACGAGCTGAACGCCGGCGCGGTGCACATCGGTCCCTCCGACCACGTGCCGTGGCTGGACGACCGCAAGTGGGCCTACATCCGTCTCGAGGGTCGCGCCTTCGGTGACGTCCCGCTGAACCTGGAGTACAAGCTGGAGGTGTGGGACTCCCCCAACTCCGCCGGGATCATCATCGACGCGGTACGCGCCGCGAAGATCGCCAAGGACCGCGGTATCGGCGGCCCGATCCTGGAGCCCTCCTCCTACTTCATGAAGTCGCCCCCGGAGCAGTACAGCGACGCCGAGGCGCACACCAAGGTGGAGAACTTCATCGCGGGCGAGTAGGTAGCCGGCGACCCGCCCGGGGCCCCTCGGCCCCGGGCATGTTCTCAGGGACACGTCCAGTCTGTGGGCGTGTCCTTCCTCGTTTACGGCCGGACTGCCCGCGCGCGCTGTCCGGGCCGGTGTCCTCCCACCCTCGGAGTCCCGCGCACCCTGAGGGTTCGCGGCCGGAGTCCGCCCGGCCGGGGCGGGTGCCGGGGTGGACGTGTCGACATCTCCATGAGTCGACGAGTCGACTGGTCCCGCCCCCTGGCCCGACCTATCCCCCCGCGCCCTGGACCACGGGCTGCTCCTCGGTGGTCTCCCGGTACAGGCGCAGACCCCGCGCCCGGTAGTTGGCGAGGGCGTGGTCCCCGTCCAGGGAACAGGTGTGCAGCCACACCCTGCGGGTGGCGTCGCGGTCCGGTCGACGGGTGCCCAGGTCCCACGCACGGCGCAGGGCCTCGGTGAGCATGTGCCCGCCCAGTCCCCGACCGAGGAAACCGGGCAGGAGGCCGAAGTAGACGACCTCCACCGCTCCCTCGGGCTGGGCCTCCAGTTCGGCGTAGCCCGCTGGCGTGCCCCGGTCGTACAGGACCCAGGTCTCCACGTTCGGGTCCGCCACCCGGTCGCTCCACTCGCCCGTGCTCCAGGGGGCGCGGTCGATCCACTGGTACTCGCCGCCGACCGTCGCGTAGAGGAACCGGGAGAACTCGGGGCTGGGCACCTCCGCGCGGACGAAGCGCACGAGGCCCTCCGGTTCGCGGCCGGGCCTGAGCTCGGCGGGGTCGGTCGACTCCAGGTACCAGGTGGTGATCGTCATCGCGCCATCCTCGCACCGGAGGCCCCGCCCCGGTGTCGTGGGTCCTTCCGGGAAAGGAGGAGGTCAGGCCCCGTGACCACGAGTCGACAAGTCGCCATCTCCATGAGTAGTCAAAACATCACTTAAAGTAGTGCCTTCGCAGGCATTCGCGCACGAGCAGGGGATGGTGGCAATGAGCGGCGGCTTCGGACCGGGCGGTCCATCGAACGGGTTCGGCAACGGGTCCGGGAACAGAGGGGTCGCCAAACGGATCGGGGCGGTCACCCGCCAACTACCCGTCCGCGGCGACCGGCTCCTCGACGTGGGCTGCGGCGACGGCGCCCACACCGTCGGACTCGCCGCGGGCTACGTGCGGGTGGACGCCATCGACACCGACCCCGCGCTGCTCGACGAACTCACCGGACGCATCGCGGGGACGAGCCTGGAGGACCGCGTGGGGGTGCACAAGATGGCCCCCGACTCCCTGGCCTTCGACACCAACACCTTCGACCGGGTCACCGCTTTCGACGTGCTCGAGCACCTCGACGACCTCGACGACGCCCTCAGCGAGATCCACCGGGTGCTCAGGCCCGGCGGCGCGCTGTCCGTGACCACGTCCAACCGCTGGTTCCCCTTCGAGACGCACGGGGTCCTCTGGGGCGAACGACGGCGCTCCGCCCTCACCGCCCCGTTCCTGCCCTGGGTCCGGCCCCTGCACGTGCGGATGTCCGACACGCGGTCCTTCAGCAGCCAGGAACTGGGACGCCTGCTGCGCGGCCACGGGCTCCGCGTACGCGCGATCGACTACCTCATGCCGTCCCTCGACCGCCGCCCCCCGGCCGCGCGCGGTGTCTCGGACACCCTGGAGGGCACTCCGCTCCGGGTGTTCGGCGCGGGGATGGCGGTCACGGCGGTCAAGCCCGGGCTCTGAGCGGCGCCTCCGGTGCCACGCCCCGTGCGGTCTACCCGTCCTGGCGGCCGTCCTGTTCCAGGTGGTCGGCCGCCCAGGAGCGCAGCTCCTCGACGACCTTCTCCTTCTCCATGGGGCCGTTCTCCAGGCGCAGCTCCAGGAGGTACCGGTAGGCCTTGCCCACCAGCGGACCGGGCTTCACACCCAGGATCTCCTGGATCTCGTTGCCGTCCAGGTCCGGGCGGATCCGGTCCAGCTCCTCCTGCTCGGCCAGTTCGGAGATGCGACGCTCGATGTCGTCATAGGAACGCGCGAGCGCGACGGCCTTGCGCCGGTTGCGGGTGGTGCAGTCGGCCCTGGTCAGGATGTGCAGGCGCTCCAGCTGGTCGCCGGCGTCCCGGGCGTACCGGCGCACCGCCGAGTCCGTCCACTCGCCCCGGCCGTAGCCGTGGAACCGCAGGTGCAGCGCGACCAGCGTGCT
Organism: Nocardiopsis sp. L17-MgMaSL7; assembly: GCF_003182025.1. NCBI lineage: Bacteria > Bacillati > Actinomycetota > Actinomycetes > Streptosporangiales > Nocardiopsidaceae > Nocardiopsis > Nocardiopsis sp. L17-MgMaSL7. Next base: position 79,076 of record NZ_QGTF01000011.1, on the reverse strand, counting down.
CACCTGGGAGACCACGTCCTTGGAGAACCGCAGCGCGGACAGCCGCTTGCGGGTCATGGAGGCGCCCACCACCTCGTGGTGGTGGAAGGTCACCCGGTTGCCGCCCTCGAAGGCGCGGGTCCGGGGCTTGCCGATGTCGTGCAGCAGGGCGGACAGGCGCAGTACGAGGTCGGGTCCGTGCCCGCGCCGGCGCTCCAGGTCCATGGCCTGGTCCAGGACGGTGAGCGAGTGCTCGTAGACGTCCTTGTGCCGGTGGTGCTCGTCGATCTCCAGCCGCATCTTGGGGATCTCGGGCATGACGTGCTCGGCGATGCCCAGGTCCACCATGAGTTCGATCCCCCGGCGCGGGTCCGGGCTGAGCATGAGCTTGGTGAGTTCGTCCCGGACGCGCTCGGCCGAGACGATGGACAGCCGGTCCGCCATACCCCGGGCGGCCTCGGCCACCTCGGGCGCCAGAGAGAACCCGAGCTGCGCGGCGAAGCGGACCGCGCGCATGATGCGCAGCGGGTCGTCGCTGAAGGAGTCCTCCGGGCGGCCCGGGGTCCGCAGCACCTTGGCCCTGAGGTCGGCGAGCCCGCCGAAGGGGTCCACGAACTCGCGGCTGGGCAGGTGCACCGCCATCGCGTTGACGGTGAAGTCACGGCGCAGCAGGTCGTCGTGGATGTTCGTCCCGTAGGCCACCTCGGGCTTGCGGGACTTGGGCGAGTAGGCCTCGCTGCGGTAGGTAGTGATCTCCAGCTGGAGGCCGCGCTTGCGCAGGCCGACGGTGCCGAACTCGATGCCGACGGTCCACACGGAGTCGGCCCAGCCGTCGATGAGTTCGAGGACGCGCTGGGGAACCGCGTCGGTGGTGAGGTCCACGTCGTTGGAGTCGCGTCCCAGGAGCGCGTCGCGGACCGGGCCACCGACGATGGCGAGCTGCTGGCCCTGGGCGTCGAAACGGTCGCCGAGCTCGTCTGCGACGGGTTGGATCGAGTCGACCAACGCGGCGACCGCCGCTCGCTGCGCACCGCTGAATTCACCCGCGGGCGGGCTCACCTCTGCGGACGGGTTCTGGGCGGCGTCGTTCTCACGCGAAGGCTCTGTGTTCGGCACACCACGCAGGTTAGGCGGCCGCACGGGGTGTCCGCGAATCCGTTTGGTACCCCCGAGTGCCTGTGGCGGCCCTGGTGTCGGGCCCCGGTGGATGAAAGGGTGGGCCGATCACGTCCCCGAACAACGGTCCGCGTCAGAACCGGGGTTCGGGGAACGCGGTATCTTCGGGTGGAGTGGTGGCACGTCACGGTCAGTCCGAGGCCACCAGCCCCGCTTGGGCCGAGCGAGCCGCGCGGGCACCCCGACCGACCCCGCCCCACCTTCCGTATCCCTGGCGGGACGGACACCTGGACCCGAATCAGGAAACCAAGCGTTGCGTCGAACTGCTTCCGCGGCCGCGGTCATGGCCATGACCGCCGCTCTGCTTCCGATACCGGCCACCCTCTCTCCCGCGTCGGCCGAGCCCGACGAGGAGGGTTCGGCCGCCCCGCTCGTCGTGGACCGGATCACTCCGGACTCCGTGGACGAGGACAGCACCCTGCGTGTGGCGGGCGAGGTGACCAACACCACCGGGGAGACCGTCGAGGACGTCACCGTCCGCATGCGCTACTCCCGGCACCCCTTCACCTCGCGCGACGAGCTGGACGACTTCGCCACCGGCGAGGACTGGCAGCCCAGCGCCTCCGGGCCCGACGAGGAGTTCGAGGGGGAGCTGGAACCGGACGGCACCCTGGAGTACTCGCTGAGTACCCCCGCCGACGACCTGGGTCTGACCTCCTACGGGGTGTACCCCATGGTCATCGAGGCGGTGGACGGCGACGGCGCCACCCTCGGTTCGCAGTACACCTTCCTCCCCTACACCGGTGACGACGACGTCCCCGCCCTGGACCTGGCCTGGGTCTGGCCGCTGATGGACTCGCCCCAGCGCGCCGACGACGACACCTTCCTCGACGACGGACTCCACGGCTCGGTCGGCGCCGACGGGCGTCTCGGACGGCTCCTGGAGTCCGGCGCGCAGGTGCCCCTGTCCTTCGAGGCCGGGGATGAGGACCTCGTCGAGGAGCTCGGGCTGGAGGAGGACGAGGAGGACCCGGACGAGAGCTCCCCGACCGCTGGCGAGGAGGTCACCGCCGAGGAGAGCGCCGACTCGGTCTCCCCCGAGGCCACCGAGGAGGGAGCCGACGGGGATGAGGCCCCCTCGGACGCCCCCGACGAGGGAGACGAGGGCGACGAGCCCCCGTCGCGCACCGAGGGCATCCCGGTGACCTGGTCCGTCGACCCCGGCACGCTCGACGACATCCTGCGCATGGCCTCGGCCGACCACGAGGTCCTGGAGAGCGCGTTGGACGACCCGGCCAAGGAGCCGGGCCGCCGTGACCAGCCCGCGGATCCGGCCGCCCAGGTGTGGCTGCGTGAGGCCCGCTCGGTCCTGGCCGCCGACACGGTCGTGGCCTCCCCCTACGCCAGCGCCGACCTGGTCGCGCTCCTCCTCAACGACATGGAGGGGGACGCCGAGGCCTCGCTGCGGCTCGGCCAGGAGTCCGTGGCCCGGGCGCTCGAACTGGAGGCGGACGACCGGTTCGCGGTGCCTCCGGGGGGGCTCATGGACGAGCGCGTCCAAGATCTGTACACCGAGCACGGGGCCCAGCGCTTCCTGCTGTCCGAGGAGGGGCTCCCGCCCGCCTCCTGGGTCTCCACGACCCCTGGCGCTCAGGCCCCCCTGCCCGCCAGCGGCGACGAGGCGGAGGGTGAGGAGCCCTACGCCCTGGTCAGCGACTCCGGCCTGACCGACGTGCTCTCGATGCCCTCGTGGGAGCGGGGGGAGTCCGCCCTGGCCCTCCAGCGCTTCGCGGCGGAGACCGCGATGATCGCCGGGGAGAGCGGGGAGGGCGACCGCGTGGTCGTCGCCGCCCCCGAACCCGGCTGGGACCCCAGCCCCGAGTTCGCCTCGGGCGTGCTGAGCGCCACGGACGACCTGCCCTGGCTCTCCCCCGAACGGCTGGACCGGGTCGAACTCCCCGACTCCAAGGACCGGGAGGAGACCCGTCAGGACCTGGACTACCCGGACGACGCCTACGGTGACGGGCTCAGCTCCACCTACCTCGGCCAGGTCGAGGACGTCAGCCGGGACGTGCGCCTGTTCAACAGCATCCTGGTCGGTGACAGCGACCCCTTCCGCCCCGCCCTGGTACGCCTGGAGTCGGTGCACTGGCGGGACCGTGAGGCCCTGGCCGGAGCCACCCGCACCCTGGTGGTCAAGTCGGTCCAGAGCCGCAGGGAGGACGTGCGCGTCATCCCGGGCGAGCCGGTCACCCTGGCCAGCAGCACCGGGACCACCGGCGTGCTCGTCGCCAACGACCTCCAGGACGAGACCGTCCACGTGTACCTGTCCCTGTACTCGGAGAACTCCGAGCGGCTGAGCGTCGGCGAGTACACACACCACTTCGAGATCGACCCCGGCGCCAAGACCACGGTCTACGTCCCGTTGTCGGCCCGGATCAACGGCAGCACGAACGTGCACGTCAGCCTCCAGAACGCCGACGGCGAGCCGATCAGTTCGCAGGACACGCTGATCCAGGTGAACGCCACCGGCCTGGGCACACAGGCGCTGCTGATCAGCGGGATCGGCCTGCTGATCCTGATCGCGGCGCTGGCGCCCCGTGCGCTGCGCAAGTGGGCCCGCAAGCAGACGGCCAGGGCCGGGGCCGCCGAGACCGCTGCGGCCGGGGACGGGCGGCAGGACGGCGAGGGGCCCGCCGCCGAGACCGGGGGATCCGCCGGGTCCGAGGCTGGCGAGCCCCGGGACGCCAGCGGAGCCGCCGCCACCGGTGAGACCGGGGCCGGCTCGTCCGAGGGCGCCAAGGAGGCCGGGGACACCGTTCCGGACGCCTCCGCCGACGAGGAGCCGGACGACAGCGTTCCGGCGGACGACGGCGCCACGGACGACACCCCCCCGGCCAAGGACGACCCGGACGACAGCGGCGCCGGAAAGTGACCGCCACACCCTGATCCGCGGCGCCGTCCCCAGGCGCCGCGGCCCGAACCCTCCCCAGACGAAAGGAACCCTGATCCACGGTGGTCACCGACTCCCCGAACGGCGACGAACAGTCCCCCCGTTACACGCCCAAACACAGCAAGCTCCCCCACGAGGGCGCCATGCCCGGTGACAGCGCCGTACGCCCCACTGGTGGGCCCACCCCCTCCTACGAGGAGGGCGAGCTCCCCGAAGCCGAGGCGCCCGCGCAGCAGGAGGACTCCGGCTCCGGCGGCATGATGCGTTCCAGCATGATCATGGCCGTGGGCACCATGGCCTCCCGCATCACCGGGTTCGCCCGCACCATCGTGCTCGCCGCCGCCATCGGCACCCACCTGCTCGGTGACGCCTACCACACGGCGCACACGATCCCCTTCATCCTGAACGACCTGCTCATCGGCGGCCTGATGGCCTCCGTGGTCATCCCGTTCCTGGTCAAGCGGCGCAAGCGCGACGCCGACGGTGGCAAGGCAACCGAGGACCGCCTGTTCACGTCCATGGTGCTGGCGCTGCTGCTGGTGACCGCGGTCGCGATCCTGGCCGCCGAGGCCCTCATCTGGCTGTACGGCTCCCGGTTCACCCCGTTGCAGTTCGAGGCGTCGGTCTACCTGGCCCGCTTCCTGCTCTCCCAGATCTTCTTCGTGGGCCTGAGCGGCCTGCTGAGCGCCATGCTCAACACGCGCGGCAAGTTCGGCGCGGCGGTCTGGGCGCCGGTGCTCAACAACTTCGTCATCATGGGCGTCGCCGCGATGTTCCTGGTCGTGGCGGGCCCGGGCCGCACTCCGGAGAACGTCTCCACCGGCGAGCTCACCCTGCTGGGCGCGGGCACCGCCGCGGGCATGGCGCTCCAGGCCCTGGTGCTCTTCGTCGCCCTGACGCGGACCGGCTACCGCTGGCGGCCCCGCCTGGACCTGCGCGGCTCCGGGCTCGGCGAGGCGCTGCGTACCGCCGGGTGGATGATGCTCTACACCCTCCTGACCCAGGCGGGCCTGTGGATCACCACCAACATCGCCAACGCCGCCAACGTGGCCAGCATCGAGCAGGGCCTGGACGTCGGCGCCGGTATCAGCGCCTACAACCTCGCGTACCAGCTCTTCCAGCTGCCCTACGCGATCATCGCGGTCTCGCTGATCACCGTCCTGCTGCCCCGCATGAGCGCGCACGCCGACGACCACGACTGGGACTCCGTCCGCTCCGACTTCTCCCGCACGCTGCGGATCTCCGCGTTCGTGCTCGTCCCCGTCGCCTTCGCGGTGGCGATGTTCGCCGATCCGCTGTCGATCCTGGCGTTCGCCCGGGGCTCGGTGTCGGTCGCCGACGCGTCCGCCATCGGCCAGATCCTCGCCGTGATGTCGCTCGGTCTGCTCCCGTTCACGGTGTTCCAGCTCATGCTGCGCGTGTTCTTCGCCATGGGCGACACCCGCACCCCGGCCCTGATCGGTCTGGCCAACCTCGCCGTTCACAGCGGTCTGGCCCTGGTCGCCTACCTTCTGCTGCCGCCGAACCTGGTGGTCGTCGGCGTCGCCGCGGGCTTCATGATCTCGTTCCTCTCGGGCCTGACCATCGCCGGCCAGATCCTCAGCCGCCGCATCGGGGGACTTGACGGAAAGCACGTGATTGGAACATTGTTGCGGCTGCACCTGGCCGTCGTTCCCAGCATCGCGGCGGGCTTCGGTGTGCTCTGGTTCTTCGAGACGCGGATCGGCCCCGGTCTGGCCACCTACATCGGCGCTCCCCTCGCGGGCTGTGTCGTCGGTGCCCTGCTCTTCCTGGTCTCCGCCCGAGTGCTGCGCGTCCCCGAGCTGAGCGCCGCCGTGGAACTCATCCGCGGCCGCCTGCGTCGTTAGATGCCGTGACCCCTTCCGGCCCCGACCCCGCCGGAGACCCCAGCCACAAGAGTCAGAAGAAGAGGACCACCCCACGGTGTCCAGCGATCACCCCCGTCAGTACGCCGACGGTCCGGAGCCCGGTCCAGAGGAAATCCGCGAGGGCCCGTCCCGCCATCACATGGTGATGCCCGAGGACGTGCTCGACGCCTATGAGCGGGCCGAACCCGACAGCGAGCCGGAGACCGGGCTGAGGACGCTCCGGGACCCGAGCGAGATCGGTGACGTCGGTACCGCGGACCGCGCGGGTCTGGAGGACGGCGACGAGATCGGTGGTGCCACGCACACCGGTCCGGGCAACATCGCCAAGTCGACGGCGATCATGGCGGTCGGCACCATCGCCTCCCGGGTGACGGGGTTCGTCCGCACCATCGTCCTCGCGGCGGCGATCGGCACCCAGATGCTGGGTGACGCCTACCAGACCGCCGGCATGGTGCCGTACATGATCTACGACCTGCTCATCGGCGGGTTGCTGGCCAGCGTGTTCGTGCCGTTCCTGGTCAAGCGGCGCAAGCTGGACGAGGACGGCGGTGACAGGACAGAGCAGCGTCTGGTCACCCTGATGCTGCTCGCGCTGTTCGCGCTGACCCTGGTGTCGGTGCTGATCGCCGAGTGGTTCATCCGGATCTACGCGGGCGGGTTCAGCGGGGCGCAGTACGAGGTCTCCGTCGTCCTCGCCCGTTACCTGGTGCTCCAGATCTTCTTCATCGGCGCCAGTGGCCTGGCCAGCGCGATGCTGAACGCGCGGAACAAGTTCGGCGCCCCCATGTGGGCCCCGGTGCTGAACAACGTGGTCATCATCGGCATCTGCCTGTGGTTCCTGTCCCTGGCCGGTCCCGGCCGGACGCCGGACACCATCACCGCCAGCGAGCTCGCGCTGCTGGGCCTGGGCACCGCCGTCGGCCAGGTCGTCCAGGCCGCCGTCCTGGTCTGGGCGCTCGCCGCCGCGGGCTTCCGCTGGCGGCCCCGCCTGGACCTGCGCGGTTCCGGGCTCGGCGAGGCGGCCAGTGCCGCGTCGTGGATGATGCTCTACATCGTCGTCGCCCAGGTGGGCGCGCTCGTCTCGACCAACGTCGCCACGCGCGCCGGTTCGATGGCGGCCGACCTCGGCTACGAGACCGGTTCGGGCATCGCGGCGTACAAGTTCGCGTCGATGCTGTTCCAGCTCCCGTACGCGATCATCGCGGTCTCGGTGATCACGGCCCTTCTGCCTCGTATGAGCGAGCACGTCGCGGCCGGGCGCAAGGACCAGGTGCGCAGCGACTTCTCCCGGGGCTTCCGGCTCTCGTCGGTGCTGATCGTGCCCATCGCGGTGGCGATGATCGTCTTCGCCGTGCCGTTCTGCGTGATGATCTACGCGCAGGGCAGCACCAGCGCCGAGGACGCGGCCGCGATCGGTCGCATCCTCATGGTCTTCTGCGTGATGTTGATCCCCTTCACGCTGTTCCAGCTCCAGATGCGCGTGTTCTACGCGCTGGGTGACACGCGCACCCCGGCCCTGGTGTCGATCCCCTCCGAGGCCGCCCACGCCGTCACCGCGATCAGCCTGCTGTACTTCATGGCGGACAGCCCGCAGCACATCGTCGTGTGGCTGCCCGTGCCCTACGGTCTCTACTACGTCGTGGGTTCGGTCATCATGTGGTACCTCCTCAACAGGAGGCTGAACGGGCTCGACGGCCGCAGGGCCGCGGCGACCCTGTTCAAGCTGCACGTGGCCACGGTTCCGGCGGCCGCGTTCGGCGTCCTGATGATCTTCGCCCTCAACGGTCTGCCGGGCGACGTGTGGCCCGCCCTCGCGTCGATGGTGGCCGGAGGACTGGTCGGTGCCGTACTGTTCGTGGTTGCCGCCAAGTTCCTCAATGTGACTGAAGTCACAGCGTTCCTTGATTTGGTCAGAACACGGCTGCGACGCCGCTGATCACCTGGAATGGATGACGTTGGGTGGTCGCGCCCGGGTACGCCCCGGAAGATGCGTGACCATCCTGTGTCCTCCAAAGAGGCTGTTCACGCGTCCTAGCATGGACAGACACCGCTTTACCGCCAGAGCATCGTTTATCCGAGCTGCCCGAAGGGAGGCTGGGGACAGCCGACAGCGCCGGACCCCCGCGCGTGCGCCCGTGACGGCGCCACGCGATCCACGGCACTGTCACCCGTCACTCCCATCATGAGCACCTTCCTGATCGAACCCGGGGCGAAGCTGGCCAACCGCTACCGACTCGACACCGTGGTGAGCGAGACCGGTGGCGCGACCCGTTGGAAGGCCACCGACGAGACGCTCGCGCGCCCCGTCGCGGTCTGGACCTTCGCAGAGGGTTTCCCCCGCACGTCCGAGGTGGTGCGCGCCGCCCGGGCCACGAGCCGTATCCCGGACGCCCGCGTCACCCAGGTCTTCGACGCCGACGACACCACCCCCGTCCCCTACGTCGTCGAGGAGTGGGTCATCGGCTCCTCCCTCGCCGAGCTCCTCGCCCAGGGTCCGATGGAACCCGAGCGCGCCGCCGGCCTGGTGGCCGAGGCCGCCGAGGCCATCGCCGCCGCGCACGCCGGCGGACTGCACCACCTGTGCCTGACACCCGGCAAGCTCATGTGGAGCAGCGGTGGAGCGGTCAAGGTCACCGGTATCGGCGTGGACGCCGCGCTGCTGGGGAACAACGTCCCCCAGCCCGCAGCCGTCGACGCCCAGGGACTGGGCAACCTGCTCTACGCGGCCCTCACCGGGTACTGGCCCGGCGGCCCGCAGAGCGGCCTGCCCGGCGCCCCCCAGGGCCCCATGGGCCCCTACCCGCCCGGCCAGCTCAGACAGGGCGTGGGCGAACCCCTGGCCTCCATCACCACCCGGGCGGCCCTGCCGCAGCTGGTGGGACAGATGGTGCCCGGCCCGGCCATCACCAGCCCGGCCGACTTCTGCGCCGCCATGGCCGAGGTCCCCCGCCTCATCCCGCTGCCGGTCTCCCCGGCGGAGTCCGCGCCCCCCGAGCCCGGGACCTCCCGGCGCACGGGCGAGTTCGACGCCACCAACAACCAGCGCCGCACCAGCCGTACCTCCTCCGCTCCGGCCCGCGGCAGTGCCCGTCCGGCGCCCTCCCGCATGGACCAGAGGGCGGCGACCTCCCGTGAGGGGGGTCTGTCCACCAAGCGCGTCCTGATCGGCGCGATGGCGGTGGTGCTGTTCGTGGCGGTCGTCGTCGGCGCCTGGTCGTTCGGGTCGATGATGAACTCCGGCACGGACGGTGAGGCCGACCCCAGCGTCAGCGCGACCGAGGACACCCCGGACGACACGGACCTCACTGTCCTCGACATCACCGGGTCCGACGGGTTCGATCCGCTCGGCGACCACTCCGAGCACGGGCAGAACGCTCCCCTGGCCCACGACGGCGACCCCGGCACGGCCTGGAACACCGAGGGCTACAACGACCCGATGGGCACCGAGAAGTCCGGTGTCGGTCTGATCCTGGACCTCGGTGCGAGCCAGGAAGTGCACGAGGTCGACCTGACCCTGCCGCAGCAGGACTACGGGGTGCAGATTCGGGTCGGCGACAGCGACTCCGTCTCCGACGACGCCAGCCTGGACGCCAACCTTCCCGCCGCCTGGGAGGGCCAGGTCAGCGGTGAGCAGACCATCACCCTGGACGAGGCCGCCACCGGCCAGTTCGTCCTGATCTGGTTCACCGACCTGCCCTCGGACGACGGACGCTTCCGTGGGACCATTAACGAGGTCGAGGTTCGCGGGACCTAGTTCTACTTTGTGGGGTATGTGATCAGCGCTGATGGACGCGGCCCAGGAGCTTCCTGACACGGAGCTGTTGTCGAGGCACGCTCAGGGTGACGAACAGGCGTTCGCGGTACTGGTTCGCCGTCACCGTGAGCGCCTGTGGGCTGTCGCCGTCCGGATGATGGGCGACCCCGAGGAGGCCTCGGACGCCCTCCAGGACGCCTTCATGTCAGCGTTCCGCGCCGCCGACCGGTTCCGAGGGGAGTCGCAGGTCAGCACCTGGATGCACCGCATCGTGGTGAACGCCTGCCACGACCGCCTCAGACGCCGCAAGGTGCGCCCGGCGACCCCGACCGAGGACGAGACCCTCGACGTCATCTCCAACGACCGCCTGAGCCGTTCTGGAGGCGGGCACGACCACGCCTCCCAGACCGAGGCCCGGTTGGACGTGCACGCCGCACTGGACCTCCTCCCCCTGGACCAGAGGATGGCGCTGACCCTCGTGGACATGCTCGGCTACCGGGTGGACGAGGCCGCGGAGATCCTCGACATCGCCTCGGGCACGGTCAAGAGCCGGTGTGCGCGAGGTCGCGCCAAACTTCTTCCGTCGCTCTCCCATCTAAGGAACCCTCAGCCACCGCGAGACGTCACATCTGGGAGAGGAGGTGCCAACCCATCGTGACGTCCCATCCTGACGTGGAGGCACTCGCCTTCTTCGCCGAGGACCTCCTGGACCCCGACGAGGAACGCTTCGTTGCCACACACATAGAGACCTGCGCGTCCTGCGCCACGGTCCTCGACGAGCTCACCGGGGTCACCCGCGTCCTCGCCGAGGAACCCCTGCCGGCGCTGCCGCAGGACGTCGCCGACCTCCTCGACAGCCGGATCGCCGAGGCCGCGAGCGAACGCTCAGCGACCTCCACGGCCGGGGACGGCCCTCCCCGCGACGCCGAGGAGCCCGCGGCGACCGAAGCGCCCGCGGCGGACACGTTGGCACCGGTGGTCCCGCTCAACCGACGGCGGGGCTTCGGCCTGCCGCACCTGATGGCGATCGCGGCCGTGACCGTCTTCGTGGTCGGCGGCGGAGCCGCGATCCTCAACGGGAAGATGGGCGAGCAGGAGAACACCGCCGCCTCCCCCCTGCTGGAGGAGAGCGAGTCCGAGTCCGCCCCCGACACCGCCCAGTCCTACACCGCGAAGTCGGTGGCGAGCGGCACGGTCTACACCGAGGACGGGCTCGACGCCCAGGCCGCCGAGGTCCTGGCCACCGAGCGCGAACCGGCGGGTACCGAGGAGGACGCGGGCACCCAGGCACTCACGCAGCTGACCACCGAGGCGCAGGAGTGCGTCACCCGCTTCGAGCAGGACAGCGGCGTCCGGGTCACCCTGGTCGACGACGCCCTCTTCGACGCCGGTGACGGCGCCGGACCCGTGTGGGTCCTGTTCACCCAGGACACCGACGGCGCCGGGGTGATCGTCCTCGACCCGGGCACCTGCACGGACGGGGACCCCGCCGCCGGCGTACTCGCCCAGCGACCGCTGTAGACGGGCTCCGCACCCGGCGCAGCGCCAGCGGTCTCAGCGATCATCTCCGGCGCGCACCAGCCCGCTCTCGTAGGCCAGCACCACCAGCCCCACGCGGTCACGCACCCCGAGCTTGGCCAGCAGACGGCCCACGTGCGTGCGCGCGGTGGCCGGGCTCAGGTAGAGCTCCGCGCCGATCTCCTGGTTGGACATCCCCCGCCCGACCAGGCCGAGCACCTCGCGCTCACGAACGGTGAGCCCGTCCAGACGAGCGGCGGCCCCGGGCGGCAGCTCGGTACCGGCGAGGCGTTCGATCACGCGGCGGGTCACGCCCGGCGAGAGCAGCCCCTCCCCCGCCGCCACCGTGCGGACCGCGTCCCTGAGCTCGCGCGGCTTGGCGTCCTTGAGCAGGAACCCGGCCGCGCCCAGACGCAGCGCGGAGAACACGTTGTCGTCCTCTCCGAAGGTGGTGAGGACCACCACCCGGGTGTCGACATGTCGGCGCCCCGACGTGTCGACACGTCGACGTTCCAGTTCCCGCAGAACGCCGAGCCCGTCCATGACGGGCATCTGGAGGTCCAGCAGCACCACGTCAGGGCGGTGCCGGTCGATCTCGACCACCGCCCGGCGCCCGTCGGCGGCCTCCGCCACCACCTCGATGTCGCCCTCCCGCTCCAGCAGCGAACGCACCCCGGCGCGTACGAGCTCCTGGTCGTCCACGAGCAGGACCCTCGTCGGCGTGCTCACGCCCCACCCCCGAGTAGCAGCCGCGCACGCACCCGGAACCCTCTGCCGGGTACCGGCCCCGCCTCCAGGGTTCCCTCCACCATCCGGACCCTCTCCCTCATCCCGGCCAGCCCCGATCCGCAGCGCTCCCCGAACGCTTCGCCCGGCAGGGGCCCCGTCCCGTCGTCGGTGACCGTCACCGTGAGCGTGCCCTCCGCGCGTTCGAGCGCCACTTCCGCGGCCTCGGCCCGCGCGTGCCGGAGCGTGTTCGTGAGCGCCTCCTGGACCACCCAGTAGGCGGTCGCGTCGACCAGACCGGGTAGCCCCGGACCGCCCTCCCCGGTCACCTCCGCGTCCAGCCCCGCCGCACGCACCGAGGCCACCAGATCGTCCAGGTGCGCGAGCCCCGCGACGCGCTCGATCCCGTCCCCGGCCCCCTGGCCGCCCCGGGGTTCGCGCAGCGCCCGCACCGTGGAGCGCAGGTCGCGCAACCCCTCCCGGGCAGCCTGGGCGACGTGGCGCAGCTCGGCACGCGCCACGGGCGCGTCCACGGACCCCTCCTCCAGGGCTTCGGCCGCCACCGAGGTGTGCAGGGAGACCACCGACAAGTGGTGACCCACCGCGTCGTGCAGGTCGCGTGCGATCCGGGCGCGTTCGCGGGCCAGGAGCTCGGCCGACTCGGCCTCCCGCGCCTGGGCGTCCAGGACCGCGATCAGCTCGCGCTGACGGGCGCCCTCGGCCCTCTGGCGGACCCCGTCTCCGAGGGCGATCGCCGCCCCCATGATGGCCACGGTCGACACCAGTTCATACCCGAGGAGGAAGGCCGGATCCTGCCCCTCCGCCAGCCTCGCCACCGTGGAGACGACGACCAGCGCGGCCGCCGTCCCCACGGCCCACCGGGTGCGGTCGAAGACGGCCGCGGAGTACAGGGCGGCGGCCACGGGCACCGCCAGACCGATCACCGGGAGGTCCACGACGTAGTAGGCGATGAGGAGGACGGCGGTGAGCAGGAGGACCGCCAGGGGCCAGCGGCGCCGGAACAGCATGAGCAGGCCGAGGACGCTCGCGAACCCGTAGGCCACGACAGCGGGCAGGTCTCCCCCGCCGATACCGGCGCCGATCGCGATGGCCACCACCGCGAAGACGGTGAACCCCAGGAGGGCGTCGACGACGACGGCCTGACGGCCGGCGGGGTCGGTGGGGTCGGACTGGTCCTGCTGGCCCGGCGGGCGTGGGCGGTCGCGCATGCGGCGATTCTACGGAGCCGGCCCCGGCCGTACCCGTGCTCACGTGCGCGTCCGGCTACGTGTTTCGACGTACCGGGAGGAGACCCGGGACGGACGCCCGGCCACGGTCGTCGCCCGTAGCTTCCGAGGTGTCGAGCGACCGCCCGCAGCCCACGAGGGGAACACCATGAACCGCCGCCCGTCCCCGTCCGCCAGCGCTCCACCCGGCGTGCCCTGGCCCCTGGTCCTGAGCCTGGGCGCCCTGGCCCTGGTGCGCCCCCTGATGAACGTCACCGGGGTCACCGAGGCGATCGGCTCACCCTGGGCACAGCTGGGCGCCACGCTGCTGGTGACCCTGGCGTGGGTGGCGGCCGTGGTCGCGGCGCACGTGCCCCGCCCCTTCCTCACCCTCGTCTGCGCGGGTGTCGCCTACGGTGCCCTCGCGATCCTGCTCAGCGCGGTGCTGTCGCCCCTCCTCGGAGAGGGGCTCCAGGGGCCGCTCACCAACCCCTTCGCGGTGGTCTCGGTCCTGGCCGTGAACGCCGTGTGGGGAGCGGTCGCCGGGGGGCTGGCCCTCGTCGTCGCGGCGGGCCTGGGGCGCGGGTCCGGGCGGGTGTCCGGGAGGGGCTAAGGCCCATACCCCACCCCCGTACGCTGCACGGATGTCGGACCGGGAATGGCGTGCGCCTACCATCGGTTGTGCTAACCATCTTTCCCCTGTCACACCACCGTGGCCGGGCAGCGACTGTGTGAAGGGCCTAGAGCGTGAGTGACGTCCGCAATGTCATCATCATCGGTTCCGGACCGGCGGGTTACACCGCTGCCGTGTACGCCGCGCGCGCGGAGCTGCGCCCGCTGGTGTTCGAGGGGTCCATCACGGCCGGCGGTGCGCTCATGAACACCACCGACGTGGAGAACTTCCCCGGTTTCCCGGACGGGATCATGGGCCCTGACCTCATGGACAACCTGCGCAAGCAGGCCGAGCGCTTCGGCGCCGAGCTGGTCCCCGAGGACGTCACCGACGTGGACCTGACCAAGCCGGTCAAGGAGGTCACCGCGGGCGGCGAGACCTTCCTCGCGCACACCGTCATCCTGGCCACCGGCTCCGGCTACCGCGAGCTCGGCGTCCCCGGTGAGAAGGAACTGTCCGGCCGGGGTACCTCCTGGTGCGCCACCTGCGACGGCTTCTTCTTCCGCGACCAGGACATCGCCGTGGCGGGCGGTGGGGACACCGCCATGGAGGAGGCGCTCTTCCTCACGCGCTTCGCCAAGTCGGTGACGGTCATCCACCGCCGTGACGAGCTGCGCGCCAGCAGGATCATGGCCGAGCGCGCGCTCGCCAACGACAAGATCACCTTCGTCTGGGACACCGAGGTCACCGAGGTCCTGGGTGAGGACCGCGTCAGCGGCCTCAAGCTGATCAACAACAAGACCAACGAGACCAGCACTCTGGACGTCACCGGTCTGTTCGTCGCGATCGGCCACGACCCCCGCGTGGAGCTCTTCCAGAAGCAGATCGAGCTCGACGAGGAGGGGTACGTGAAGGTGGACGCCCCGTCCACGCGGACCAACCTCGAAGGGGTCTTCGCCGCGGGCGACGTGGTCGACCACCAGTACCGTCAGGCGATCACCGCCGCGGGCACCGGCTGTTCCGCCGCCCTGGACGCCGAGCGCTTCCTCGCCGCCATCGGCAACTAGCTTCCCCGACCCCCTCGTCCGGTTTCGTCGAACCAAGGAGAACCAAGCAGTGTCCACCGTCAAGAACGCCACCGACGCCTCCTTCGAGGAGGTCGTCCTCAATAACGACAAGCCCGTCCTGGTGGACTTCTGGGCTGACTGGTGCGGCCCCTGCAAGCAGATGGCCCCGGTCCTGGACAAGCTGGCCGCCAACCACGGCGACAAGATCGACGTCGTGAAGATCAACACCGACCAGAACCCCGAGACGCCGCGCGCGTACAACGTCCTGTCGCTGCCGACCATGAACGTCTACAAGGGCGGCGAGGTCGTCAAGCAGATCATCGGCGCCAAGCCGACGCGTCTGCTGGAGAAGGAGCTCGCGGAGTTCCTGTAGCCCGCAGCGCCGCACACACGCACGAGAGGCCCCCAGGTGGACCCTGGGGGCCTCTCGGCATTCTTGTGGACTCACCCCGGGGTCGAGCCCTCACGAGCGCCCCACGACCCCTGTGGGGCCTCGCGATCGGTTCCATGGGTCTCTGACCGGCTGTTTCACGTGAAACAGCCCGTTGCGGGGGCACTGTCGCCGGAAGCGCCGACGCGCACCACGCCTCAGCACAGGCCTCGGAGGGTCGAGGCGAGTACCGAGCCCGTGAGCACGGCCCCACGGGCGGCCCTCCCGTACGTCGAAGGCGATCACGGCGTCAGCAGGGGCAGCGGGGCACGCTCGCCGCACGGGGCCGCGCCGCCCCTGGGACACCTGGCGCCGGACACGGCGATGGCGGTGTTTCACGTGAAACACCGCCATCGCCCGCGAGGGTGGAGGGTCAGTTCTCGCGGTCCATCTGACCGATGATCCGCTCCAGGTCCTCCATCGTCGCGAACTCCACGACGATCTTGCCCTTCTTCCGGCCGATGTCCACCTTCACGGTGGTGTCGAGCCGGTCGCCCATCCGGGTGGCCCACTCCTCGATCTGCGGGGGGTTGTCGATCCGCCCGGCGGAGGCCCTGCGGGGCTTGTCCTCATCCGGAATCTCCCGGAGGGCGACGATCTCCTCCAGGGACCGCACCGACAGCCCTTCGTCGTTGACCCGCTTGGCGAGGCGCTCCTGGGCCTCCGGGTCGTCGATCGACAGCAGGGCCCGCGCGTGTCCGGCGCTCAGCACCCCCGCCGCCACCCGTGTCTGCACCCTCCCCGGGAGGTTGAGCAGACGCAGCGTGTTGGCGATGTGCGAACGCGACTTGCCGACCTGCTGGGCCAGCTCCCCCTGGGTGGTGCCGAAGTCGTCCAGCATCTGCTGGTACGCGGCCGCCTCCTCCAACGGGTTGAGCTGCTGCCGGTGCAGGTTCTCCAGGAGCGCCTCCCGGAGCAGTTCGTCGTCGTCCGTCCGGCGCACGATCGCGGGGATGCGTTCGAGCTCCGCGAGCTTGCTCGCCCGGAACCGCCGCTCCCCCATGATCAGCTCGTAGCGGGGCTCGCCCTCACCTTCGAGCTTGCGAACCACGACGGGCTGGAGCAGGCCGACCTCGATGATCGAGTCCCGCAGCTCGTCCAGGGCCTCATCGTCGAAGTAGGTCCTGGGCTGTCGGGGGTTGGGGGTGATCGAGGTGAGCTCGACCTCCTCCATGTACGTCCCGTCCGGCATCTCTGTCGGGCCCTGGACCGCAGGGGGTTCAGGGACGGACACCATCGTGTCGCGGACGCTCTCCACCGGCGCGGGGGCCGTCGGCCCCTGCGGGATGAGCGCCCCCAGCCCCTTGCCCAGTCCGCGCCGCTGCTGGCTCACCGGCAACTCCCTCCACACTCCTTGTGAGTTTCCGCCCGTCCGGTCGACCGCGCCGACCGGACGGGGTGTTTCACGTGAAACAACCGCCACTGTCAGCCGGGGTTGAGCGCCTCGGCCCGGAAGGCGATCTCCCGGGCCGCCTCCAAGTAGGCCACGGCCCCGGTCGACCCGGGGTCGTAGGTCATGACGGACTGCCCGTAGCTGGGCGCCTCGGAGACACGGACGCTCCTCGGCACCAACGACTTCAGGACGAGCTCTCCGAAGTGCGAGCGCACCTCGTCGGCCACCTGCTGGGCGAGCCTGGTCCGCCCGTCGTACATCGTCAGCAGGATCGTACTGACGGACAGTCCCGTGTTCAGGTGCGACTTGACCAGCTCCACGTTGCGCAGCAGCTGCCCGAGCCCTTCCAGTGCGTAGTACTCGCACTGGATCGGGATCATGACCTCGTCGCACGCCACCATCGCGTTGACCGTCAGCAGGCCGAGCGAAGGCGGGCAGTCGATGAGGATGTAGTCGAGGTCCGAGGTGTCGTAGGCCGCGAAGGCCCGCTTGAGCCGGGCCTCCCGCGCCACGAGGGAGACCAGTTCGATCTCAGCGCCCGCGAGGTCGATGGTGGCCGGGGCGCACCACAGGTTGGGGATGTCCGGAACCGGCTGGGCCAGCTTGCGGATCTCCTCGTCCTCGACGAGGCAGTGGTAGATGGACCGGGTCTGGTTGTCGCGTTCCATGCCGAGAGCGGTGGACGCGTTCCCCTGGGGGTCGAGGTCGACCACGAGGACGCGCTGCCCGTTCATGGCGAGGGCGGCGGCGATGTTCACCGTCGTGGTGGTCTTGCCGACCCCGCCCTTCTGGTTGGCGACGCTGATGATCCGGCAGGACCGGGGTCGAGGCCAGGGGTCCTCGTGTCCACGGCCCGTCATCGCGGCACGGGCCGCTCGGGCGAGAGGTGTGTCGGGGACGCTGTCGGGGGCAGCCTCGCCACTCCATGTTTCACGTGAAACAGGGGGCTGGCCCACCGTGGAGTCCATCGGTGTTTCACGTGAAACATCGAGCAGGTCTCCATAGGCGCCCGCCGGGGTTTCACGTGAAACACCGGCGTCGTCGGCTGGGTTCTGGGGCACGAATGAGTTCACCTCTTCCGTCCGCGCTTCTTCTTGCCGTTCCGCGCCTTCTTCTGGGAGCCTCCCGACGCGGGCGGACCACCGTCGGATGTCACCGTGACGCGAACGACCGTGGTAGCGGGATCGACTTTACCCCGCCCCACCCTGATCACATCGCTCACACCAGGGCGCAGTTTCGAAACGTCTTCCTTCGCTTCCGCCAGCTCGGCCTCCGCCTGCTCCCCCTTGAGGGCCAACAGGCTTCCGTCCTTGCGCAGCAGGGGCAGCGACCAACCGGCCAGCCGGGCCAGCGGGGCCACCGCGCGAGCGGTGACGAAGTCGGTGTACAGCTCGCCGTGCGCCTCCTCCGCTCGCCCTCGACGCACCTCCACGTTGGTCAGCCCCAGGGTGCTGACCGCCTCATCGAGGAAGACCGTCCTCCGCAGCAGGGGCTCCAGGAGGATCATCCTGATGTCCGGACGCAGCAGACCCAGCACCAGTCCAGGCAACCCGGCACCGGAACCGATGTCCACCACCTCGGCACCCTCGGGGATCAGCTCCTCGACGACGGCGCAGTTGATGAGGTGCCGCTCCCAGAGGCGGGGCACCTCGCGCGGGCCGATCAGCCCGCGACGCACCCCGTCGTCGGCGAGAAGTTCGGCGTAGCGGGTCGCCACGGGCAGGGTGTCGCCGAAGACCGTCACGGCCTGCGGGGGCGGGGCGGGGAGCGTAGCGCCGGGCTCCTCAGTGCCCGAGGTCATCGGTCACCACCTGTCGGAACTCGTCCATCGTCACTTCCATGAACCGTTGGGTCGTCATGTCGACCTGTCCACAAAGGGACAGGGACCTGACGACGCGGGAAGCGCGCGGCGGATCGCGGCCGACCGCGCGCACGGGGGTGGTCCCCTCCCCCACACGGATCGTGCGGTTCGCGACTCCACTCGCGGAGCCACCCCGGAGATCCCGAAGGTGGGACGACTCGTGGTGGGAAGGTCCCCGGAGACGATCCTACGCGGGGGCCGCACCCGTGTTTCACGTGAAACACCCCTTGCGTCCGACTCTCACACCGGACCTCCGGGACGCCCCGGACCCACCACCGCGGTCGTCCCACTCGTGCGGGCATGACGAAGGGGCGGTGTTTCACGTGAAACACCGCCCCCGGTCTGTCCGTTTGTCGACTAGTCGGCGGGGTGGACCACCACGTAGCGGTTGGGCTCCTCGCCCTCGGACTCGCTGCGCAGCCCGGCCGCGGCGACCGCGTCGTGCACCACCTTGCGCTCGAACGGGGTCATCGGCTCCAGCGGGTGGACCTCGCCGGTCTCCTTGACCTTCGTGGCGGCCTCGGCGCCGATCTGGAAGAGCACCTTGCGGCGACCGTCACGGTAACCACCGATGTCCAGCATCAGGCGGCTGCGCTCACCGGTGGCCCGGTGCACCGCGAGGCGGGTGAGCTCCTGGAGCGCCTCCAGGACCTCGCCCTCCTGACCGATCAGCTCGTCCAGGGTCGCCCCGACGACGGAGACCATCGCGCGGTCGCCCTCGACGTCCATGTCGATGTCGCCGTCGAAGTCGGCGATGTCGAGCAGACCCTCGATGTAGTCCGCGGCGATGTCACCCTCGTTCTCCAGGGCCTCGACGTCGATTCCGCCCTCAGGTGCGTCAGCCACCGCTACGCCACCGCTCTCTTCCTCGCTACTTCCCACAGCGATCCCGTCTCCTCAATCCGTCAGTCCCTGGCCGCCGTACGCCTCAGGGGCATTCTCGCCTGCGCACTCGAAAGTCGTGGACGCCGACACGAAGCAGGGAGGCCCTACTTGGACCCGCCGCCGCGCTTGGAACGCGTCTGCTTCTTCGGCTGTTTGCGTTCGATCTTAGGCTGTTCCTCAGGCTCCGGAGGGGTTTCCGGAGCCTTCTTGCGACCGAGCATGCCCTTGGCCGAACCCTTGGCGGAGGAGCCCTTGGCGGACTCGGCCTCCGTGCCGGGCGCGGGCTGGTTCCGGTACAGGAAGTGCTGCTGCACCATCGTCCACACGTTGGAGGTGACCCAGTAGACGAGCACACCGATCGGCATCATGAGGCCGAAGAGCCCGAAGGCGGGCGCCATGTACATCATGATCTTCTGGGTCTGCATCATCGGGTTGTCAGGCTGCTGCGCGATGCTGCGCTTGATGCTCTGACGCATGGTGAGGAAGGTCGTGACGCCCATGACCACACAGGCGATGGCGATGACGACCTTGGCCATGATGGGGTCGGTCGCGCCCAGGGCCCGCAGCTCGTCCGGCGGGGTGTTGAACTGGGCGGCGATCGGGGCGTGGAAGATCAGCGCCTCACGGGCGCTGTCGGCGAGCTCCTGGGTGAAGCCGAACTGCACCTTGCCCTCCGCGACGCTGCGCAGCACGCTGAACAGGGCGAAGAAGACCGGCATCTGGAGAAGCAGCGGGAGGCAGCCCATGATCGGGTTGGTGCCGCTCTCCTGGTAGAGCTTCATCGACTCCCGCTGGAGCCGCTCCTTGTCGTGCTTGTAGCGCTCCCGAAGCTTCATGATCTTCGGCTGCACTTCCTGCATCTTGCGCTGCGTGTTCATCTGCTTGACGAACAGCGGCACCATCAGCAGACGCATCAGGCAGGTCAGCAGCACGATGGACAGGCCCCACGCCCACCCGCTGTCGGGGTTCAGGCCAACGATGGTCAGACCCGAGTGGATCCAGACCAACACGTGGCCGATGATGTTGTAAAGCCAGTCCAGCACCGGCCAACTCCTCGGTGATTCGGTTCAGCTACTGGTCCCCGGAAGCGGTGCCGGTGTGCCCGGTTCCGCCCGTAGACTCCTCGGACTCCTCGTTCCGGCGCCCCTTGGGCGGCGGAACCGGATCAAGACCCCCCGGGTTGAAGGGGTGGCAGCGGGCGATACGCCTGACCGTCAGCCACAACCCGCGAAGTCCCCCGTGGACGCGCAGCGCCTCGACGCCGTACGCACTGCACGAGGGGTAGAAACGACAGACCGGGGGGAAGAGCGGGCTGATGAAGCGCTGGTAGCCACGGATGGGCAGGATCAACAACCGCGCGAAAGACGTCGGTCTGTGCTCGGTCATTGCTTCGCCCACCGTTCTGCGCCCTCCTGAGGGCGACGGTCACCGTCTGCTTCAGTCTTCGCCGACCCGACCGGTTCGGGGCGTGGACCCCCGCGGCCGCGTCGGCGCTTGTCGGCCCCACGGGGACGCTGCGCCGCGGCGATCGCGCTGTCGAGTTGTACCGCCAGGTCCTCTTGCCGCAGAGTCGCGGCCGAGGGCTTGGCCCGCACTACCAGCAGGCTACCGTTTGGCAGAACAGCCAACCGTGAGCGCATCAGGTGGCGCAGACGCCGCTGTACGCGCTTGCGGACGACGGCTCCCCCGACGGCCTTGCTCACGACGAAACCGACGCGCGGCGGTGCCGCTGCGTCGGTCTGGTCGGGGTCGCCGGGCGGTTTCCGGGGGGCGAGGTAGATGACGCCCAGGGCGTCACGCGAGGAGCGCCGACCGGAACGCATGACCGTCCCGAACTCGGCGCTGTGGCGCATCCGGTTCTCCGGCGACAACATCGGGGTTCCTCCGGGAGAGGGGTGCGGCACGGCCCCCGGCTACCGGTTCCGTGCCCCACGACAAAGGGACCGACCGGCGAGAAGGCCGGACCGGTCCCAGTGAAGACTTGAGGCTTGACGTGGCCTAGTGGCTCACGGTCAGCGCGGCGCGTCCCTTACGACGTCGCGAGGCGATGATGGCGCGACCGGCGCGCGTACGCATGCGCAGCCGGAAACCGTGGACCTTCGCGCGACGCCGGTTGTTCGGCTGAAACGTACGCTTGCTCACTACTGGCTCCAGGGGCGTGTCAGGAAAGTACTACGACAGACCCCCAGGATATGCGGGGCCTTACAGTGCGTGCGACGAGGCCGCGACTTCGTGGTGTGCACGAGCGCAGGCAGGATCGTCGGCATAAGCATATAGAACATACGACCTGGTCGGGTCGTGGTCAAATCAGCCCTGCTGACCGTCCCGCGAGCGACGTCGTGGCGCGGCTCGGGCCGGTGGCGGACGCCACCGGTCACAGTCTACCCGCCTCCCTGTGGACAACCGGTTGTCCACAGCGTGTGAGACTTCCACAGGAACGGGGGTCTGTGGATAACCTCAACCTGTGGATAACTCGCCCCCGACGCCGTCCACAGCCTCGCCGAAGTTGTGGGCAGTCGCTGTACACATCCCCTGAACTGGGGATTGTGGATAACTTCCCGAAACACACAGGCGACTGTCATCCTGTGGATAAACCTGTGGACAAGGTGTGGACAACCTCCTGAAGCTGTGGATACCCAGAGGTAGTCGAACACCTGACCGCCCACCGCCGCTCCCGTTGTCCACAGGCAGCGAACGACCAGAAGGACCGCCCTCGAACCGGAACCCCGGCCCGGCACCTCCCTCAGGGGAGGACAATGGGAGGCACGGGACCCCCGTGGTGCCCGCTTCCCGGAAACACGCCGACCCGAACTCCCCCGTCCCCTCACCGCCTCCAACCCGCACCGAACAGATCCGCACCGAAGGGACAGCAACCATGGCAGGTCACCTTGGCTGAAGCACAGGTCAACCTCGCAATGGTCTGGTCGAGCGTGCTGGACGGGATCGACCACGACTCCCTCCCCGCACACCAGCGTGCCTGGCTGCCGCAGACCCGCCCGCTGGGTCTGATCGAGGACACGGCGCTGATCGCGGCGCCCAACGAGTTCACCAAGAAGGTCCTGGAGACACGCCTCTACCCGGCGATCAGCAAGGCCCTCTCCGCCCACCTGGGACGGGAGATCCGGGTCGCTGTGACCGTGGACCCCACCGCCGTCCCCACGCCGCCCCCGACCCCCTCTCCCTACGGTGTGGGCAGGGACACGGGCGGGCACACGTCGCTCTCCGCCCCGCCGGAGCCGCCCCCGCACCCCGGCCGCGCCGAGCAGCCCTCCGTCCACGAACCCCGGGGGCAGCACGCCCGGCCGTCCGCCCCGCACCCCTACGAGGCCCACCAGCGGCCCGAGGCCCCGCACCCGTCCGAGGCGCTGGGAGCCGACCCCGGGCACGCACGCGCGCAGGAGGCGCAGGCCGACCTGCTCGGCCCCGCACCCTCCGTCCAGGGCCCCCGGCCCGACGAACGCGGCCAGGCGCCGCGCCAGCACGGCCACCCGCACACCGGTGACCAGGGCTCCCCCGCCCCGCAGCGGCCCGCCCAAGGGCCGCACTCCGGTCCGTCCGCACCGGTCACGCACGCCGCGGAGTCGCCCGCGCCGCAGCAGCCGCTGCCCGCTCCCCCGGCGCAGCCCCACACGGGGCAGCAGGGGGCGTTCCACGGTGCCGCCTCGGGCTGGGACCAGCCCGCCCAGCAGCCGCTGTGGCAGCAGCAGAGCTGGGCCGACGCGTCCTGGGACGAGCCCAACCGCTGGGAGAGCCCGGCCCCGCGGGATACCGGCCCCGCGCCGAGGTCCGCCCCTGAGCCCCCGCACAGCGAGGAACGGCCTCCGAGTGAGCCCGAGGGCGTCCCGGCACCCGTGGAGCAGGCAGTGGATCCCGCGCCGGTCAAGGAGCCGGAGCCGGAGGCGCCCGCTCCCTCGACGGCGCCCGCCGCCCCGGCCTCTCCCCCGGGCCGGTCGCAGGAGATCCCCCCCGGTGAGCACGCACGGCTGAACCCGAAGTACACCTTCGACACGTTCGTCATCGGGTCCAGCAACCGGTTCGCGCACGCGGCCTCGGTCGCGGCCGCGGAGGCTCCCGCGAAGGCGTACAACCCGCTCTTCATCCACGGCGGCTCCGGGCTGGGCAAGACCCACCTGCTGCACGCCATCGGCCACTACACGCACCGGCTGTACGAGGGCTCCCGGGTGCGGTACGTGAGCTCGGAGGAGTTCACCAACGAGTTCATCAACTCGATCCGGGACGGCAAGGCGGACGGGTTCCGGCGCCGCTACCGGGACATCGACGTGCTCCTGGTGGACGACATCCAGTTCCTGGAGAACAAGGAGCAGACGCAGGAGGAGTTCTTCCACACCTTCAACACGCTCCACAACTCCGACAAGCAGATCGTCATCTCCAGCGACCGGCCGCCCAAGCAGCTGACCACGCTGGAGGACCGGATGCGGAGCCGGTTCGAGTGGGGGCTTCTGACGGACGTCCAGCCGCCCGAGCTGGAGACCCGGATCGCCATCCTGCGCAAGAAGGCCGCTCAGGAGGGTCTGGCCGCGCCGCCCGAGGTCCTGGAGTTCATCGCCAGCAAGATCTCCACCAACATCCGGGAGCTGGAGGGCGCGCTCATCCGCGTGACCGCCTTCGCCAGCCTCAACCGGCAGTCGGTGGACCTGGACCTGACCGGCCAGGTGCTGCGGGACCTCGTCCCCAACGCCGAGGTGCCCGAGGTCACGGCCAGCGCGATCATGTCCCAGACCGCGGCCTACTTCGGGCTGAGCCTGGAGGACCTGTGCGGGACCTCCCGTTCCCGGGTGCTGGTGACGGCCCGGCAGATCGCCATGTACCTCTGCCGTGAGCTGACCGACCTCTCCCTGCCCAAGATCGGTCAGCAGTTCGGCCGCGACCACACCACCGTCATGCACGCCGACCGCAAGGTCCGGGCGCTCATGGCGGAGCGCCGCTCCATCTACAACCAGGTGCACGAGCTGACCAGCCGGATCAAGGACCAGCCCTCGCTGACCTGACCGGCCCCGGGTACACACGACGATCGGGAGGGGGCGGCCCCGCCAGCACGGCGGCCGCCCCCTCCGTCGTGTCCGAGGGGCCCTGGGGCGCCCGCGTCCGCCTCGCGACGGCCCCGCCGACGACCGTCACCCCGTCGCCCGCCTCCGCGTCCGTGTGTCTCCCAGTCGACGTGTCACCGAGTCCACTGGTCGACGTGTCGACTTCTCTCCTTGTCCCCTCTCCTTGCCCCCTCGGGCCCGCCGCCGGGTCCCCCACCCCTGTCGCCCCTTCGTGCGACGGCTCCGCACTTGTCCACAGTCTCCGGGGCTCCCCCGGAACCGCCCACACCGAGTTATCCACAGGCTTGTGTGGGTGTTGGCACCTCGGAGACGGGTAAGTCCGCCTCGTCGCCGAGCCGCACCGTCCGTACCGGACACGCACCGTTTCCCCTGGTTCTCATGGCCTCCTGGGGCTGTTGCCCTGACCACAGCGGAGCCTGCGGAGGGCCTGGCCTGGGCCGCGAGGGAGTCCGGGGCAGGTGGTTCGACAAGGGCCTGTGGAAAACCCTGTGCACAGAGTCTTTGTCCAGGTTCGCGCGGTCTGCGTCGGGCTTCGAAAAAAAGTTTTGGGGTTTCTCCGCGAAGTTATCCACAGGGAAGGGTCGAATTCTGTGGACAACCCTGTGGATAACCTGTGGACAACAGCGCCGAGCCTGTGGGTAACCCAGGGTCGCCCTGTGGACACCGTCACCGATGCCCGGACCACCGAACCACAGGGCACTGTGGACAACTTGGGGAAAAGCTGTGGACGAACCTGTGGACGGTCTGTGGACAAGCTGTGGGGCCCTCGACTTGTCCACAGGAGGCCCGAGTTACACACAGGGTCATCCACAGGGCCTGTGGACAAAAATTCGCAGTCTGACCTGCGAGAACAAGGGTTATCCACATTATCCACAGGCCCTACTACTACTACGCACCTTCAGTAACCAAGATGTGGCGTCAAAACAGCTTCGCGGAAAATCTGTGGACAAACGCCTGAGATCGAGGTGACGGCGGGTCAGTCCGGAGCTGGCAGCGGCAGCGGGTGAATCCGGGTAACGTGTGGTCTCGCCCCTGTCCTCCGCCGCCCGGATCTGAGCGGTGACCCCTACGGAGTCCGAGACCGCTCCGGCGGCACGGTCCGCCCTCGCTGCGGACGCCGTCCACACCCTGGGGAAACAACCCCCGGCGGACCCACGAGACACCCACGAGCTGCAACGTTGAGGCGCGACCGGTCCCCGGTCGGGCGGAAAGAGAGTCGGAAAGTGAAGTTCCGGGTCGAACGCGACGTACTGGCCGACGCTGTCGCCTGGACAGCGCGCACACTGCCGACGCGCCCCTCTGTACCGGTCCTGGCCGGAATCCTGCTGGACGCCGGCGAGGTCGACGACCGCCAGCGCGTCCGCCTCTCCGGCTTCGACTACGAGGTCTCGGCGCAGGTCTCGGTGGACGTCGAGATCGAGGAGCCGGGGCAGACCCTCGTCTCCGGCCGTCTCCTTGCCGAGATCACCCGCAACCTTCCTCCACAGACTGTGGAGATCTCCACGGACGGCCCGAAGGTCGTCGTGAGCTGCGGAAGCGCCAAGTTCACCCTGAACACCATGCCGGTCGAGGACTACCCGTCCCTCCCGGAGATGCCCGGCGTGAGCGGGACCATCGGCAGCGACGCGTTCGCCGCCGCCGTCAGCCAGGTCGCCGTGGCGGCCGGCCGTGACGACACGCTCCCGATGCTCACCGGCATCCGCGTCGAGATCGAGGGCGAGACCATCACCCTCGCCTCCACCGACCGCTACCGCCTCGCCGTCCGCGAGCTGAGCTGGAAGCCGGAGAACCCGGACCTGTCCGCCGTCGCGCTGGTCCCGGCCAAGACCCTCCACGACACCGCGAAGTCGCTCACCTCCGGAGCCGAGGTCGCCATCGCCCTGTCCGGCACCGAGACCGGCGAGGGCATGATGGGCTTCGAGGGCGGCGGCCGCCGGACCACCACGCGCCTGCTCGACGGCGAGTTCCCCAAGTACCGCGCCCTGCTGCCGGACACCTTCAACACCGTGGCCGAGGTCAGCCGCTCCGAGTTCGTCGAGGCCGTCAAGCGCGTCTCGCTGGTCGCCGAGCGCAACACCCCGCTGCGCCTGGCCTTCTCCCAGGGCGCGCTGGTCCTGGAGGCGGGCACCGGCGAGGACGCGCAGGCCGTGGAGACCCTGGAGGCGGACCTGGACGGCGAGGACATCCAGATCGCCTTCAACTCCGGGTTCCTGCTGGACGGGCTGGGCGCCATCGGCACCGACGTGGCCCGCCTGCACTTCACCACCTCGACCAAGCCCGCGATCCTCACCGGGAAGCCCGCTGAGGAGGGTGCTTCCCCCGAGTACCGCTACCTGATCATGCCGGTCCGCCTCTCCGGCTGACCGGACCGCCCGTTCCACCGACGAGCGTCCGCCGCCCGGCCCGTGCACAGCGCCACGGGCCGGTCGGCTTCCACATGTCCGCAGGTGCCCTAGGGGAGTCCACACATGCAACTCGGAATGATCGGTCTCGGCAAGATGGGCGGCAACATGGCCGCCCGCCTGCGTGAGAAGGGGCACGAGGTCGTCGGCTACGACGTCTCCCCCGGCGAGCGCGACGTCGAGACCCTGACGGAGCTCGTCGACCGCCTCGAAGCCCCCCGCGTGGTGTGGGTGATGGTCCCGTCCGGCGACCCGACGGCCACGATCGTCTCCGAGCTCGGCGACCTCCTCTCCGAGGGCGACATCGTCGTCGAGGGCGGCAACACCCACTACGTCGACGACGCGCCGCGCGCCGAGGCGCTGGCGGCCCGGGGCGTCGGCTACGTCGACGCGGGCGTCAGCGGCGGTGTGTGGGGACGCCAGAACGGCTACGGGATCATGGTCGGCGGCCGAGCGGAGGACGTGGAGCGCCTGCGCCCCGTCTTCGACTCCCTGACCCCCGACGACGGCGGCGGCTTCGTGCACGCCGGCGCGGTCGGCGCGGGCCACTTCGTGAAGATGGTCCACAACGGCATCGAGTACGGCATGATGCAGTCCTTCGCCGAGGGCTACGAGCTGATGGTCGCCTCCGGGATCGTCAAGGACGTCCCGGGCACCTTCGAGAGCTGGCGTGAGGGCACCGTCGTGCGCTCCTGGCTGCTGGACCTGCTGGGCCGCGCCCTGGAGGAGGACCCGGACCTGTCCGAGCTGCGCGGGTACGTGCAGGACTCCGGCGAGGGCCGCTGGACCGTCCAGGCCGCCGTGGACCTCGCGGTCCCCGCCCCGGTGATCACCGCCTCCCTCTTCGCGCGGTTCGCGTCCCGTCAGGACGACAGCGAGGCCATGAAGGTCGTGGCCGCCCTGCGCAACCAGTTCGGCGGGCACGCCGTCACCAAGGCCGGTCCCAAGGACTCCGAGCAGGGCTGACCGCGCCCGCTCCGCCACCCGGGGTCGGTCCGGGCTCACCGGACCGACCCCGGGTGGCGTTTCCACTCGGACCTCCCCACCGTTTCCCGCTCCCCCGTCCCAGGAGGAAGGCCGGATGTACGTCTCCCACCTGCAACTGGCCGATTTCCGCTCCTACGAGACGGCCCAGTTGCGGCTCGAACCCGGCGTGAGCGTCTTCGTCGGGTCCAACGGCCAGGGCAAGACCAACCTCGTCGAGGCGGTCGGGTACGTCGCCACCCTCGGCAGCCACCGGGTCTCCTCGGACACCCCTCTGGTCCGCCAGGGCGCTCCGCGTGCGATCGTCAGCGCCAAGGTCGTCCGCGACGGCCGGGACATGCTGGTCGACCTGGAGATCAACCCGGGCCGGGCCAACCGCGCCAGGGTGAACCGTGGCGCTGCCGGGCGCCCCCGCGACGTGCTGGGCATCCTGCGGACGGTGCTGTTCGCCCCCGAGGACCTGGCCCTGGTCAAGGGTGACCCCGGGGAGCGGCGCCGGTTCCTGGACGACCTCCTGGTGGCGCGCGCTCCCCGGATGGCGGGGGTGCGCTCCGACTACGAGCGGGTGCTCAAGCAGCGCAACGCCCTGCTGAAGTCGGCCTCGGCGCGGCTGCGTCAGCGAGCCGCCCCGGACCTGAGCACGCTGGAGGTCTGGGACTCCCACCTGGCCGAGACCGGCGCGGAGCTCCTGGCGGCGCGGCTGGCTCTGGTCGAGGAGCTGCGTCCGCTGATCGCGCACTCGTACGCGGGGCTGACCGACTCCGGTGGACCGGCCTTGCCCACCTACCGGAGCTCCTGGGTGGAGGAGGAAGGGGAGCTCCCGCACGAGCGCCCACAGCTCGTGGACCTCCTGCGCGAGGCCATGGAGCGGACGCGTGACCGGGAGCTCCAGCGGGGCGTCAGCCTGGTCGGCCCGCACCGTGACGACCTGCACCTCCAGCTCGGTGACCTGCCTGCCAAGGGGTACGCCAGCCAGGGGGAGTCGTGGTCGTACGCCCTCTCGCTCAAGCTGGCCGCGTTCGAGCTGTTGAGAGCCGAAGGCGACGACCCGGTCCTCATCCTGGACGACGTCTTCGCCGAGCTGGACTCCGAGCGCCGCCGCAGGCTGACCGAGCGGGTGCGCGACACCGAGCAGGTGCTGGTGACGGCGGCGGTCGCCGAGGACATCCCGGAAGAGCTGGACGGTGCGCGGTTCGGCGTGCGCCAGGGGGTGGTCGAGAGTGCGTGAGGGTTGTCCACAGCCTGTGGATCCAGCTTCCCGCCGCGACGCCGAGGGGTCCCCGTCCGACGCGGTCCGTCCACACCCTGTGGACAACGGTTCGCCGACCGCGCCGCAGGCTCCTCCGGTCCCGGACACTCCCCCGGCCTCCGGCGCGGACCTGGCGCGCCAGGCTCTGGCCCGAGCCCGTGCGGAGGCACGCGAGCGCGGCGCCGTCCCCCGGGGCATGAACCGGAACCGCAGGCGTGGCCGGTTGCGGTCACGGAACGAACCGCAGTTGTTCGGCGACGCGGTGCGCACCTGGCTGATCGAGCACGGCTGGCAGGAACAGGTCGCCATCGGCGGCGTGTTCGGCCGGTGGGCGGACATCGTTGGTGATTTCAACGCCGAACACCTGCGACCGGAGAGTTATTCGGAGGGCGAACTCGTTGTCGTCGCCGATTCACCGACAATGGCGGCCCACGCGCGAGCGATGGTTCGGGACCTGATGCGCCGCCTGAACGAGGAACTGGGCGACGGCACGGTCATCGCGATCAAGGTCAAGGGACCGGGTTTTCGTCGACGGTGACCCCGTCCGGATTGCCCCCTGTTGCCCTCGACACGTCTGTGACCTGGGGGTCCAGTGCGGTACGCCGACGGCCGCCCCGGGGCGTGTTCCCCGGAGGTGTGCCCCCTCTGCTCCCGCGGTGCCGTCCCGGGGAGGCGCGGAGGCCTTGCGAAGGCCACTCAACCGCGCCGGGACTTGCGCAAGGGGTCTCCCGCGTGTAGGGACTCGGCTCCCGCCCCGAGCGTTCGTTCTGGAGCGGCACAGGGCCGCCAATGCCACTTTGTCGCACCGGGCGGGGTATCATGGAGGCGGTTCTTCAGACGCCTGTAGCCGGTATCACGCTCCCATGTAGAGGGTGGGCGGACGGCCCGTGCGGCGAACGGTGATCCCCCAGGTGTCGCGGCAAGTCGGCCCTCCGATCACCCTGTCGTGGGTTGACCGTCGTCCGCTCGGCCGCTGCCGACAGGCGTCCCCAGCAGGAGGGTGTTCCCACTTGGCCTACGACGCAGGATCAATCACGGTTCTCGAAGGGCTCGAGGCAGTACGCAAGCGCCCGGGTATGTACATCGGCTCCACCGGTGAGCGGGGTCTGCATCACCTGGTCTACGAGGTGGTCGACAACTCCGTCGACGAGGCCCTGGCGGGCCACGCCGACGCCATCGAGGTGACGCTGCTCGCCGACGGCGGGATCAGGGTGGCCGACAACGGCCGCGGCATCCCGGTCGGCATCCACCCAGTGGAGAAGCGTCCGGCCGTGGAGGTCGTCCTCACCACGCTGCACGCGGGTGGAAAGTTCGACGGAAAGTCCTACGCGGTCTCCGGCGGTCTGCACGGTGTCGGTATCTCCGTCGTCAACGCGCTCTCCACGGCACTGGACGTGGAGATCCGCCAGCAGGGGCACGTCTGGCGCCAGCACTACGAGATGACCGCCCCCACGGGCGACCTCGTCAAGGGCGAGGCGACCGACGACACCGGTACCCAGATCACCTTCTGGGCCGACGCGGACATCTTCGAGACCACCACGTTCTCGTTCGAGACGCTCGCCCGCCGGATGCAGGAGATGGCCTTCCTCAACAAGGGGCTGTCCATCACCATCCGCGACGAGCGGCCCGACCACACGGACGACGGTCCCGTGGTCAACACCTTCCATTACGAGGAGGGTCTGTCGGACTACGTCCGGCACATCAACGCCAAGAAGGAGCCGGCGCACGCGTCGATCATCTCCTTCGAGGAGGACGGCGAGGGCATCGCGGTCGAGATCGCCATGCAGTGGAACCAGTCCTACACCTCGTCCGTGCACACCTTCGCCAACACCATCAACACGGCGGAGGGCGGCACGCACGAGGAGGGTTTCCGCTCCGCGCTCACCACGCTGGTCAACCGGTACGCCCGGGACCAGAAGCTGCTGCGCGACAAGGAGGACAACCTCACCGGTGACGACATCCGCGAGGGCCTGACCGCGATCATCTCGGTCAAGCTGGCGGACCCCCAGTTCGAGGGCCAGACCAAGACGAAGCTCGGCAACACCGAGGCCAAGTCCTTCGTCCAGAAGGTCACCAACGAGCACCTGCGCGACTGGTTCGAGCGCAACCCCGGCGAGGCCAAGGACATCGTGTCCAAGGCCAGCCAGGCCGCCCGCGCCCGCGTGGCCGCCCGCCAGGCCCGCGACCTGACCCGCCGCAAGACCCTCCTCGAGACCACCTCCCTCCCGGGCAAGCTGTCGGACTGCCAGTCCACCAACCCGGAGGAGTGCGAGGTCTACATCGTCGAGGGCGACTCGGCCGGTGGCTCCGCCAAGGGTGGTCGCAACCCGCACAACCAGGCCATCCTGCCCATCCGCGGCAAGATCCTGAACGTCGAGAAGTCGCGGATCGACCGCATCCTCAAGAACAACGAGGTCCAGGCGATCATCACCGCCCTGGGCACCGGAATCCACGAGGAGTTCGACGCCGAGAAGCTGCGGTACCACAAGATCATCCTGATGGCCGACGCCGACGTCGACGGCCAGCACATCAGGACGCTGCTGCTCACCCTGCTGTTCCGCTTCATGAAGCCGCTGGTCGAGGCCGGGAACGTCTACCTGGCCCGCCCGCCGCTCTACAAGATCAAGTGGGACCAGAAGGGCAGCGACGCCAGCTACGCCTTCTCCGACGCCGAGCGCGACCGGGTCATCGAGGCCGGGATCGCCGAGGGCAAGAGGGACCCGCGCCCGCGCGACATGGTGCAGCGCTTCAAGGGTCTGGGCGAGATGAACGCCAACGAGCTGTGGGACACCACGATGGACCCGGACCGCCGTGTTCTCGACCAGGTCAACCTGGAGGACGCGGCCCAGGCCGACGAGATGTTCAGCGTGCTCATGGGTGAGGACGTCGAGTCGCGGCGCGCCTTCATCCAGCGCAACGCCAGGGACGTCCGCTTCCTGGACATCTAGGTCCCCCGTTCCCACCCGTGCTCCAGCAAGCTTCGTAGAAGGGATCGACATCCGTGACGGATGCGAACAACCCCGACGCCCCTGAGGGCGGGGACTCCAGTGTCGAGTCCCTGTCGCGCGTGACCGACCGGATCGAACCCGTCGACATCCAGGTCGAGATGCAGCGCAGCTACCTCGACTACGCGATGTCGGTCATCGTCGGCCGGGCCCTGCCCGACGTCCGGGACGGCCTCAAGCCGGTCCACCAGCGCGTGCTGTACGCGATGTACGACGGCGGGTACCGTCCCGACCGCGGTTACTTCAAGTGCGCCCGCGTCGTCGGTGACGTGATGGGTAACTACCACCCGCACGGTGACAGCGCCATCTACGACACCCTGGTCCGCCTGGCCCAGTGGTGGTCGATGCGGATGCCGCTGGTCGACCCGAACGGCAACTTCGGCTCGCCGGGCAACGACCCGGCCGCCGCCATGCGCTACACCGAGTGCAAGCTCGCGCCGCTGGCCATGGAGATGCTCCGGGACATCGACAAGGAGACCGTCGACTTCCGGCCCAACTACGACGGCCGCTCCTCCGAGCCCGTCGTGCTGCCCGCCCGCTTCCCGAACCTGCTGGTCAACGGCTCCTCGGGGATCGCGGTCGGCATGGCCACCAACATCCCGCCGCACAACCTGCGCGAGGTCGCCGACGGCGTCAACTGGTACCTCGACAACCCCGAGGCCGAGGACGAGGAGCTGCTCGACCAGCTCATCGCCCGCGTCAAGGGCCCAGACTTCCCCACGCGCGGACTCATCGTGGGCAAGCGCGGGA
This sequence comes from Nocardiopsis sp. L17-MgMaSL7, assembly GCF_003182025.1. Taxonomy (NCBI): domain Bacteria; kingdom Bacillati; phylum Actinomycetota; class Actinomycetes; order Streptosporangiales; family Nocardiopsidaceae; genus Nocardiopsis; species Nocardiopsis sp. L17-MgMaSL7. Next base: position 46,207 of record NZ_QGTF01000011.1, on the reverse strand, counting down.
TCGAGGAGGCCTACCGGACCGGGCGCGGCTCCATCACCATGCGTGCCGTGGTCGAGGTCGAGGAGGACGGCCGGGGCCGCCAGACCCTGGTCATCACCGAGCTGCCCTACCAGGTCAACCCGGACAACCTCGCGCTGAAGATCGCCGACCTCGTCAAGGACGGCAAGATCACCGGCATCGCCGACGTGCGCGACGAGAGCAGCGGCCGCACCGGTCAGCGCCTGGTCATCGTGCTCAAGCGCGACGCCGTGGCCAAGGTCGTGCTGAACAACCTGTACAAGCACACCCAGCTCCAGGAGACCTTCGGCGCGAACATGCTGGCCCTGGTCGACGGGGTGCCGCGCACCCTGCGCCTGGACCAGATGATCCGCCACTGGGTCAAGCACCAGGTCGAGGTCATCGTCCGCCGGACGAAGTACCTGCTGCGCAAGGCCGAGGAGCGGGCGCACATCCTGCGTGCCCTGCTCCGGGCGATGGACCGGATCGACGAGGTCATCGCCCTCATCCGGGGCAGCGCCTCGGCCGACGACGCGCGCACCGGCCTGATGGGCCTGCTGGAGATCGACGACATCCAGGCGCGCGCCATCCTCGACATGCAGCTGCGCAAGCTCGCCGCGCTGGAGCGCAACGCTCTGACCGCCGAGTACGACGAGCTGATGGCGCTCATCACCGACTACAACGACATCCTCTCCTCGGACTCCCGCCAGCGGACCATCATCCGCGAGGAGCTGGGCGAGATCGTCGACAAGTACGGCGACGAGCGGCGCACGCACATCATCCCGTTCGAGGGTGACATGCGCATGGAGGACTTCATCGCCGAGGAGGACGTGGTCGTCACGATCTCCCGCGGTGGGTACGCCAAGCGCACCCGCATCGACAACTACCGCGCGCAGAAGCGCGGCGGCAAGGGCGTGCGGGGTGCCCAGCTCAAGCAGGACGACATCGTCCAGCACTTCTTCGTCACCACCACCCACCACTGGATCCTGTGCTTCACGAACCAGGGCCGGGTGTACCGGACGAAGGCCTACGAGCTGCCGGAGGCCGCTCGCGACGCCCGTGGCCAGCACGTCGCCAACCTGCTGCCCTTCCAGCCGGGTGAGGAGATCGCGCAGATCATGGCGCTGCGCGACTACGAGGCGGCGCCGTACCTGGTGCTGGCCACCCGCGAGGGGCTGGTGAAGAAGTCGCGCCTGGAGGACTTCGACTCCGCGCGCGCGGCGGGCATCATCGCGATCAACCTCCGCGAGGAGGACGAGCTGATCGCGGCGCGCCTGGTCTTCCCCGACGACGACCTGCTGCTGATCTCCAGCGACGCCCAGGCGATCCGCTTCCCGGCCTCCGACGAGTCGCTGCGGCCCATGGGCCGCGCCACCAGCGGTGTGATCGGCATGCGGTTCCTGGAGGGCGACTACCTGCTCTCCATGGACGTCATCCGCCCCGACGACGGTTCCACCGACGTGCTGGTCACCACCGAGAACGGGTACGCCAAGCGGACCCCCTCGGAGCAGTACCCGGTGCAGAACCGCGGCGGCAAGGGCGTGCTGACCGCCAAGGTCGTGGAGGCCAGGGGCAAGCTGGTCGGCGCCCTCATGGTGGACCCGGAGGTGGACGAGATCTTCGCGATCACCTCCGCCGGCGGGGTCATCCGCACCGGTGCCGCCGAGGTGAAGCGGTCCGGGCGCACCACCATGGGTGTCCGGCTGATGAACCTGGACAAGGGCAACAAGATCGTGGCCGTCGCCGCGAACGCCGAGGCCGCTGAGGAGGCCGAGGCCGAGGAGGTCGCCGACGCCGTCGAGGCCGCCAACGCCGACACGGGCGAGCGGCTCGCGGGTGAAGGCAACCCCGAGGCCTAGACTGCGCGTTAAGCCCAGTACGTCCCGTGGGGTGCGTTTCGGCGGCCCCGCGGGACACATGGATCGACTCGTCTCAACGAAAGTCCAGCGGTAACGTTTCTATGTCTGAGAACCAGCGGAACACCACCAGCAACGAGTCCGACGCGGCTGCCACCGCCGGTGACGCGGACGTGGAGACGGCGGGAGCGGCCGCTGAGGACTCCTCGGAGGCCGTGACCCCGGAGCCGGAGGCGACCGAGTCGCGGTCCGAGCCCGAGGAGCCCGAGGAGGAGTCCAGCCCCGCGGGCCCGAGCGCGGTCAAGGCGACCCTGGCGAGCCGTAAGGCCCACCTGACCGTCTCCCGCGTGGAGCCGTGGTCGGTCATGAAGTTCGCCTTCGTGGTCTCCCTCGTCTGCTTCATCATCCTGTTCGTCGCGGTCGCGGTGATCTACGCGACCCTGTCGATGCTGGGTGTGTTCGACGAACTGACCAACATGATCAACGCCCTCCTGGAGGGTGACGGCGGAGAGGACGAGCTGGGTCTCAACCCGGCCGCCTGGTTCTCCCCGGGCCGCGTGCTCGGCTACACGGGTGTGATCGGGGCGCTGAACGTCGTGCTGATCACGGCCCTGTCCACGGTGGGCGCGATGCTCTACAACCTGGTCTCCGACCTGGTCGGCGGCGTCGACGTCACGCTCTCCGAGGCCGAGTAGCCCTCCGTCTCGCGCCGGGCCCGGTCCCTCTCCGAGGGGCCGGGCCCGACCCGTCCAGAGCACTCCCGAAACCCGCTAAAATCGAAGGTGAAGAGGGACGCGGCAGGGCCGCGCACCTCCTCTCCACCCGAGGATTCCGGTTCGCTCCGCCCCTCGGGATGCGGTAGAGTTCCACACGGAACGCGGGCGTATAGCTCAGTCGGTTAGAGCGCATCCCTGATAAGGATGAGGCCCCAGGTTCAAGTCCTGGTACGCCCACCCAGTGAAAAGACTCCCTTCGGGGGGTCTTTTTTCGTGCCCTGAGCGGATACGGACCTCCCACGACCAAGCGGATTGACCGGGGTCGCTTTGTCGACACCACGCCGAGTCGCCATGTCGACTCGACCGCGCGTCGGTTGTCTCGGCTCCGGCTATCGTTTCGAAGCCCCGGCTCAAGGCCGAACACGTTGCCGAACTCGGGTTCCTCCCGGAGAACGTCCACGTCTCCACGGCCGAGAACGACAAGATCAACGATCTGACCCCTGACTTCATCCACGGTCCCGACCTGCGGCTCTCAGCGGCGTTGGTGCCGTGCTGCGGCCAGCGCGAGGGTGCCGACGCCCATGCACACGCCACCGACGAGCAGGGCCCCAGCGCCGGACCAGGAGTTCACGAGGAGCGCGCCGATCGCGCCCCCGGCTCCCATGGCGAGCACCGCACCGGCACGGCGCACCCACTTCTCCCCCGTGCCGCCGGCCAGCGGACTGTCCAGGGCGAAGTTCACCAAGGTGCTCGTGATGACCACCGTGTTGACGTCGGGGATCGCCGCGCCGCGGGCGGCGACCGCCTGTATCCCCATCGCCGCCGCGAGGAAGGCGGTCAGGCCCAGGAGCCATCCGCCCGCGAGACCGCTGAGCAGGAGCCAGGCGAGGCCGATCACCACGACCGCGACCGAGGTGCCGGTGAGCAGCAGCAGGTGGGCGGTCGGTAGTCGCGTCTCGTGCGTCCGGCCGCGCACGAGGCGTCCGGCGGCGATGGCACCGGTGAGGAACCCGGCGAGGGCGGTCGCGTTGCTCAGCAGGGGGACGCTGTCGGAGCCGCCGATCCCGAACCCCACGAAGAGCACGTTCCCGGTCATGTTGCCGGTGAACACGTAGTCCAGCGCGAGGTAGCTGACCGCGTCCACGATTCCGGTGGCCACGGTCAGCGCGAACAGACCCACCAGGTAGGGGGTGTCCCGATCCTTCATCAGCCCGCGTTTCGTCGGTCGAACGTTCGTTGGAAGGCGTGGGTGTGCGCGAGGCGACCCGTGGTCGCCAGGGGGTGGGAGCGTCACTGGCGCGTCGCCGCGCCCGACACGGGGCGGTTTCGCGGTGCCGACGCGACCCTAGTCCCCCTGGAAGCCGCGAGGCCTTAACGGCTCCGCCCTCGTGTGTCGCCGGATCGACACGGCACTTTGTCGACACCCCGCTGAGTCGCCATGTCGACTTGTGCCTACCCGGCGGGGGGACCGGCGAGGGGCATCCGGAGGGTGAAGGCCGTCCCCTCCCCGACCGTGCTGTCCGCCGTCACCGAACCGCCGTGCAGCTCCACGAGTCCGCGCACGATGGCCAGGCCGAGGCCGCTGCCGCCGGTGCGCCGGTTGCGGGACCGGTCCGCCCGCCAGAAGCGGTCGAAGACGTGCGGCAGGTCCTGCTCGGCGATGCCGACCCCGGTGTCGACCACCCGGATCACCGCGTCCGGGCCCGCCCGGTACGCCTGCACGGTGACGGTGCCGCCCTCCGGGGTGTGGCGCAGCGCGTTGCCGACCAGGTTCCCCAGCAGCTGGAGCATCCGGGTGCGGTCCGCGACGAGGGTCACGTCGCGCGACTCGTCGACCAGGCGGACGCCGGCCTCCTCCGCGCGCAGCTCGTGGCCCGCGACCACCCGGGCGACGAGGGGGCCGACCTCCACCGGTTCCGGGGACAGGCGCAGCCGACCGGCGTCGGCCAGGGCGAGGTCCTGGAGGTCGTCGATCACCGCCTGGAGCAGCAGGGTCTCTCCGAGCAGCATCTCCATGCGGTCCGGGTCGGGATCGACCACGCCGTCCTGGACCGCCTCCAGCCAGCCGCGCAGGTTGCTCAGCGGCGTCCGCAGCTCGTGCGACACGTCGCTCACCATGGCCTTGCGCTGGTCCTCGGCCCGCTCCAGGTGCTCGGACATCTCGTTGAACGCCTCCGCGAGGCGGCCGATCTCCCCGGCGTCGCGGACTTCGACCCGGGTGGTGGGCCCTCCGGCCTCCCTCATGTGGTTCACGGCGTCGGTGAGCGCGTGCACCGGGCGCAGCAGCCGGGTCGCGATGGTCGTGCTGACCACCACGGTCAACACCAGGATCAGCAGCACCACGCCACCCAGGCGCAGGGCGCCCTCGCGGGACAGTGACAGCCCCGCCTCAGGGCCCTCCGCGGGGTCGTCGATGAACAGCAGCGCGGCGGGCGCCACGTGGGGGTCGAGCTGGGCCCGTCGGGCGGCGTCCAGGCAGGCGGCCTCCTCCGGTCCCAGTTCGACCCTGGACCACGTCAGGCTCTCCGCGCCGGGAGCGGGATCGACCTCACCGGGTGACGGCCACACCTGGGGGACCTCGGTCGTGGCCTCGTTCGGATCAATGGGACCCGGTGCGTGCGAGGGAACGGCGGGCTCCTCCTCGTTCGGGTGCGCCGGTTCGGGGACGGGGACCTCCTCTCCCGGATCGGCGGCCTCCGGGGGGTCCTCCGGATCGGGAGCGACAGGGTCCTCGGGCGCGGCCGGTGGGCGGGCGTCGTCCGGGATCGGCGCCGGCACGGGCGGGCTCCCCGTGATCACGAGACCCCCGGTGCGGCCGTCCATCACGTATTCGAGGTGCGCCTCGGGGTCCCCGCAGTCCGAGGCCCGCGCGTTGAGGTCGGCCAGCGCCTCCACCTCACCGCCGACCGGCTGGTCCAGCGCGTTCAGGCCGCAGTCGGCCCACGCGTAGGCGTCCCCGCCCTCCGCCTCGACCGCCGGGCGCCCGCTCGGACCGGTCACCACTTCGGCGGGGAGGCCGTAGAGCGACTCCAGGCAGGACACCCCCTGTTCCGCCTGGCCGCGCAGCGTCCCGCGCTCCTCCTCCGTCAGGGCGAAGGGCCCCACCGCGCGCGGGTCGATGCGGTCCCCGTTTCCGGAGACCAGGGTCACGTCGACGGCCAGCGGGTCCACCACCGAGGAGGTCCGGGTGGGCAGCGGAGGGGGGTCCCCCGCTTCCTGGGCCGGGGCGGCGGAGTCGGCGATCACCGCCCGGCCCTCGGTGGTGAGGACGACCCGGCGCCCGGTCTCCTCGGCCAGGTCGTCGACGGTCTCCGCCACCGCCGACCAGTCGCGGTGGGCCGCCGCGTACCCGACGAGGGTGTCGTGGATGTGGGTGTCCACCGTCAGGGTCTCCCCCTGTTGGGTGGTGATGGACTCCGAGGTCCGCTGCACCGACAGCCAGGCCGTCGCGGTGATCGAGCAGACCGCCACCAGGACCGAACCCGCCAGCAGGCGGAACAGCAGGCTGTGCCGCAGGGAGGCCCACCGTCCCCCGCGCGGCCGGTCAGCGGACACGTTCGGGCACCGCGAGCTTGTAGCCGACGCCGTAGACGGTGACCAGCCGGACCGGTTTCCGGGGGTCGGGCTCGATCTTGCGGCGCAGGTTCTTCACATGGACGTCGATGGTGCGCCTGGTGATGTAGCCGCTGATCCCGTGGATGAGTTCCAGCAGCTGGGCCCGGCTCAGCACCCGGCCCGGTCGGACCGCCAGGGCCTGGAGCAGCTGGAACTCCACGGGGGTGCACTGCACCGGTTCCCCGTCGACCCGCACCGTGTGCCGGGCCGGGTCCACGGTGATCGGGCCCGCCTCCAGCACGCGCTCCTCGTCCCGCACCGGGGTGCGGGAGCGGCGCAGCAGCGTGCGCACCCGCGCCATGAGCTCGCGCGGGCTGTAGGGCTTGGTGACATAGTCGTCCGCGCCCAGGTCCAGCCCGGTGAGCAGGTCCTCCTCGGTGGACCGGGCGGTCAGCAGCAGCACCGCCACGTCGGACTCGGCCCGCAGCACCCGGCACGCCTCCAACCCGCTCATCACCGGCATCATCACGTCCATCACGATCAGGGCGGGGCGGTCGCGGTGGTGTTCCTCCAGCACGGACCGGCCGTTGTGGACCACACGGACGGTGTGGCCCTCGTGCTCCAGGTATCGCCGGATCAGTTCGGCCTGGTTCACGTCGTCCTCGGCCACCAGGACATGCGCGCACACGTGAAGGGCCTCCGTTCGCCGACCGGGGACGGCTCCCCCGACACGGATGATCGTACGACCGCCGCCAGCCGGTCCGACGGGGGCGTCGGGGGACGCCGCAGGTCACCACATGGGACGCACACGGCGGCCACACGGGTTCTTCACATTCCTCGACCACTCTTCATGGTGTCCGGCGCGGAGAGACCCGCCGGACTCCCTCGACCGGATGGACCCCATGCGCCGATCCCTGACACCCGGCGGAACCGTCGGGAGACTTCCCGCCTTGGCCGCCCTCGCCGTACTGGCCGTAGTGCCCGCCTGCTCGTCGTCGGAGCCGCCGGAGGAGACCTCCGAGGCGTCGGTACGGACCGAGGAGCGGACGGAACCCGAGGGCGCCCGGATCGCGACGGCCCTCACGGACGAGATCGAGGTCCGTTCCGAGCCGGACGGCGGCGAGGTGGTGCACACCCTCGCCAGCCCGAACGACTTCGGCGCGGACCGCGCCTTCCTCGTCCAGCAGGCCCGGGGCGACTGGCTGAAGGTGCTCCTGCCGGTGCGGCCCAACGGATCCACGGGCTGGATCGAGGCCGACGACGTCGAGATCACCGTCACCGCGTACCGCGTGGTGGTCGACATGTCGGAGTTCTCCCTCACCGTCACCGAGGGTGAGGAGGAGGTCCTGACCGGCCCGATCGGCATCGGTACGGGCGACACTCCGACGCCGCCCGGTGAGTACTACTTCACCGAGTTGCTGCGGCCCTCGGACCCCGACGGCGAGTACGGGGCCTTCGCCTTCGGCCTCAGCGGGCACTCCGACACCCTGGAGAGCTTCGCGGGCGGCCCCGGCCAGCTCGGGATGCACGGCACCGACGACGAGTCGGGCCTGGGCGGCGAGGTCAGCCACGGCTGCATCCGGGTGTCCAACGACGACGTCACCTGGATGGCCGAACGCCTGCCCATCGGCACTCCGGTCGAGATCAACGAATGACCGCTCACCGAGCGGACACCCGAACACACGACAAGAGGTCAACCATGCGCGTGAAGTCCCGAGTGCTCATCGTCGCCGCGATGGCGGCCGCCATCTTCGGCACCGCCCCGGCGTTCGCGTCGGACGACTCCCCGACTCTCCCCGCACCCGAGGCTCCGTCTGAGGCCCCGGGCCCGGTCGCCCCGGAGGACCCCTCCGTCGAGGAGCCCACTCCCGCCCCGGTGGAGCCGGATCCCGAGGAGCCCACTCCCGCCCCGGTGGAGCCGGATCCCGAGGAGCCCACTCCCGCCCCGGAGGACCCCTCCGTCGAGGAGCCCACTCCCGCCCCGGTGGAGCCGGAGAAGCCGTCGGACCCCTCGGAGGCCGGACCGGTCGCCCCGATCGAGCAGGACCCCAACTACACCGGCTGATCCCTCGCATCACCCGGAGGCCCCGTTCCCCCTTGGGGGAGCGGGGCCTGCGCCGTTCCCGTCGTCGGACGTCTGGCGCCCCGCGCCGGTCAGTTCTCGTGACCGGCCCTGATCCCCCGCACGATGAGGTCCAGCGCCTGGTCGAAGAAGGTGTTCTCCACGGCCAGGGCGTCCGGCTCCGACACCGCCGTCGCGACGGCGACCTCGTGTTCCTCGACACGGTCCGCCCTGGCCACGCTCATGGCGACGGCGGAGGTGGCCGCGCCGAGGATCTGGTTGGACACCGCGCGGATGGCCACGGCCTGGCGCTCCTCCTCGCCGCCGAGCACTGCCAGCGCCTCGATGATCCGTCTCGACAGGGCGACCGCGTTCGGGCCGATGAGGGGGCGTGAGCCCGCGAACTCGGCGGCCCAGGTGTGTGAGGTCAGCGCCGTGTAGAACCGCTGGGCCGTCTCCTTGAGGGCGGTGTCCCAGGGGAGGTCGGCCGCGGGCAGCGTGGCGGCGGCCTCGGCCAGGACCTCGTCCACGGCCAGGTCCACGAGGTCCTCCCGGCGCTCCACATACCAGTAGAGGCTGGTCGCGTGCACCCCGAGTTCGGCGGCCACCTTGCGCATGGTCAGCGCGGAGGCGCCCTCGCGGTCGAGCAGTGTGATGGTCGCGGTGACGATCCGTTCCCTGCTCAGCGCGGGTTGTGAACGCCGGCGGCGTTGCGGGCGGTGGAAGACGCTGTCGATCCGCTGGTCGGAGCCTTGTTCGTCCATGTCCAACAGCATACAAGCAATCATACGTTGTCGGATTCTATCCAACAGTGTATGTTTCTCTGCATGGCAACCGAGATCTCCTCCTCACGTCCCCACACGACCGCACCCGTCACCGCCCCCGACCCCTCGCGGACCACCGCCGTCGACCCGAGAGGCCTCACCGCCTTCCTGGTCCTCGCCTTCGCCTTCTCCTGGACCGCCTGGTGGTTCGGCTCACGGCTCCTCGACGGCGGCGACCCCACACCCGCCGTCCTCGTCGGCGCCTTCGGGCCGATGGTGGCGGCGATCCTCGTCACCGCCTTCACCCAGGGCCGTCCAGGAGTGGGCGCCCTCTTCCGGCGCCACTCCCTCCGCCGCCGGGGAGGAATCCGGCCCTACGCCATCACCGCGCTGATCGTCCTCGCCATCGCCGGAGCGGCCGCACTCCCCGTGTTCATGGGGACGGCCACGGTCGAGGAGGAGGCGCTCAGGGCCGCGCTCCTCGGGGTGCCGGTCCAGTTCGTGCTCATCGCGCTGGTCGGCGGCGGCAACGAGGAGCTGGGCTGGCGCGGGTTCGCGCTGCCCCGCCTCCAGGGCGCGCTCCCGCCGCTGGCCGCCAACGTGACCCTCGGCGCGGTCTGGGCCGTCTGGCACGCCCCGCTCTTCGAGATGGCGGGCACCGTCCAGTCCGAGGTGTACTTCCCCGCCTACGCCCTGCTCTGCGTGGGACTCACCGTCGTCCTGGGCCACGTCTTCAACTCCGCGCGCGGCGGTGTGATCGCCGTCGTGATCGCCCACGCCGCCGTCAACGTCGTCTCCGGACTCAAGGGCATGCTCGTGGGCGACCCCGCCGGGACGGTTGAGGTCACCGCGGTCCTGACCGTGGCCGTGCTCCTCACCCTCTTCACCCGGGGCCGTCTGGGTCTGCGCCGCACTGACGACGCCCGCGGCACCACCGGGTCCTGACCCTCCCCCTCCCCGAAACCCCTCAGACGGGGGCGGCCCCGACACCGGGCCGCCCCCGTCCGTCGAGGTGACGGGCCCGAGCGGGTACATCTGGGGACATGACAGAGTTCGACGACCGCATCCGGGTGCGCGGCGCCCGCATCCACAACCTGAGGAACGTGGACACGGAGCTGCCCCGTGACGCCCTGGTCGCCTTCACCGGCGTCTCGGGTTCCGGGAAGTCCTCACTGGCCTTCGGGACCCTCTACGCCGAGTCCCAGCACCGGTACCTGGAGTCGGTCGCGCCGTACGCCCGCCGCCTCCTCCAGCAGCTCCCCGCCCCGGAAGTGGACGACATCACCGGCATGCCGCCCGCCGTGGCGCTTGCCCAACCGAGGACCGCGCCGTCCGTGCGCTCCACGGTGGGCACCCTGACCACGGTCTCCAACACTCTGCGCATGCTCCTGTCCCGCGCGGGGACCTATCCGCCCGGCGCGGAGCGCCTGGACTCGGACTCCTTCTCCCCCAACACCGTGGTCGGGGCCTGCTCGGTGTGCCACGGCGAGGGGATCGAACACGAGGTCACCGAGGAGTCGATGGTCCCGGACCCCTCCCTGAGCATCGCCGGCGGGGCCGTCGCCTCCTGGCCCGGGGCCTGGCAGGGCAAGAACCTGCGCGACATCCTTGACACCCTCGGGTACGACATCCACCGCCCCTGGCGGGAACTGCCCCAGAGCGAGCGGGACTGGATCCTCTTCACCGACGAACAGCCCGTGGTGACCGTCCACCCCGTCCGGGAGGCGGGCCGGGTCCACCGCCCCTACCAGGGCAGGTACAGCAGCGCGCGCAGACTGGTGCTCAAGGCCTACGCGTCCTCCGCCAGCGAGACCAGGCGGCGCAAGGCGGCGGAGTTCATGGTCAACCGCACCTGCCCGGAGTGCGACGGGCGTCGGCTGCGACAGGAGGCCCTCCGGGTCACCTTCGCCGGACACACCATCACCGAGTTGGCGGCGCTGCCCCTGGCCGAACTCTCCGACCTGCTGCGCCCCTGGCGGGAGGGGGCCGGGGCCGCCGCGACCCTGGCCGGTGAGATCACCGGTCGGGTGGAGGTCCTGGAGGAGCTGGGCCTGGGCTACCTCAGCGTGGACCGGCCGGCGCCGACCCTGTCCACCGGCGAGTTCCAGCGGATCAGGCTGGCCACCCAGCTCGGCACGGGCCTGTTCGGCGTGGTCTACGTGCTGGACGAGCCCTCGGCGGGGCTGCACCCGGCCGACTGCGAGGCGCTCACCGGCATCCTCCGAAGACTGCGCGACGGCGGCAACACCGTGTGCATCGTCGAGCACGACCTCGACATCGTGCGGGGCGCGGACTGGATCGTGGACGTCGGCCCGGACGCGGGTGAGCATGGCGGGCGGGTCCTGTACAGCGGGCCGGTGGCCGGGCTGCGCGACGTCCCGGAGTCGGTGACCCGCCGCTACCTGTTCCACCGCGCCCTGCCCGAACGCCGACCGCACGAGGTGCGCGGCCGACTGGAGCTGCGCGGGGTCACCGGCAACAACCTGCGGGGACTGGACGTGGACGTTCCCCTCGGGGTGTTCACCACCGTCACCGGGGTGTCCGGCTCCGGCAAGTCCACGCTGCTGGCCAGGATCGCCGATGAAGCAGCCGAACGCGGACGCGTGGTGTGGGTCAGCCAACAGCCCATCGGGCGGACACCGCGCTCCAACCTGGCCACCTACACCGGGCTCTTCGACACCGTCCGCAAGCTGTTCGCCGCGACCGACGACGCCCGCGCGTACGGCTACGGTCCCGGCCGGTTCTCCTTCAACGTGGTGGAGGGCCGCTGCGCGACCTGCGAGGGCGAGGGGTTCGTGTCGGTCGAGCTGCTGTTCCTGCCCACCACCTACGCGCCCTGCCCGACCTGCGGCGGCTCCCGCTACAACGACGACACCCTGCGGGTGCGGTACCGGGGGCTCACCGTCGCGGAGGTGCTCGCCATGTCGGTGGAGGAGGCCGCGGGGTTCTTCACCGAGGAACCCTCGGTGCGCCGGGCCCTGGACACCCTGGCCGGGGTGGGGTTGGGATACCTGCGCCTGGGCCAGCCCGCCACCGAACTGTCCGGCGGCGAGGCGCAGCGGATCAAGCTCGCCACCGAGCTCCAGCGCCGCCGGGTGGCGGACACCGTGTACCTGCTCGACGAACCCACCACGGGCCTGCACCCCCACGACACCGACGTCCTCATGGGCCGCCTGCGGGACCTGGTCGCGGCCGGGGCCACGGTGGTGGCGGCCGAGCACGACATGCGTGTCGTGGCCACCGCCGACCACGTCGTCGACCTCGGCCCCGGCGGGGGCTCGGAGGGCGGCCGGATCGTCGCCCAGGGCTCCCCCGAGCGGATCGCGTCGGTCCCGGACAGCCGGACCGGGGTCTACCTGAAGGAGCTGCTGTGATGCGTGGCGCCCTCTACCTGCCGCCGTTCGGGGAGCTCGCCGATCCCCGTCTGCTGGCCGATCTCGCGGCCCGGGCCGAGCTGGCCGGTTTCGACGGCGTCTTCCTCTGGGACCACGTCGTGCGTCCGCTCCGGCCCACCCTGCCGGTCTGCGACCCCTGGATCGCCCTGGCCGCCATGGCGGTGGCGACCGAGCGGATCGTCCTGGGCACCCGGGTCACACCGCTGTCCCGGCGCAGGCCGCAGGTGGTGGCCCGGCAGGCCGTCGCCCTGGACCAGCTCAGCGGGGGACGGTTCGTCCTCGGCGTGGGTCTGGGCGGGGACAACGGCGGGGAACTCGGCAGGCTCGGCGAGACCACCGCGCCCAGGGCCCGGGCCGGGATGCTCGACGAGGGGCTCGACCTGCTGGAACGGCTCTGGAGTGGCGACGTCGTCCACCACGAGGGCGATCACTACCGGGTGGACGGTCTGCGCTTCCTGCCCACCCCCTCGCGGGCGGAGGGGATCCCCGTGTGGGTGGCCGCGCAGTCCACCAGGGGTGCCCCGCTGCGGCGCGCGGCCCGGTTCCAGGGGCTGTGCCCGGAGGGCTCACCGGAGGACCTCGCGGAGATGCTGTCCGTCATCGCCGAGCACCGGGGTGACCTGCGCGGGTTCGAGGTGGCGGTGGGCGGGCCGCCCGGCACGGACCCCGAGCCCTACTCGGAGGCGGGCGCGACCTGGTGGCTCCACCAGTTCCCCGAGGTGACCGCGCGGGCCGAGGTCGAGGAGGTCGTCGCGGCGGGCCCCGGAGGACCAGGGCCGACATGACGACGTGTCGACGGGGCGACACGTCTCACCAGGCGGACGGCGCGGAAACTTCTTCGGTTCGTGACCGGGTGGTCGCGTGCTGCCAGGCTCCCTTGTCAGAAGGGGTTCCCAACCGACCGTTCGGTAAGGACAGAGGCATCTAGCTGGGAAAAGCGGGTCCCGCTGTAGAAAGTGCACTGCATCACATGGCATGGTGTGCTGGAGCTCATGGTCTGTCCCGGTATCCGCCGCTTCCGTGTTCGGTCAGGGATGTCCGGCGACCAGGGCCCGAAAGAGAACTCGGCCCCCCGGCCGGTAGAGAACCTACGGAGCAGCAATGGCGACTTCCGACGCCACGGTCCCAGGACCCGGTGGAACCCTCGATCCCAAGGAGAAGCGCAAGGTCCTCGCGGGGACCATGGTCGGGACCACCATCGAGTGGTACGACTTCTTCATCTACGCTCAGGCAGCGGGCCTGGTGCTGGCCCCCCTCTTCATGGCGCCGCTGGCCGACGCCAACCCGGCCGTGGCGCAGGTGCTCTCCTTCGCGACCATCGGTATCTCCTTCCTCTTCCGCCCCCTGGGCGCGATCGTCGCCGGGCACCTCGGAGACCGTTTCGGCCGTAAGAAGATCCTGGTGTTCACCCTTGTCATGATGGGTGTCGCCACCTGTGCGATCGGCCTGCTGCCCACCTACGCGCAGATCGGCATGGCAGCGCCGATCCTGCTGATCCTGCTGCGCATCGCGCAGGGCTTCTCCGCCGGAGGCGAATGGGGCGGCGCCGCCCTGATGTCCGTGGAACACGCGCCGGCCAACAAGCGCGGCTTCTTCGGCGCCTACCCGCAGATCGGCGTTCCCTGCGGCATGATCCTGGCGACCCTGGTCCTGTGGGGCATCACCACGGCCATCGGCCCGGACGCCTTCCTCGAGTGGGGCTGGCGCATCCCGTTCCTGCTGTCCTTCCTGCTGATCATCATCGGCCACCTCATTCGCAAGACCGTGGAGGAGTCCCCGGTCTTCAAGGTGATGCAGACCCGCCGCGCCAAGTCCTCCGCGCCGCTCGGCCAGCTGTTCCGGAAGAACACCAGGGAGGTCGTGCTCTCCGCGCTGATCTTCGTCGCCAACAACGCCGCCGGCTACCTGGTGATCGCCTTCCTGGCCACCTACGCGTCGCGTCCGGTGGAGGAGATGGGCCTGGGCATGGACCGGGGCCCGGTCCTGCTCGCCACCGCGCTGGCGTCCTTCGGCTGGCTGATCTCCACCCTGTACGGAGGGTGGATCTGCGACCGGATCGGCCGTGTGCGCACCTTCCAGATCGGCTACGTCCTGCTCGCCGCGTGGGCGGTCCCGATGTGGTTCATGGTGGACACCGGCAACATCCTCATGTACTTCCTGGGCGTCTTCATCTTCACGCTGACCTTCGGACTGAGCTACGGTCCCCAGTCGGCGCTGTACGCGGAGATGTTCCCGGCCGAGGTCCGCTACTCGGGCGTGTCCATCGGCTACGCCCTGGGCGCGATCCTCGGAGGTGCCTTCGCCGCCATGATCGCGGAGATGCTGCTGACCTCCTTCGGGGCCTCGTGGACCATCGGCGTCTACATCATCGGCCTGTCGGTGATCTCCTTCGTCGCGGTCTCCCTGGTGCCGAAGAGCATCCAGGGCGTCGACCTGCACGTCGACGACAGCGACCAGGCCCCCGCCGCCAAGTAGAAGCGGCGGGCGCGCACGCGCGGGCGGGGTGGCGGTTCGACCGCCACCCCGCCCTTTCTGTCGCCCTGTCCCCTTGTCGACACGGCGACAGGGCGACAGGGCGGCACGGCACCCTCAGCTGGAAGCGGGTCAGCTGACGATGCCGCGCACGTGGTCGATGACCTCGCCGTTCCACATCATCGAGACGTGTTCGACGCAGCCCACCTGGATGTTGTCGGCGCCGGGCAGCGACGTGCTGTCCGTGGGCGAGATGACGATGTCGCAGGGGGAGCGCAGGGTCGTGTACCGGACCGGCCCGGGTGTCGGGTCGCCGCCGTTGAGGCCGTTCAGGAAGTCCGACCCGTGCCGCATCTCCTCGCAGGGCGTGATGGGCGACGGGCAGAGGTTGGCGATGTTGGTCCCGTTGTTGGGACCGCCGATGGAGATCCACTGGTCGACGGCGTCCGTGCCGCCCAGGTTCTTGATGAAGTAGCGCGAGGACAGACCGCCCATGGAGTGGGTGACCAGGTGCACGCGGTCCGCCCCGTGCTGGGAGCGCACGCCCTCGACGTGGTCGGCGAGCTGCCCGGCGATGGTGGTGTTGGACCGGGCCCAGTCGTAGGAGAAGACGTGCAGGCGGTCCTCGGGGTAACCGGAGTCGACGAGGGCGGCGCGCATGTCGTCCCACTGGCCGCCCTTGCCCATGAACCCGTGGACGAAGACGACCGGGGTGTGGGTGTTCGCGGTGGCGGGGGCGGCCTGGAGGGCCGCGGTGAGGGCGAGGACGAGCCCGCAAAGGAGGGCGGTCAGGCGTCTCATGTGGTCTCCGAGGGTGGGGGAAGCGGGGACCCCGATTGTGTGCCTCCGGTCACAGGGTGCGCATCGGCTGAATTGCCAGTCCCTTTACTCGGACTTAACCGGCGAGTAACTTGAGGGGGTGATCAGCGTGAACCCGCTCACACGCCCGACGCCCCTCCGAGGGCGCGACCACGAACTGCTCACCGTCCGACGCCTGCTCGACACCGCCCGCTCGGGACGCGGCGGCGGCCTGCTCGTGACGGGTGCCGCCGGTGTGGGCCGAACCGTCTTACTGGAACGCGCCGAAGGGGAGGCACGCGACTTCACCGTGCTGCGCGCCCGCGCCGCCCCTGGTGAGGGCCGCCTACCCCTGGCCGGTCTGCACCAGCTCCTGCGCCCCGCGCTCCCCCTCCTCCCGCACCTCCCCCGAGCCCAACGAGAAACGCTCACCCGGGCCCTGGACACCGGCGACCCGGGAGAGGCCTTCCCGCTGGCCAACGCTGCTCTCGGGCTGGTCGCCGAGGTGGCCGCGCGGAGCCCTCTCCTGCTATGCGTGGACGACTTCCACCTGCTCGACCCGCCCTCACGGGAGACCGTGGCCTTCGTCGCGCGCCGCCTCACCCACGACGGCGCGGCGGTCCTGCTCAGCGCCCGGGACGGCGACCCCCACCGGCTCACCGGGATCCCCGTGCTCCGGCTACGCCCCCTGCCCGAGGATGCGGTCCTGGACCTGCTCTCCGATGCCTGCGGGGACCGGGCCACGGAGGGGCTGGCGGTGCCCGTCGCGGTGACCCTCGCCGAGGCCGCGGAGGGCAACCCACGCGCCGCCCTGGAACTGCTGGAGGGGACCGATCCCGAACAGCGCTCCGGGGCCGCCGCCCTGGACCAACCGCCGCGTTCCCGGGGCGAGCTCACCGACGCCTTCGCCACGGACCTCGCCCGACTCCCCCGGGCCACCCGGCTCGCCCTCGTACGGGCCGCCGCCGATCCCCACGCCCCGGACCCCGACGGTTCCGATGCCGACCCGTTCGAACCCGCCCGCCGCACCGGGCTGGTCGCCGACACCGGGGCGCGGACGGGGCTCACCCACCCGCTGGCCCGCTCCGCCGCCTACCACCACGCCTCCCCCGCCCAGCGGCGCTCCGCCCACCTGGACCTGGCCCGCGCCCACGAGGCGGCCGGGGACACCGGCCGCGCGATCCGGCACCGGGCCCTGGCCGGAGGCACCCCCGACGAACGCGTCGCCGCCGCCCTCCACGAGGAGGCCCGCCGCACCGTCGACCAGGGCGGACACGCGCCCGCCTCCCTCCTCCACGAACACGCCGCCCGGCTGACCCCCGACCCCGCCCTCCGGGGGCTGCGCCTGACCGACGCCGCCCGCTCCGCGTGGCTCTCGGGTGATCCGGACCGGGCCAGGCGGGTCCTCGCGCGGGTGAGTCCGGCCCAGGGCGCCACGGTCCCCGTTGGCCCCGGAGGCACCGGAGGCGACCACACCGTCCAGGACCGCGCCGACCTGCTGCGGGCCGAGATGGATCTGCGCTCGGGCGTCGCCATCGACGCCTTCCAGCGCCTCGGGTCCACCGCGGACCGCCTGGCGCTGAGCGACCCCGGCGCGGCGCTGCGGGTCCTGCTCCAGGCGGGTGAGGCCAGCTGCCTGACCGGGGACCACGAGCGCTTCTTCGCCACCGCCCGACGGGCCCGTGACCTCATGGAGCAGACGGCTCCCGGGGAACCCGTCGGGCAGGAGGGCGCCGACCGGCCCTGGAACAGGTTGGTCCTCGACTACATGACCGGCAAGGCCGCCATGTTCCAGGGGCGCCACCGTGAGGGCGTCGCGCTCTTGGAGAGGGCCGTGGAGACCGCCGACCGGATCGGGGACCCCCAGGCGCTCGTCCTGGGCGCGATCGCGGGGCTGCTCCGTGGCGACCACGTACGCACGCGCGACCTGGCCGGACGGGCGGCGTCGGTGGCCCGCCGAACCGGGGCGCTCACGCTGGTCCCCCAGGCCCTGGAGTTCCTGACCTACGCGGAGATGTGGTTCGGCCGCCTCTCCCTGGCGGAGGGGAGCGCCGCCGAGGGGCTGCGTGCCTCGCTGGGGTCCGGGCAGGACAACTGCGCGAGCCACCACCGGGGCGCGCTCGCCTTCGTCGCCGCGATCCGGGGGGACGAGGACGCGTGCCGGGAGCACGCGGGGACCGCTTTGGCCCTGGCCGGGGAACACGACGTGGGGCTGCCCGCCGGGCTGGCGGCCTGGGCGCTGGCCCTGCTCGACCTCGGCTCCGGGCGCACCTCGGAGGCGGCGATGCGGCTGCGCGCCCTGGCACGGTCCGGCCCCGGCAGCGGCCACGCGGCGGTGCGGCTGCTGATCACCCCGGACCTGGTGGAGGCGTCGGTGCGCGGCGGAGTCGCGGTGCGTGTGAGCGAGGCGGTGGAGACCTTCGGCAGCTGGGCGGAGGCCACCGGCCAGGACACCGCGCGGGCCCAGGTGATGCGCTGCCGTGGACTGCTGAGGGAGGGCGAGGAGGCGAACGGGTACTTCGAGAGCGCACTGGACCTGCACTCCTCCGGCTACTGCGACTTCGAGGAGGCCCGGACGCGGCTGCTGTACGGCGGGCACCTGCGCCGCTCCCGTCACCCGGGACGGGCCCGCGAGCACCTGCACACGGCGATGGAGGTCTTCGACCGGCTGGGCGCCCGGCCGTGGGCGCGGCAGGCCCGGGAGGAACTCCGCGCCGCGCGGGGCAGCACGGCGGCGCGCGAGGTCGGCGGGGTGGACCTGCTCAGTCCGCAGCAGTTGCGGATCGCTCGGCACGTGGCGGACGGGGCCACCAACCGGGAGGTCGCGGCGCGACTCTTCCTGAGCACCCGCACGGTGGACCACCACCTGCGCAACATCTACAGCAAGCTCGGCATCCGCTCCCGGGTGGAGCTCTCCCGCCTGGTCGACCGCTAGGTCGTTTTGTGGATCAATCCGCCCACCCGTCGCCCGCCACCACCCTCAACGGACGCCTGCGGCGCGGTGTTGACCCTCTTCGTCTCCCGCCACCACCCTCAACGGACGCCTGCGGCGCGGTGTTGACCCTCTTCGTCTCCCGCCACCACCCTCAACGGACGCCTGCGGCGCGGTGCTCACCCTCTTCGTCGCCCGCCACCACCCTCAACGGACGCCTGCGGCGCGGTTCCTTCGCGTTGCCACCAGACTGCCTCTCGCCGCGCCGAGAGGCTCGGACAGCCAACCCCGGGCGGGCCGCCGCTGTGCGGCCCCGCGTGGCAGCGCGAGGTCGGGGAGTTCACCTCGACCTGGTGATGCGCGCCCTCTCCCCTCGCGCGATTCGCTCCGGCCACCGGTCGGGCCGGAGGCCGCCCCAGTTCCGCTCGCGGACGAGGACCCGCCGCGCGGTGCGGTGCGGCCGGTGCCCTGACCACTGGCTGGAGCACGATCCGGTGTTCGGCTCGGCGGAGGGGGCCGATCGCGCCCGGGTCCTCGGTTCGGGCCCCTGGGCGTCCGCTCCCGGGACACCGGTCCCGGGAGACCCTTCTCGGGTCACCCTTCCGGGGCCCAACCGACCGCGGGCAGGATGACCTCGTCGACGATCCTCGCCAGGTAGTCCGACGACGGAACCTCGCCGGGGTGGTCCGCGCAGTACTTGATCATCATGGCCTCACCGATGTCGGTCGTGACGTCGGTGATCCGGGCCGGGTCGACCTCCCCCCGAGCGGCGTAGTGCTCCAGCACGGTCCTGGTGAAGCGCCCGCCGCGCGGTTCGTACACCTCCGTCACCATGCGCTGGAGGAGTTCCGGGCGGTGCAGGCCCTCGGCGAACACGGCCATGAGCGCACGTCCCAGCGTCGCCTCGCTCATGAGGCCGCGGAAGAGTTCCAGTGACCGGACGAGGTCCCCTCGCAGGTTGTCCGCCTCCGGGGTCGGAGTCTCCTGCGGAAAGTGGCGCAGGACGGCCTCCACCAGGATGTCCTCCGGGGAGCCCCAGCGGCGGTAGAGCGAGGTCTTGGCGGTCTCGGCGCGACGGGCGATCCCCTCCATGCTCAGGCCGGACACGCCGTTCTCGGCTGCCTCGGCGATCACGGCC
This sequence comes from Nocardiopsis sp. L17-MgMaSL7, assembly GCF_003182025.1. Classification (NCBI taxonomy): domain Bacteria; kingdom Bacillati; phylum Actinomycetota; class Actinomycetes; order Streptosporangiales; family Nocardiopsidaceae; genus Nocardiopsis; species Nocardiopsis sp. L17-MgMaSL7. The sequence continues at coordinate 26,522 of NZ_QGTF01000011.1, read as the reverse complement.
CGGTGGATGGCGTCGACGAGTTCCTGTCCGCGCCTGCGGGTGGCCCTGGCGGCTGGCCGCTTCTGGTCAGTCATGTTCAACCGTTCGTAAGACACGGGTCTGTATCTTATATTTCTAGATACGCCATCGTATCCAATAGTGGAGCACGAGAACTGGAGTCACCAGTGCCACTCACCCCTCGTCCGTCACGGCCCTCCCCTGCGGGTGCCTCTCCCGGCCCGCGTTCGCTCGCCCCCGACCTCGCCAGGGGCTTCATGCTCCTGGTCATCGCCACCGTGCACGCCCACATGTTCCGGCAGATCGCCACGGGAGGCGAGGCCTTCAGTCTGGCCGGATCCCTGGACGTCGCGGTCACCGGCTTCATGACCCTCTTCGCCGAGTCCCGCGGTTACCCGATGTTCGCGGCGCTGTTCGGTTACGGCGTCGCGCGGATCCACCTCCGCCGCACCGCCGAGGGGCGGCAGTGGCCCTGGGTGCGCTCCCTGCTGCGCAGACGCGGGCGGTGGATGGTCGTCATCGGGCTGCTGCACACCGCGCTGATCTTCCACGGCGACATCATCGCGGTGTACGGGCTCATCGCCCTGCTCTTCGCCGGGCTGCTCCAGCTGGGCGACCGCCGCCTTCTCGCCCACGGTCTCGTCTGGATGTCCATCGGCAGCCTGGTGTACTCGGCCGCCGAGACCCTGATCTCGGTCTCCGGTGCTCAGCAGAGTGTCGCCGTGGAGGTCACCCCGCTCGTGGACCTGTTCATGCGGCTCGGGGCCTGGCCGGTCCTCGCGGTGCTGTTGGTGCTCATCTCGGTGTTCCCCTTCAGCGTGGGCGTCTGGGCGGCCCGTTACCGGCTCCTGGAGGAGCCCGATAGGCACCTCCCGTTCCTGCGGCGGGTCGCGATGATCGGCATCCCGCTGTCCGTGCTCGGTGCCGTCCCGCAGACGCTGGTGCTGATCCGGGTCTGGGCGCCCGAGATCGTCCTCCAGGTCGGCGCGAAGTGGCTTCACGTCCTGTCCGGGTACGCCGGCGGTTTCGGCTACGCGGCGCTGATCGCGCTGGTGGCGGTGGCCATCGGTGACCGTCGTGGGCCGATCGTGCGTGCGCTCGCGGCCACCGGTGAGCGTTCCATGACCTGCTACCTGCTCCAGTCCGTGGCCTGGGTCGCGCTGTTCATGCCGTACACGCTCAACCTGGCCGCGCGCCTCGACGACGCCCAGTCCGTGCTGCTGGGCGCCGGGGTCTGGGCGGTCACCGTGGCGGTCGCCGCGTTCATGGCCCGATTCGGGCTCCGAGGGCCGGCCGAGGCGTTCCTGCGCCGGATGACCTACGGGCCGACCGGTCGCGGAACCCCGGAGCCTGCCCCCGTCGGCGCTGAACCGTTCGATGAGGCGACCTCCGGGTCGCAGTCGGCAAGCGGGGAGCGAACCACCGGAGGGTGACGCCTGACGGGGCCAGCATTCGGGCCCACCCGCTGTACCCTCCTCGCTGCCGCTGCCGCTGCCGCTGCCGCTGCCGCTGCCGCTGCCGCTGCCGCTGCCGCTGCCGCTGCCGCTGACCGCCCGCCGCACTCCCGGCCGAGGCGGTCAGCCCCCGCGGCTGAACTTCCCCGCCGCAGGACGCGCCCTGCTCGTGTCGACACGTCAACATGGCGACAGGCCGACAGGTCGTCCTGTCCTCACGGCGACGCCTGTTTCACGTGAAACAGCGGCCCGGGTAGGCGTCGCCGCCCTCGGTCCCTGCGGCTCGACGGGCTCCGTGTACGACGAGCACCCCGCGCGAGGCCGTCCGGGAGGTGGGTTCGCACGGGGTGCGCCGCCGTCGACTTCGACGCGGACCGCGAGCGGGGTTCAGGCGTCGCGGACCTGGTTCTCGCGCCGCACCACGGGCGGCTCCACCGACCACGGGAAGTTGATCCAGCGGTCGGTGTGCTTCCACACGTACTCGCACTTGACCAGGGACTGCGGCTTCTCGTAGATGACCGCGCTGCGCACCTCGGCGGTGTGCTCGGCGCAGAAGTCGTGCACCAGCTTGAGCGTTCTGCCGGTGTCGGCGACGTCGTCCGCGACCAGGACCTTCTTCTTGCTCAGGTCGACCACGTTGGGCACCGGCGGCAGCATGACGGGCATGTCCAGGGTGGTGCCCACACCCGTGTAGAACTCCACGTTCATGACGTGCAGGTTCTTGACGTCGAGGGCGTACCCGAGCCCTCCGGCGACGAACAGACCGCCCCGGGCGATGGACAGGATGATGTCCGGCTCGTACCCGTCGTCGGCGATCGCCTGGGCCATCTCACGCATCGCGGTGCCGAAGAGCTCGTAGCTCAGGTTCTCGCGCTCGTCGCTCACGGTCTGGTTCCCCCTGGAGTTCCCGCTGGTGTGGTGTGCGCCCGGCGCATCGCAGGTCAGGGCGATCGCGGCACCGCTACATGCTAACGACGCCGGGGAGCCCCGGCGATGGCCCGGGGCGCCCACGCGGCGAGGGTCACCAGTCCCTGAGGCGTGGGCCACATGTCCACCGGGGTCGGTGTCCTGGGTCACATTCCTGGACGGAGTGACACGAGGTTTGGGAACTTTCGCGACATTTTCTCGATTCCTCCCGGTTTGTAGCGAACAGATGGACGCGAACAGCACCATGTCCCTGTACAGATCTTCCGCGAGTCTTCCGCGAACCAGGAGGTTGCAGCATGGCTGGACACCAGGGCCTACTCCCCTCCGAGCAGCCGATCCAACTGCTCGACGAGTCCGGAGTCCCGGTCGACGGCGCCGACCTGCGGATGCCCGACACCAAGCGCCTCCTGGAGGCCTACGCCTCCCTGGTGATCGGCCGCCGCGTCAACGACCAGGCCAGTGCTCTCGTCCGCCAGGGCCGCCTCGCGGTCTACCCCTCCTCCCACGGTCAGGAGGCCTGTCAGACCGGCGCCGCGCTCGCGCTGGCCGACGGTGACTGGCTCTTCCCGACCTACCGAGACACCGCCGCCGTCATCGCGCGCGGTGTGGACCCCGTCGAGGTCCTCACCCTCCTCAAGGGCGACTGGCACTCGGGCTACGATCCCTACGCCCACCACGTCGCACCCCAGGCCACCCCTCTCGCCACCCAGCTCCTGCACGCCGTCGGTGTCGCCCACGCGGCCCGCCTGCGCGGCGAGGACACCGTGGTCATGGCGCTGTGCGGCGACGGCGCCACCAGTGAGGGCGACTTCCACGAGGCGCTGAACTTCGCCGCCGTCTTCAAGGCGCCGGTCGTGTTCTTCGTGCAGAACAACGAGTACGCGATCTCCGTGCCCCTGGCCCGCCAGAGCGCGGCACCCTCCCTCGCCCACAAGGGTGTCGGCTACGGCGTCAACGGCGAACGCGTGGACGGCAACGACGCCGCCGCCGTCCTCGCCGTCCTGGAACGCGCCGTCGAGGCCGCCCGCTCCGGTGGGGGCCCGCAGCTGGTCGAGGCGCACACCTACCGGATGCAGGCGCACACCAACGCCGACGACGCCAGCCGCTACCGCAGCGACGACGAGGTCGACCCCTGGGTGGCGCGCGACCCGCTGCTGCGCATCGAGGCCTACCTCAGGAAGAAGCGTGTGCTCACCAAGGCCCGGAAAGCGGAGGTCGCCGAGAGCGCCGAGCGGGTCGCCAGCCACATGCGGGAGGGCGTCAACCAGGACGTGGAACCCGACCCCGCCGACCTGTTCGCGCACGTCTTCGCCGACCCCACCCCGCAGCTGACCGAGCAGGCCGCCTTCCTGGCCGACGAACTGAGCAGAGAGGGCCACTGAGCATGGCGACCGAGAAGCTCTCCATGGCGCAGGCGCTCAACCGGGCGCTGCGCGACTCCCTCGCGGAGGACCCCTCCGTGTACGTCTTCGGTGAGGACGTCGGCCCCCTCGGCGGCGTCTTCCGCATCACCGACGGCCTGACCGCCGAGTTCGGCGAGGACCGCTGCTTCGACACCCCGCTCGCGGAGTCCGGGATCGTCGGCATGGCCGTGGGCATGGCGATGAACGGCATGCGTCCGGTGGTCGAGATGCAGTTCGACGCCTTCGCCTACCCGGCCTTCGAGCAGATCGCCAGCCACGTCGCCAAGACCCGTAACCGCACCCGGGGCCGGGTCGGCCTGCCCATCGTCATCCGCGTCCCCTACGCGGGCGGCATCGGCGGCGTGGAGCACCACTGCGACTCCTCCGAGGCGTACTACGCGCACACCCCGGGCCTGAAGGTCGTCACCCCGGCCACCCCCGAGGACGCCTACTACCTGCTGCGTGAGGCCATCTCCTCCCCCGACCCCGTGGTCTTCATGGAGCCCAAGAAGCTCTACTGGGCCAAGGAGGAGATCGACTTCGACCGGCCCGCACCCGGGATCGGGCAGGCCGTGGTCCGCCGCGAGGGCACCGACGCCACCCTGATCGCCTACGGGCCCTCCGTGTCCACCGCGTTGGAGGCCGCCGACGCCGCCGCCCGGGAGGGCCGCAGCCTCCAGGTCGTGGACGTGCGCTCGGTCGTCCCCTTCGACGACGAGACCGTGTGCGCGGCGGTCCGCTCCACCGGTCGTGCCGTGGTGGTCGCCGAGGCCAGCGGGTACGCGAGCGTCGCCTCGGAGATCGTCGCCCGCGTCACCGAGCGCTGCTTCCACTCCCTGGCCGCCCCGGTCCGCCGGGTGACCGGTTTCGACATCCCCTTCCCCCCGCCCAAGCTGGAGCGCTTCCAGCTGCCCGGCGTGGACCGGATCCTGGACGCCGTCGACGACCTTCAGTGGGAGGACCAGTGACGACCCGCACGTTCGACCTCCCCGACCTCGGGGAGGGCCTCACCGAGGCCGAGGTGGTGAAGTGGCTGGTCGCCGTGGGCGACTCCGTCACCCTCGACCAGCCCGTCGCGGAGGTGGAGACCGCGAAGTCCATCGTCGAGGTGCCCTCGCCCTTCGCCGGGACGGTCTCCGTCCTGCACGGGCAGGAGGGTGAGGTCATGGCGGTCGGTAAGCCGCTGATCAGCGTGCGGACCGAGACGGCCCCCGCCACGGGGACGCCGGACGCCGGGGCTCCGGCCGCGGAGCCCGTGACCGCCGACGCCGACGGTGAGCGCTACCGCGAGGAGGAGCGGGCGGGCTCGGGCAACGTCCTGATCGGCTACGGCACCCCCGAGTCCACCGGCACCGGTCGCCGCCGCCGTCCGCGCCCCCGGCCCCCGGCGCGCGGCGCCCAGCCGCCCGCCCCGGTGGCCCCGGTGACTCCCGTCCAGGCGGCCCCGGTACGCCGGGTTCCACTGGTGACCTCGCCCCTGGTCCGGCAGCTGGCCCGCGGGGCCGGGCTGCGCGTGGCCGACATCCAGGGCAGCGGACCGGGTGGCCTGATCACCCGCCGCGACGTACGCTCCGCGATCGAGGCGGCCGGTGCCAACACCGCTCCGGCCCCGTCCGCCCCGGTCGCGGTTCCCTCCCAGGCCGATCCGGCCACCGCCCCGGCGCCGGTCGCCCCGGGAGCCGTCGACACCCGCACCGGCCTCACCGAGTCCCAGCGGGTCCCCATGGGCACCTTTCGCAGGGCGGTGGCCGCCTCGCTCTCCCGCAGCCGCGCCGAGATCCCGGAGGCCACCGTGTGGGTCGACGTGGACGCCACCGAACTGGTGCGCCTGCGTCAGTCCGATCCCGAAGGCCCCGGCCTGCTCGCCTACGTGGCGAGGTTCGTCCTCGCGGGCCTGCGCGCGTACCCGGAGCTCAACGGCCTCGTGGACACCGAGCGCGAGGAGCTCGTCCAGTACGACGGCGTCAACCTCGGCCTGGCCGTCCAGACCGACCGGGGCCTGGTCGCTCCGGCGGTGATGGGCGCACACAGGCTCACCACCGGCGAGCTGGACACCGAGATCAGGGAGCTCACCAGGCTGGCCCGCGAGGGCCGTGCGACCCCCGCGCAGCTCACCGGCGGCACGTTCACGCTGAACAACTACGGCGCGCTCCGCGTGGACGGAAGCGCGGCGATCATCAACCACCCGCAGGTGGCGATCCTCGGCCTCGGCCGGATCATCGACAGGCCCTGGGTGGTGGACGGGGAACTGACGGTCCGCAGCGTCACCCAGCTGTCGTTCGCCTTCGACCACCGGGTCTGTGACGGCGGCGCGGCCGCCGGGTTCATGCGCGTCGTCGCCGACGCCATGGAGAGCCCGGCGAAGGCGATCGCCCGCCTGTAGGGCGAAGGACCAGCGTCCCGGAGGAGTCGGCACCTCCGGGACGCTTCCCTGTCCCGTTGACCGAACACGCCCCCCGGGGTTGGTCGGCCTCCGTGTCAACGGGCCGAATCGCCCGGCTGCCCGGCCCTCCGCGCCATCCCCTCGATTCTCAGGCGTCTGGGACTTCGCACGCACCGCGCCGATCCAGGGCGGCGTGCATGCGGCGCAGCCTCGGACCGAAGGCCCCGCGGATGCCGATCGCGACCGCCAGGTCACCGGCCGGACCGAGGCCGGTGCTGAACTCCACCAGATCGGTGTGGCGTGTGCCCTCGCCGTACGGCTCCACCGTGTGGGTGTGCCGCCAGTACCGCAGCGGACCGCGCACCTGGAGGTCGCTGAAGGAGCGGCCCTCCTCGTAGGCGTCGACGACGGCGACCCAGCGCACGGGGTGGACCCCGGCCGCGCCCCAGCGCAGGTCCAGGACCTCACCCTCACCGAACCGCTCGGGCCAGCTCAGCACCTCCACGCCCGGGGGCATGGCGTCCACGAACCCCTCCTCGCTGAGGATCAGCGCGAACACCCGCTCCGGCGGCGCGGCGAAGTCCTCGGTCACCCGCAGCCTGGTGGTGCGCCGTGGGCGGACACTCCGGTCACGTTCCCTCACGTCAGGTGCCCAGGAATCGCAGCAGCACCTCGTTGACCTCCTCAGCATGGGTCCACAGTAGGCCGTGCGGTGCTCCCTCGAACTCCACGTACTCCGCCGAGGGCAGCAGCTCGGCGAACCTGCGCCCCGTCGCGTCCACCGGCAGGATGCGGTCGCCGGTGCCGTGCACGATCAGCGTGGGCACGTCGATCCTCGGCACGTCCTCGCGGAAGTCGGTGATCCAGGTCATCGGGCAGGCGGCGGAGGCCACCGGACCGGAGTTCGCGGCGCTGTTCCAGCTGTTGCGCACGGCCTCGTCGCTGATGCGGTCGCCCAGCGTCTCGTCCAGGTTGAAGAAGTCCGCCAGGAACCCGGTGAAGTAGGCGTAGCGGTCGGCCCGGACCTGGGCGACGATGTCCTCGAAGAACTCGCGCGGGGCGGCGCCGCCCGGATTGCCGTCAGTCTGGAGCAGGAAGGGCTGGAGCGATCCGAGGAAGACCGCCTTGCTGACCCGATCGGAGCCGTAGGACCCCAGGTAGCGGGCGACCTCTCCGGTGCCCATGGAGAATCCGACGAGCACCGCGTCCCGGAGGTCGAGTGTCTCCAGCACGGTCCTGAGGTCGGCGGCGAAGGTGTCGTAGTCGTACCCGTCCGCGGGGTGCGACGACTGCCCGAACCCCCGGCGGTCGTAGGAGATCACCCGGTATCCGGAGTCCAGGAGGACCGCGGTCTGCCGCTCCCAGGACCGACCGTCGAGCGGGTACCCGTGGATGAGGACGACCGGCTGGCCGCTCCCCTGGTCCTCGTAGTACAGCTCGACCGGATCGCTGTTCTCGGCGTCGACGGTGATGCGTCCCATGTTGCCCCCACCCGTGTCGGGAAACTCGGCGTGCACACCCCACTCACCCTAGGAAGACACGTCCTTCGGGAACACAAACACGGGTTATGCCTTGGGTCCGGACTCGGTGGGGCGGGCTCCGGGGAACCGATTCCCCTCGGCGAACGGGAGCGGGAGGCGCGGGCCGTCGGGCGGACATCGATCCGCGCCCTGTCGGTTTGTCGACAGGACGACGGATCGACACGCGAACCGGACGGGGCTACTCCTCGCCCTTGGCCACCAGGGTCAGGACGTCGTAGGTGGCGACGGGCTCGCCGTCCTGGTCGGTGACGAGCGCGTCCCACCGGACCTCGCCGTACTCCGCGTTCGTGCGCGGGGTGATCTGCTTCGCGGTCAGCGTCACCCGGATCACCGCGTCCTCCTTCACCGGAGTGAGGAAACGCAGGTTGTCCACGCCGAAGTTGGCGAGCACCGGGCCCGGGGCCGGGTCCACGAACAGCCCGGCGGCCAGCGACACCACCAGGTAGCCGTGCGCCACGATCCCGCCGAACAACGGGTTGGCGGCGGCCGCCTCCTCGTCGGTGTGTGCGTAGAAGGTGTCACCGGTGAACTCGGCGAAGTGGTCGATGTCCGCGCGGGTCACCCTGCGTTCCGCCGACTCGATGGTGTCGCCGATCCGCAGTTCGCCGAGGTCCTTGCGGAACGGGTGCACCTCGCCGACGGCCCTGCGCGAACCGGTGGTCCAGTGGCCGGTGATCGCGGTGAGCATGTCCGGGGAGCCCTGCACGGCGGTGCGCTGCATGTGGTGCTTGACACCGCGCACACCGCCCATCTCCTCGCCGCCGCCGGCGCGACCGGGGCCGCCGTGCACCAGGACCGGCATCGGTGAACCGTGGCCGGTGGACTCCTTGGCGTCGTCCCGGTCGAGCACCAGGAGGCGGCCGTGCCAGGGTGCGACGCCCAGGACGACCTCCCGGGCCACATCCTCGTCGTGGGTGACCAGCGAACCCACCAGGCTGCCCTGGCCGCGGGCGGCCAGCTCCACGGCCTCGGCCACGGAGTCGTAGGTGATGATCGTGCTGACCGGGCCGAAGGCCTCGACATCGTGCGGCTCCTTCGCGCCGGGGGCGGCACGGAGCAGGATCGGCGACATGAACGCGCCCGTGCCGTCGTCGGCGCCGGTCACCTCGACCCGGTCGGGGTCGCCGAACACCAGCTCACTGGAGGTGCGCAGGGTGCGGACGGCCTTGCGGACCTCCTCGCGCTGGGCCAGGGAGACCAGGGCGCCCATCCGGGCGTCGGGGTGGTCGGCGGCGCCCACCACGACCTTCGACAGGCGGTCCGTCAGGGCCTCGGTGACCGCCTCGGCCATCGCCGTGGGCACGATCACCCGGCGGATGGCGGTGCACTTCTGGCCCGCCTTGACGGTCATCTCCGCCACGACCTGCTTGACGTACAGATCGAACTCGGGGTCCGCCACACCCACGTCGGGGCCGAGGATCGAGCAGTTCAGCGAGTCGGCCTCGACGTTCAGCCGCACACCGCCACGGACGACGTTCGGGTGCTCCCGGAGCAGGGCCCCGGTGGCGGCGGAACCGGTGAAGCCCACGATGTCCTGCGGTCCCAGGTTGTCGAGCAGGCCCCGGTGGCTGCCCACCAGCAACTGGAGGGAGCCCTCGGGCAGCAGGCCCGACTCCACCATGCGCCTCACGACCGCGACGGTCAGGTACGAGGTCTGGCCCGCGGGCTTGACGATGCTCGGAAGACCCGCGAGGAAGGCCGGGGCGAGCTTCTCCAGCATGCCCCAGACAGGGAAGTTGAAGGCGTTGATCTGCACGGCCACGCCCGGGCGCGAGGTGTACACGTGCTGGGCGACGAACGTGCCGCCCTTGCCCAGCGGTTCGAGGGGACCGTCCAGGATGACCGTCGAGTTGGGGAGTTCGCGGCGGCCCTTGCTGGAGAAGCTGAAGAGCGTGCCGAAGCCGCCGTCCACGTCGACCACGGTGTCGCGCTTGGTGGCGCCGGTGCGGTGCGAGAGGGCGTAGAACTCGTCCTTGTACCCCATCAGGTGCTTGGCGATCTCCTTGAGGATGTTCGCCCGCTGGTGGAAGGTGAGCTGGCGCAGCGCCGGGCCGCCGACCTCACGTGCGTACTCGACCATCGCGGCGACGTCGGGTCCCTGCTTCGAGATCCGCGCGACGGTCTCGCCGGTGTTCGCGTCGGCCAGCGGGGCACCCTCGTCCGCGGGGGTGAACCACGATCCCTGTGCGTAGCTCTCCAGTACTTCGGACACGTGACGGTCCTCTCCTCGGTGTGGGTCTGAGCGAACAGTATTACAGACCGATCGGTCAGTAAATAGGCGCCGAACAGCCGGGCAATGTCCCACCAGCGCTTTCCCTGGTGACCCGAGATGCCTGGCCACCTCCGGTATCGGGGCCTACCGTGGAGCCATGACCAACTACGCGCGGATGTACCGTCTCGGCGTCACCCCGTGGGAGCGCTACGGATCCGTGGCCATGGTCCGGTTCCTCTCCTTCCTCGACCGCGAGGCCGAGGAGAGGGGCGGTCCCGGCCGCGCGTTGGACATCGGATGCGGCCGGGGGCGGTTCACCCCGGAGCTGGCCGAGAAGGGCTGGGACGTGACCGGTGTCGACCTGGTCCCCGCCGCCGTCGAGGCGGCTCGCCTCCAGGGGCCCGCCGAGGTGAGCTACCTGGTCGGGGACGCCACCGACCTCTCCCCCGACCTGGGGAGCTTCGACCTGTTCATCGACATCGGCTGTTTCCAGGGCTTCGACGCCGAACAGCGAGCGGCCCAGGGGCGCAGCGTGACGGCGCTCGCCGCCCCGGGAGCGACCCTGATCATGCTGGAGTTCGGGCCGTCGATCTTCCGGAAGATGGTCGGAGGGGTGTCCCAGGCCGAGGTCCAGGAGGCGTTCCCCGGGTGGGACCTCCTCGACGTGGAGGACGCCCCTCGGAGGGGGCTCGGATTCCCCATGAACCGCACCTCGCCCCAGTGGTACCGCCTGCGCTACCCCTCCTCGTAGGAAGGGTTCCCCGGACGATCAGTCGGAGAGGGCGTCGACCAGGGAGAGTGCGTCCGGAACGCCCCCGGCCCCGCTTCCGCCCACGGGTCCGGAGGCCGGCACCCCACTTCCGGTCAGGCCCTCAGCGGAAACCGGTATGTCCCAAGCTCAGGCACTTAGTGACGACGCCGCCCCCGTTCCGAAACCCGCCTTAACCACTCGTGGATTTGTCGACAAATTGACTCGTGGAGGTCCCAGCGCGGGCGAAAACCCGCCCCCTAGCGTGTCAGCGACAGCACCTCGGCACCCGGCAGCTCCGCCAGCAGCGGGCCGGGAACGCGCAGCTTCGAGCGGCGCAATCCACTGCCCACCACCACCCACGGGGTGTCGTGCACCCGCTTGTCCACCAGGACCGGCCACCCGTCGGGCAACCCGAACGGGGTGATGCCCCCGTACTCCATGCCCGTCAACCCGGTCGCCTCGTCCATCGGCGCGAACGACGCCTTGCGTGCCCCCAGGTGTCTGCGCAGCACCCCGTTGACGTCGGCCCGGTCCGTGGCCAGCACCATGCACGCCGCGTACGTCACCTCGCCGCCGCGCTTGGCGGACAGCACGACGCAGTTCGCGCTGGTCTCCAGGGTCAGCCCGTAGGCCTCGCAGAACTCGGCGGTGTCCGCCAACTCGGGATCGATCGCGGCGGCGCGCACCGAACCGTCGAAGGGCGCGATGGCCGCTCGCACCGAGTCAGCCGTCAGCTCCGGGTGATCGTGCGCAGGCACCCAGTCGATTCGCTCCGCCATGGCCGCTCCCCGTTCCCGTACCGCGTTCCCGCTTCCGTGCGCCACCATGATGCCCCACGTCCGCTCCCCGGCAGCAAACGGAAGCCCTCGGCGGTCGTGGCGCCGGATTCCCCGGGAGTCCGTGTCCGCTCACCCTCGAACGGGCCCGCGGGGTCTAGCCCCCGTGCCGTCGCACGATCTCACCGGCCAGCTTCGCCAGCCCGTCCGCCTGGTAGCCCGGCCATCCGTGCACCGCCGCCAGGTACTCCTCCGGGACGGCCGAGCGTCCCCACCGCGCTCCCACCAGCGCACCGGCGATCGCCGCCACGGTGTCGGTGTCGTCGCCCGCGCGCACCGCCGCCCACACCGGGGCCGCGTACCGGTTCCGGTCCCCCGCCTCCACCGGGGTGTGCGCGATCGCCGACCAGGCTGCCTGGAGCGCGCGCACCACGAACCCGTTGGGTGCGAACGCCCGAGGCGGGGAGTCCTCGGCCTCGGCCAGGTGCCCGGCCCAGGTGTCGCGGTCGTGGGACTCCAGCAGGTCGAGGCCCGAGCGCGGACCCTCGTCGGACCCGTCCACCACGGCCTGCCGAATCGCCTCACACCACAGCACGCACGCCTGGGCAGCGAGCGGGTCGCCGTGGGTGAGCAGGCTGTACACGCGCACGGTCTCGGCCAGTTGGTGGCGGTCGTCCAGGTGCGCCAGGGCGAGCGGGGCGGTACGCATCAGCGACCCGTTGCCCGCGCTCCGCTCCCCGGCGCCGAACATCCGAGCGGAGAGTCGGGTCATCGCCTCCGCGGCGCCCGTCTCCCCCGCACCGTCGTCGGCCAGGGCCCGCTCGGTGTCTCCCAGGACTCGGGCGGTCTGCGCGCCGATGTCCGTCGCCCCGTCACGGCGCCAGGTCAGGAAGGCCCGGGCGGTCTGTTCCAGAGCCGGCCCGGAGCGGGGGTCGTCGTGGTCCCGGAGCGACTCCGCGATGCACACGGCCATCTGGGTGTCGTCCGAGTACTCCCCGGGGGCGTAGGGCCCCAGGCCACCACCGACCATCGCGGGGACCTCCTCCTCGGACAGTCGGGCGGCGAACTCGTAGGGCACCCCGAGCGCGTCGCCGCACGCGGCCCCGAGCAGGACACCGGCGGCCCGATCGTCCCGGTCGTGGTTGCTTTCGAGGGTGTTCATGGGGCCTCACAGGGGGCGAAGGAATTTCTGGCCGACTCTACTCCCGTCGTCCCGGGACGGTCTCGCCTCTTGGCCAGGGGGTATTCGGGCAGAGGGAACCGTGTGTCCGTATTCGCTCACCCCTGTCCGTATACGGACCGTTGGGTCAGGCCTCGCGTGGTTTCGGCGCCGTAGAATCCGACTCATGGAGTCCCCCACCCCCTCCCCCCTTTCCGGTGTCACGCTGCACGGACGCGTTCTCGTGGGCGACCGCGTCAGCGGTGACGGCCCGGTGTCCGTCCACGAAGGGCACGACACCGTGGCGGACCAGCCCGTCACGGTCACGCTCCTCGATCCCCACCTGGTGGCCGACACCGCCGTGGTCCACGCCTTCCTGGGCCGGGCCCAGACCCTGGCGGGGCTCCACGCACCCGGCCTCGTGCGCGTGCTCGGCGACGGTCGGGACGGCGAACACGTGTACCTGGTCACCGAGCCCACTCCGGGAGAGACCCTCGCCGAGGTGCTCAGCGGCGGTGACCAGGGGTTGCGCTACAACCCGCACATGGCCCTGAGTATCGTGGCCGAGGCGCTGGAGGCGCTCCGGACGGCCCACGACCAGGGTCTGGTGCACGGCGGCCCGACCCCGGACGACGTGGTGCTGGGGGCCGACGGCCGGGTCACGGTGACCGGGTTCCGACTGGTGGGCGCCGAGGATCTGACCCCGCGCTCGGACGTACGCGCAGTGGGGGCGCTCCTGCACGCCCTGTTGACCGGTGAGCTCCGGGTCGAGGAGGGGGAACCGCTGCGCCCCTCGGCCACCGTCCCCGGATTGCCGCCGGACCTGGACATGCTGGTCTCCAACGCCACCGAACCCAACCCCCGCTACCGGCCGCGCGACGCCGGGCAGTACCTCAACCTGGTCGATCAGGTGCTGAGGTCGCTGCCCCAGCCCCGGGACGAGGGCGGCGACATCACCCAGCCCATCCCGATCGTGGTCGCCGACGCCCTCGCCGCCGAGGCGGACCCGGGACCCGCGGGGAACGCGGAGACCACTCCCCCGTGGCGGCGTCTGCCCGTCCTGGTCGGAGCCGGGGCCGTGGTGCTGGCGCTGTGCGTCGCCGGATGGGCCCTGGTCCCGGGTGAGGACACCCCACTCCCCGATCTCGCCGGGTTCTCCCCGGAGAAGGCTGAGGTGGAGCTGGCCGCCCTGGAACTGGACCTCACCTTCGCCTACGAGGATGCCTACAGCGAGGACGTCGATCCCGGAGAGGTGGCCGCGACAGAGCCCGCGGCGGGCACGGAGCTGGAGGGCGGCGAGTCGATCCTGTTGTCGCTGTCGGTCGGCCCTCAGCACGCGGAGGTCCCGGACGTCGCGGGCGGCACCGAGAACGACGCCCGCGCCCTGTTGCGCGAGGCCGGGTTCACGGAGGTCGAGGTCGTCCAGGAGCACTCCGCCGAGGAGGCCCCGGGCACGGTTCTGTCCTCGGTGCCCGAGGTCGGCGAGGACGGCGACCGTGAGGAGCCGGTCACCCTGCACGTCAGCGAGGGCGTCATCGTTCCCACGCTGCTGGGGATGGGGAAGGTGGAGGCCTCCGAGGCGCTGGCCGGGCTCGGTCTGACCGTGTCCGTGGTGGAGGCCCCGAGCGAGACCGTCGAAGAGGGGGCGGTCAGCGGCCAGGACCCCGAGCCGGGCACGATCCTGCCCGAGGACGGTGCCGTCACCCTCACCGTCTCCACCGGCCCCGAGGAGGTAACGGAGGCCCCGGAGGACGGGACCGCCGGTGGCTCCGGGGACGGCGGTGCAGGCGAAGGCAACGGCGGTGGCCAGGAGAGCCCGGCGTCCTGCTCGGGCACGGCCTGGGACGGGGGCACGATCTACGAGGAGGGCGACCGGGTCCACTACGAGGGGCGCACCTACGAGGCCCGCTGGTGGATCCAGGGCTTCCCGCCGGACATGGGCGGCGAGTGGGGCGCCTGGTCGGACCAGGGCCCCTGCTGACGGATCCGGGGCACAGGAGACCGGGGACCGGGGAACCGAACCCGGAACCGGGGCCGGACCCCTCCCGATCCCACGCCCTTTTCACCTGCTCGGGGATCGGCCGGGTCGCCTCGTCGCCCTGGCCGCCTGGTTCAACCGCCGGTGGTGAAGTCCGTGACGTGGTCGCGGGCCCACCACCGGAAACTCTGGGCGGGCAGGCCGAGCACCGTGGCCTGTGGGCCGGCCTCACTGGTCGCCGAGCAGGTCCACGCCCTTGTCGAGCAGACCGTGCAGGTGGAGGGCGAGTTGCAGTTCCAGCGCGCGGTCGGGGATCTGCCAGTCCGCTCCGATCAGCTGCCCGATCCGCTCCAGGCGCTGAGCCACGGTGTTCACGTGGATGTGCAGGTCGTCCTTGGCGCGGGAGAGGTTGCCCCCGGCGGCGAAGTAGGCGCGCAGGGTCTCCACCAGCAGGGTGCCCCGTTTGGCGTCGTACTCCAGGAGCGGGCCCAGCGTCGCCGCCACGAAACCGGGGACGTCCCTGTCCTGGCTCAGCAGGAGCCCGGAGAACCCGAGGTCGTCAGTGGTGGCGGCGTCCCCGATCCGCCCCAGGGACCGCAGGGTCTGGAGACACCGCACCGCCTCCGTGAACGCGTCCCGGAAGGTCTCCGGACCCCGGGTGGGTCCGGCCAGCCCGGCCGTCACCGGGCCGTTGGCGGCGGCGGACAGCTCCGCCGACACCCGACCGCCCACCTCGGAGGGGTCGGATCCGGGCAACGCCAACACCAGCCTCCCGCCCCGGGCGGCCGCCAGCCCGCCGACCTTCTCGGCGGCGAAGGCCGCTGCCGAGCGCAACCGCTGCGGGTCTCCCCCGGGCGCCTCCGCGACAACCAACACGTGGGGGGTGTCCAGGTCCGCGTGGAGCAGCGCCGCCCGCTGGCGCAGGGACACCGGGTCACGCGCGGGCACTTCCAGGAGTTCGTTGAGCAGGTCGCCGCGGACCCGGTGCTCCGTCTCGCTCACCGAACGGCGGATGAGCAGGAGCAGCGCCGTCACCATCGCCGCCCGCTCAAGCACGCGTTGGTCGGTGCTGTCCAGCTCGACTCCGCGCAGCACGAGTGTGCCCAGGGGTTCCGTGCCCGCCGCCGCTGCCGCCACCCACGCGTCCTCGACGGACACGGCGCGCCCGCTGGCCAGGGAGGATCGAGCGGCCTCGGCGATCCCCGCGTCTCCATCGGAGAGGGGGTCCCCGTCCCCCTCGGGCTCACAAGGAACACCGACGGTCTCGCGCGTACCGGCCGCACTGGTCGTCCCAGCAGCTCTGGATGTGCCGGTCCCGTAGGTCATCCCGTGCACATGGGTGGCACCGGCCACACCCTCGGGGGAAGCGGTCACCGACTCGTCGGAGGTCCGGTCATGGATGCGCACGGTTCCGCCCAGGACCTCGGCGACCGCCGCAGCGACCTCCCGCACCCCTCCCCCGCCCAGCACGAGGTCAGTGAACCGGTCGTGCGCGGCAGCCGACCTCTCCACTGACGCCGTGTGCCGTTGCAGGCGTTCGTTCACCGTGTGCAGCTCGTCCAGGGCCCGACGCGTGTCATCGATGAGGTTGGCGTTGTCGATCGCGATCGCGGCGTGCGTGGCCAGCGACGACAGCAGCGCCACCTCCGAGTGCGCGAACGGCCGCTCCCTCCGGTTGGCCGCGAACAGCACCCCGACCCGGCGCCCGTTCATGCGCAGCGGCACACCCAGGATCGCGACCAGCCCCTCCTCGCGAACACCGTCGTCGATGTTCTCGGCGTGCTCGAAGCGGGGGTCCGCGAAGTAGTTGGCGGTGACGTACGGCAGCGACGTACTGGCCACCAGGCCACCCAGCCCCTTGCCGGGAGCCAGCCGGAGCCGCTGGAAGGTCGCGGAGACCGACCCCGACGTCACCCGCATGTAGGTGTCGCCCGCCTCCGGGTCGCTCAGGGTCAGATAGGCGACGTCCGTCCCGAGCAGGTGTCGGGCGCGTTCCACGATCGCCCGGAGAACCTGGTCGAGGCTGCGCATCCCGGCGAGGTCGTTGGCGGTCTCGAACAGCGCGCTCAGCTCCGACTCGCGCCGCTGCCGGTCCCGCAGCACCGACCGCACGCGCAGCGCCGCGAACTTGGCGCTCTCCAGCGCGGACACCGTCTCCGCGTCCGAACCGTCCGAGCGTGCTCGCAGAACCGGTCGCTCGTACTCCACGGCCGGAGCGTCACGAAGCAGCAGCTCCAGGAAGAGCGCCTGCCGCTCGGCCCCCGACCTCTCGGGGGGAGGACCCTGAGGGTCAGGGGTGGTGTTCAGCTCGAACTCCAGGCTCCGTCGATGGGCAGGGACGCCCCGTTGACGAAGGAAGCGTCGTCGGAGCACAGGTAGGCGACCATCTCGGCCACCTCGGATGGTTCGATCAACCGCTTCACCGGGGTGCGGGCCAGCAGGACCTCCGAGATCACCTGATCCTCTGGGATCCCGTGCGCCTCGGCCTGGTCCGCGATCTGCTTCTCCACCAGGGCTGTCCGCACGTAGCCCGGGTTCACACAGTTGGAGGTCACTCCGTGTGGGGCGCCCTCCAGGGCCACCACCTTCGAGAACCCCTCCAGCCCGTGCTTGGCCGCCACGTACGCGGACTTGTAGGCGGAGGCGCGCAGCCCGTGCACGGAGGAGATGTTGACGATCCGGCCCCATCCGCGCCCGTACATGTGCGGCAGGGCCCCGCGCACCACGCGGAACGGCGACTCGACCATGAGTCGAAGGATGAGGGAGAAACGCTCCGGAGGGAAGTCCTGCACGGCGGAGACCGTCTGCACCCCGGCGTTGTTCACCACGATGTCCGCGCCACGGGCCGCCTCCTCGGCCGCGTCGAGGTCGGTCAGGTCCAGCTCCACCGGCTCGCCCACACCCTGTTCGGCGAGTTCGGCGAGGGTGGCGCCGTCGATGTCGACCAGCCGGACCGTGGCCCCGGCGGTGGAGAGGCGCAGGGCGCACGCGCGGCCGATCCCGCTGGCGGCGCCCGTCACCAGCGCCGTCCTTCCCGTGAGGTCGACGCGGGTGGTGTGGGGGGACGGCGAGGCCGAGGGGGCGGAGGTGGACTCCGGGAGAGGGGTGGTCCTGGGCGATGGCGAGGCACTGGGAGGGAAAGGGGGGTGGGAAGAGGGTTCGGCGGGGGAACCGGGGGCCTGTCGCGCGGCGTCCGACAGGAACTCGTGCGTCGTCATGCCAGAAAACTAGGCGCGCCCCGCACACCGGGGGATAGGGGGCACAGACACACCCCGGGGCGCGACCATGTGGTTTCGGCCCATGCGCGAGCGAGAGACTGTGGACTTCTCACCTGTCGGAGTCAGCTGATCGGAGTCCCGTCAACATGTTGCTCAGGTCACTCGCGTTCTAGGCTTCGGTGTACCGGTTCGGCCGAACCCCCCGATCACCGTTACCCCCCCGGAGCCGTGCCATGCACTCCCCCGCCCCATCGCTCCCCTTCTCCTGCCGCGTCCTCGGACTCGTGCTCGTCGGCGTCGACCGGTACCCCAGCGTCATCAGGCCCCTTGGCGGGCTCGATCAGTCCGATCAGCCCGACACGGCTGGTCACACCCGTCCTCTCCGCGGTCGCCGTACTCCTCATGGCGGTGGCGGCCCTGGTGGTCGCCGCGCCACGCGCCTCGGCAGCCGAACTCGCCCCGGTGCCCTCGTTCGGCCCCAACCCCGGCAACCTCTCCATGTACGAGTACGTCCCCGACGGCCTCTCCCGAGGCGCACCGCTGGTCGTCCTGCTGCACGGCTGCTCCCAGGACGCCGCCGCCTACCACCGCCACTCCGGCTGGGCGGAGCAGGCCGAGGAGTCCGGCCTCGCCCTGGTCTACGCCGAGCAGAAGACCGCCAACAACTCCAGCCGGTGCTTCAACTGGTTCGAGCCCGGTGACGTGGCCCGCGGCTCCGGAGAGGCCCGGTCGGTGGCCTCGATGGTCGAGCACGCCGTCGCCCAGCGCGGACTGGACGCCGATCGCGTCCACGTCTCAGGGCTGTCGGCCGGCGGCGCCATGACCGGTGAACTTTTGGCCGCCTACCCCGACCTCTTCGCTGGAGGGAGCATCGTCGCCGGTGTTCCGGTGGGGTGCGCCAGCGGCATGCTCGACGCCTTCACCTGCATGAACCCCGGAAAGACCCAGACGCCGCAGGAGTGGGGTGACCGGGTCCGCGCCAAGCTCCCGGACGGAGCCGGCCTGCCCCGGGTTGCGGTCTGGCACGGGACCGCCGACCACACCGTGGCCACGGCCAACGGTCAGGCGAGCGTCGCGCAGTGGGGGAACGTGTGGGGGCTGTCCACCTCCCCCGACGGCACGGAGAACCTGCCCGGCTCCACGACCGCTGAGTACTACGGCGGTGGTGCTGCGGACGCGGCGGTCGCGTACTTCTCCGTGGCGGGGATGGGTCACGGTACCCCGGTCGACCCGTCGTCGGGATGCGGCACGGCGGGGGCCCACTTCCTGGACACGGTCTGCTCCACCGGGTACACCGCGCAGTTCTGGGGCGTCGCGGGGACCGGTGACGGTGAGCCCGCCGATCCGCCGGACGAGGGCCCCACGGAAGGTCCGACCGAAGGACCCACGGAGGGACCCTCCGGAGAGTGCGTGACCGCGAACAACCACGTCCACGTCATCGAGGGCCGGGCCGAACACCGCCTCGGCCACGCCTACGCGCTGGGCTCCGGGGACCTGCTCGGACTCTGGAACACGGCCGTGCGGACCTCACTGACCGAGACCTCTGCGGGTCACTGGGAACTCACCCCGGGCGGTTGCTGAGGGTGAGGCCGTGGGGACGACCGTCGAGGCGGGATGATCGGATGTCGAAGCGCGTGAGACCGGCGTCGGAGTACGGCACGTGCGATGGAGCGTCCGGGCGGTCAGAACCCCGCCCCCTCGGAGTCCCGGGCCAGGTGACCGAAGTGCGCGGTCACGGCGCCCAGGGCGAAGTGCGCGGCCTGGTGCTCCGTCATCGGGACGATCCCCGCGGGCACCTGGATTCTGAACGGGAACTCGTCTTCGGGGCTGATTCTGAAGTCGTCGATCACCCCCTGCGAGAGCAGGAGGGTCAGAGCCTCTCGGACGTGGCCGTTGCGGTTGTCTGAAGCCCAGATCGACATGCTTCAACGGTAACCCGGAAGCTTCCGGAAAGCTGGTGCGGACGGGCATTCGAGCCCGTCCGCACCGTTTCTCCCACTCGGCCCCCGCAGGACGGGCACGACCCCCGTGGTGTCCGTCCTCGCGATCGCTCCCCTAGGGAGCCTCGATGCGGGCCTCACCCGCGAGAACGTGGGAGGTCAGCTTGCGCAGCGCGAGCCCGGTCGCCTCGAACTCCTCGGGGGGCAGGTCGATGACCCGACCGATGGCCTCCGGGATGCCCCGGGCGCGGGCCCGCAGCGCCGCTCCGTCCTCCGTGGCGGTGACCAACACCGAGCGTTCGTCGTCCGGGTCGCGGTCCCGGCGAAGGAGGCGGTTGGTCTCCAGGCGCTTGAGCAGCGGCGTGAGAGTGCCGTAGTCGAGTTGCAGCACCGCGCCGATCTCCTTGACCGCGCACTCTCCGCGTTCCCACAGGAGCATCATCACGAGGTACTGGGGATAGGTCAGGCCGAGCGGATCCAGCAGAGGGCGGTAGAGGTTCGTGACGGCACGCGAGGCCGCGTACAGCGCGAAGCACATCTGCTCGTCGACTGCTGGGAGTTCGAAGTCGCCCCTGGGGGCGGGGGATCGGTCGGGCATCGTTCCACATCGTAGTAACCACGCACCCAATGTCAAAGCCCACAATTGCCTTGCGCACAAGGCAAAAAAGGACATCGGGACACAGGGATGTGCATCAGGTGTCAAGTCGTCCGCGATGGCGTCGAGCCCGAGTCGGGTCGGCGCCATCGCGGAGCTGTCGGGGAGTGGGGAAAGGTGTTGAGCGAGTGTGTCGGGGGTCGGGCAGGAGACCGGGGAAGGGTTGAGGATCGTGAGCGTCCGAGGACGGTAGCGCTGGAGCCGGGAAGCCGGGAAGCCGGGAAGCCGGGAAGCCGGGAAGCCGGGAAGCCGGGGAGCTGGGGAGTTCGAGGGCTCGTGGGTTCGCGGGACCGTGGTGGCGGATCTCAGAAGCCCGCGAGGGAACGGGACGCGTTTCGTTGGCGCGAGCGCGGGGCGTTATCCCTGCCTGCGCGAGCCATCCGGTTCGTCTGAGGGCTGCCAGTCGTGAGGCCGCAGCGAGGCACTGCTCGGCAACCGCCCTTTGACCACCTTCCCGGTGGCGTTGCGGGGCAGCTCCTCCAGGACCACCACGTCACGCGGTACCGAGAACCGGCCCAGGGCCTCGCGGACGTGCATCCGGAGTTCGTTCGGATCCACGGAGCGGCCCTCGTACGGCACCACGTAGGCCGCGAAACGTTGGCCGAACTCCTCGTCCGGGACCCCGGTCACCACCACTTCCCGCACCGCCGGCATCGTCACGATCGCCTCCTCCACCGGACGCGGGAAGACGTTCTCACCGCCCGACACGATCATGTCGTCGTTCCGCCCGGCCACGTGCAGCAGCCCGTGGGCGTCCACGTAACCGCGGTCGCCCGTCTCCATCAGCCCGTCGGCGATTCGTTTGGTGTTTCCGT
This sequence comes from Nocardiopsis sp. L17-MgMaSL7, assembly GCF_003182025.1. Taxonomy (NCBI): domain Bacteria; kingdom Bacillati; phylum Actinomycetota; class Actinomycetes; order Streptosporangiales; family Nocardiopsidaceae; genus Nocardiopsis; species Nocardiopsis sp. L17-MgMaSL7. The sequence continues at coordinate 5,313 of NZ_QGTF01000011.1, read as the reverse complement.
TGGTGTATCCGTCGAAGAGCATTTCGTTGCCGACGTGGATCGCTCCCTCGCTCCCCTGCGGAACCTCCCGGCCCTGTTCGTCCAGCACCGCGATCCGGGTTCCGAGCGGAGGCCGACCGGCGGTGGTCGGAGCCAGTCGCAGGTCCTCCGGGGTGGCGATCGTCGCCCACGACACCTCCGTCGACCCGTACAGGTTGTAGACGACGTCCCCGAACGCGTCCATGAAGTCGCTGATCAGCTGTGGGCTCATCGCCGAACCACTGCACGCCACGATCCGCAGGGAGGAGGTGTCGTACCGTTCGCGGGTCGACCGGGGCAGATCCATGATCCTCCGCAGCATCACCGGCACCGCGAACAACACCGTGCACCGCTGTTCCTGGATCGTCCGGAGCGCGTCCTCCGGCTCGAACAGTCGGCGCATCACCAGCGTCGCCCGCATCGACATGCCCAGCTGCACCCCGGCCAGCCCCCAGGTGTGGAAGACCGGCGCCGACACCAGGATGCGGTCCTCGGAGTCCAACGGGATGCGTGACAGCACGGAGGCGGCGTCCTGCGGCCCCTTCGGGGTGGGACGGCGCGCTCCCTTCGGAGTGCCCGTCGTCCCCGAGGTGAGCACGATCAGCCTGCCGGGGCGCTCCGGTGGTGGCGGGTCGACCGCCCGACCCTTCGGGTCGTTGCCCGCTGAGTGCCCTCCGGGATTCGTCTGGAGTCCCCGGGGCGCCGCGTTCGGCCGGAGAGACCGAGGCGACCCGGGCGATGGCGAACCCGCCCCCCTGGACACCCGGTTCCTCGTGGGTATCCGGGCCCCGGGCACACGCGGTTCACCCCAGGCCGTCACGCGAGGGATCTCCGGAGCCAGGTCCTGGTACAGATCCTCGAACTCGGCGTCCGCGATGAGCAGCGAGACCTCGTTGCGCTTCATCACGTCGAGTAGGGGGCCCGCAGCCAGGCCGGTGTTCAGGAGGACGGCGTCCGCGCCCAGACGGCCGCAGGCGACGGCCGCCTGCACCAGTCCGCTGTGGTTGCGGCACAGGATGCCCACCCTGGTTCCCTGCCCGACCCCGAGGTCGTGGAGGTCCCGGGCCAGTGCGCGCCCGAGCTGGTTCATCTCGCCGAAGGTCGTGCTGCCGGATTCGTCGATCACCGACACCTGGTCGGGTACGCGCTCACCGGCCGCGGCGTAGCCGCCCGCGATCGTGGCTCCCCAGGTCCTCAACGCGCGGAGCTGGCGGACGATCCTGTCCGGACGACCGGGGGAGAGGACCCCGGCCCTCACCAGGACCCGAGCGACCTTCAACGTGTGGCGGAGCCTGGACGCGGACGAGGGCGGGGCCGGTGGGGATGGTGTCGGTGTCGCGTAAGAGGCCGAAGAGGCTGAAGAGGCGGGAGGAGTGGAGGGGCCGGGGGAGCGGGAAGCCGCCGGAGTGGACCCGGCCGACGAGGAGGGTCGTTCCGGTGGGGTGGGCGGGCTGCCGGGATGGGACGCCATGAGGTCTCCGAGTGGGTCCGGGGACGGGCGAAGCGGTCCGCGCCCTCCGCGGAGCCTTCGCCTCGTGACTCCACGGAGTACTGCGACCGTAGGCGAGGAGGCCACGGACTTTCTTCGTCGACAGGTGAGTGACTACTCGTGCGTAGTTGTCACTGGGGAGAGTGTGTTCGGCGACCGCGCCCAGCCGGGGAGGGCTCGGGCCAGCGGGGGAGGGATCGGGAGGGCGAGGCGCACGGTCCGGCCTCGGCCGTTCGAAAGGCCGGGGGACGGGTGTCAAGGCCGGGGGACGGGCGTCGCGGGGATCGTGTCATCGGCCCCTGGATCGCGGTGGCTTCGAGGCCTTCGCGGACTACGCGGAGTCGCCGAATCGAGAGGTCGAGAAGTCGACAAACGACCTGGTGGAGCGGGTTGAGAGGGAGGGCCGAGCCACTTCGGGGCACGTGTGGCCCGGCCGTTCAGTGGTTGGTCGTGGGTGCGGTGGGAGGAAGGGAAGGGCCGGGCGGGGCTCGGCCAGGAGGAGAAGCGTCAGAACGGGGGCCGTGCGGAACGGCCCGAACGGGTCAGCCGCTCACCGTGATGGGGCTCGCGGGGTCGTCCGCGTTGGTCACCGCGTAGGTGGCGGTGAACCCGGCCTCGTCGACGTTGGGGCAGCCGAAGCCTCCCTCCACGACGACGGCGGTCGCGGTGTCGAAGGCCAACGTCGAAGCCGGGTCGCCGTTGGACCACACACCCTCGATCGGCGCGTCCGCGGTGGGACTGACGGTGGCGGTACAGGTGGCCAGACCGGTCGTGTTCACCACGATCCCCGCCGCCGGGACGACCATGGTGGCCAGGGAAGGCGACCCGTTCTGCATCGTCATCTGCCAGACGGGATCGCTCACGGTGACGGTCGCGTCCACGAGGATGACGTCAGTCGTGCAGTCCGTGAAGTTCGGGGCGTTGATGGGGCCGCCCACGGCGCCGTCCGGGTTGTGGTTGTCAGGGGCGTCGGGAACGAGGTTGTTGCCGTCCCCGGGAGAGGTCAGAGAGATGCCGCAGGTGATCGTCACGTCTCCTGCGGTGAAGATCGCTGATCCGACGAGTTCGGCGCTGAAGGCGGCGCCCGCGGGTTCGACCGTGGTCGGGCCCTGCTGCTCGGCGAGGGCGGGGCCGCCCCAGCCGAGGACGAGGGCGCCGACGGCGGCGACGGCCAGGCAGGAGCGGGTGCGGGATCTCGGTCGCGGAACCGACATGGGAACTCCTTGGGTGAGGTGGCCGGGCACCATGCGGAGTGGACGCCCGGCGCGACGGGAGGTGAACGCACGCGCCGACGTAGGTGGACGTCACTTGCCTGACGGGGCCCGGGACGGGCCGACGGGGGTGAGGCGGGGGTACGTCGCCCACCCGTCCCGGGAGATCGGTGGTCCTGCGGCCCGAGCCGGAGCGGGAATCGGCTCGTGGTTCCGTCGGTGTGACACGGTTCGGGATGCGACGTGGGATACGCCGTGGGACATGCGGCGAGATACACGTCGGACGCCGGGTCGGATCGCGGACCAGGCTGGTGGGAATCAGAGGTGAGCGGTCAGGAGCTCAGTTGGGGTCCTGGGTCCAGTGGGGGCTCGGGGTGTGGTCGAGTGCCAGCCCCTGGAACCGAACCGGAGACTGGTTCTTTGACCTCATGACGTCTGCGGCGACGCCCTCGCCGTCGACGAGGTGGCCGCGCGAGGGGACGCCACGCGAAGGCCAACCCCCCGCCGACCAGGGCCAGCAGGGTGCCGACGACGAGCCCTCCGAGGTTGGACAGGATCAACGCGCCCAGGGCGATGAACCCGGCGAAACTGCCGGTGATCACGTGCTGGTTCGGGGTGAACCAGGTGACCAGGCCCAGGACGATCAGCATCCCGCTGAACACGAGGGTGGACACGGCGCCGACGCCGAGATGGATCATCAGCTCGACCGGGATACGGGTGATCAGGACCATCTCGACCCCGGCCAGGATCATCAGCAGCCCCGCAAGGAACGGGCGTCGCTTGCGCCACCGGGTCCAGGCGGTCCACCCGTTCCGGGCTCCTCCTAGAAGCACTCGGCATCCCCACGTGAGATGCCGAGGCTGAGGTTGTGGAGCTTGAAGGTCCCGGCGGAGGCTGCGCGGGCGGTCTGCTCCATGTTCTCGACATGGATGGTGTCGGACTGCATGCCGAACAGGTCCGTGTGGCCGCGGCCCGAGCCGAACCCGTCGGGGCCCTGGTCCAGGGTGGAGGCGTCACGGCCGATCTCGATGTTCGTGAACTCGGCGTTGCCGTCCATCTGCTCCATGTCGATGACCAGGTCCGAGGCCTGAACCGGGGTCCCCGCATCGCCAGCGGTCAGCACAAGGGCGATCGAGCCGACCAGCGGGAACTCCGTGGTGAGGACCGACTGACACAGCCCCTCGATCTCGGCGGACCTGATCCCGGCTGTCGCCACGGGGATCGGCTGGCTGCGGGCGGTGGCGTTGACCCACCCGAACTGTGTAAAGCCCTCACCACGCATCTCGTCAGCGGAGATCTTGAACTGCTGACCGGAGACGCTGAAGGAGGCGGCCAGGGCCCCGCTGGCCATCGCGACGAGGATGCCTCCGATGGCTGCTCCGGCGGGTACGCAGAACAGTGCGAAGCGCTTCCAGCTGGTGTGGCTCTCCGGGGACTCCACGGTGGTCGTGGATCCGGTCGAGACGGGGGTGCTGGCAGGGGCGTCGGGGGATGAGGAGTCCATGCGAGTCCTTCCAAGGGTGCATGGCCGCGCTGCGCCCGCCGTTCCCCCGAACTTCCGGCACGCGGCCTGGTCGAGGTCCGTCCCGTGGGCGGGAGGACCAAGTGACCAGAAAATGAGTTCCTGTGACGCTGCACATCATGTATCGGATTCGGCTGGATGACAAGAGTGCTTCGAGAACTTTTCGATCCGTGTCCGAGAGAGGGGAAAATGATCTTACTTGGATTTTTGGGATGCTCCTGACGTGCGAGAACATGCAGGCGCAAACGCTTGGTGGTGTCGTGCTGAATGAGTGAAGAGTTGTGATGGAAGGAAAGCCTCAGCAGAGCATCGATTTGTCAATTCGATGAGGGTTGTCCGCACCTCTTTTCGTCATTTCGGTGAGTGGCCGAGCTGCCAGTGGGGGCCGGGGGTCGCGAGTGAGGGATGGGAGCGGCAGCTCCGTGGGTGGGGAGGGGTTCAGGAGGAGCGGGGGTGCTGGGGTGGGGGCTCGAGGAATCTCAGGGGGCTGGGGAACCGCGTTCAGGGGGTCTGGGGACTAAAGGAACGCGCGCGCGTAGGCGCACGGGGGAACGTCGGCTACCGGGGGTGGAGGGAGGCCGGGGGTGAAGGCCCCTCGCTGTGCACCCGGTGACCGGCGACACAGAGCTCTGGTTTGCCTGGGGTGTGGGCTACCGGTAATGTTCACCAGGTCGCCGCGAGACGGTGAGCGGCCCGCGAGGGTCGACTCGAGCCGGGTCGCGATCTCAGACATCCTCTTCGAAGCAAAGTGGTTCGAGCACTGCTCGGGCCATGTAAACTCGGAGAGTCGCTTCAAGGAAACGAGCAAAAGCCGCAAGGCAGCAACTCGGAACCAAACGAAGCAAAACGGGCTTTACCCCGATCTCGTGTTTAGCGGAAACGCTGCCACAAACCGCCGATTTGGCGGGGCGCGGAACACCTGATAAAGTAAAGACACAACAGCGGAAACGCAAATAGCCTTCTCCGGAAGAGCAGACTGAACTTCGGTTCTGGCGCTTGTACGGGAAGAGTGATTGTTTCTTGAGAACTCAACAGCGCGTGTTTGATTTTCTTTAAGCCATGTTTGTTTTGGC